>JADLBT010000050.1 GCA_020847555.1 Gemmataceae bacterium
GTCGTGGCTCTTGGGGAGGAACCGCGGCTGGAGGGTCTTGGGGTCGAAGGTGTAGCCGGTCAGGGCGCGGGCGCCCTCGCGGACGTCCTGCTCGGTGTAGCCCTGGCCCTCGCCCATGCTGAACAACTCCATGATCTCGCGGGCCAGGTTCTCGTTGGGCTTGCCCTTGACGTTCCTGTTGTTGTCCAGGTAGCGGAGCATGGCCGGGTCGCGGAGGATGGCGTGCAGCAGCTTGGCGTAGTTACCGGCGGCGTGCTCGCGGAACAACTGGTTCTGCAACGACATGGATATGCTGTTGCGGACGGTGCGATGCTCGGCGGCGAACAGGCCGTGCCAGAAGAGAACCAGCTTTTCCTCGAGCGGCCGCGGCGAGCGGATCATCTTGGTGACCCACCAGCGACGCAGTTCCTGCATGGCCTGGAAGTCGTCGCGCGGCTTCTTCTTCTGGAAGACTTGCAGCCGCTCCTGGGGACTGAGCTTGACCAGGTCAGGCGGCTCCAGACCCTTGAACCCGGCGGCCATGGGGATTTCCACGTCCGGCTGGCTGCGATAGTCCACGAGGGACTCGACGGCCTTGCGCAGGCCGAGGCCGCACAGTTTCTGCACTTCTTCGGGTGGGCCGCCGAAGCCGGCGCGGAACAGCAGATGCCGCGCCTTGGCGTAGTCCCAGGCGCTGTCCGACAGCGGCTGGAGGCTGTCCTGGCCGGCCGGTTGTTTGGCCGACTGAGCGGCCAGAGGAGCGGCAGGGAGCAGGAAGGCGATCGTTACGGCAGGTAGGAGAGAAAAGATCGTTCGGGCTCTCATGGCGGGTCGAGCCTCAGGGAGGTAGGAGGGTCTTGGCGCACGTCGCGTCATGAACTAAATACATTAAACGTGGTTTAGTTTAAAAAGTTTCGGGTGGGGACGCAACTGTTTTTTCCGAACGAGTCAAGGGATCAAGAAGATACATCGCCAGTACGGAGCGGCGCCGCGGGCCGTCCCTGCGCGGGCCTGCTCGGGTCGCGGTAACTGCTGTTCTTCTTTAACTTCGGCCTCGACGAGCGGCAAGATCTGGTTAGAGTTAACGGGAGAAAACGAAGACGAATCGGTCAGCGACGGACCTGCCAACCTTGCCGGCGCTGACGCTTCCGGCTCGTCGGTGCCCTTCCGTTTTGTCCGTTAGTTCTTGATCTGCAACGGCCCAGGGGCCAGACGCACCGCCAGCCGGCACAGCGGCGAGCGCCCCTGCTTCGAGCAGCTGACGACCGGGGCGACTGTGGGAGTCGAACCGGCGGGGGAGGATGAATGGCTGGAGCCCCGTGTACCGAGAACGCCCCGGCGTGGACGCGCTACCCGTACCTGGCCGCCCTGGACGAGGGCGTCAAAGGGCTGTCCCCGGCCTATTTCGCGATGGTGATGGCCACCGGGATCGTCTCCCTCGCCGCCTACCTGCTGGGGATGCCCCTGCTCGCGCTGGCCCTGTTCTGGCTGAACGGGGCCACCTCTGCGATTCTGTGTCTGCTGACCGTGCTGCGCCTGGTCCGCTGGCCGCGCCAGTTCTGCGCCGACCTGATCGACCACCAGCGCGGCCCAGGCTTCTTCACCGCCGTCGCCGGTTCCTGCGTCCTCGGCAGCCAGTTCCTGCTGCTGGCCGACAACGAGACGGCGGCGACGGCGCTGTGGGTCGTGGGGATCGTCCTCTGGCTGGTCCTGACCTACACCGTGTTCGCGGGCCTGACCATCAAGGAGAATAAGCCTCCCCTGAGCGAGGGAATCACCGGGGCGTGGCTGCTCGCCGTCGTCGCCACCCAGGCGATCGCGGTGCTCAGCGCCCTGCTGGCGCCGCACTGGGAACAGCCCTACCGGATGCAGATCAACTTCCTGGCCCTGTCGATGTGGCTGTGGGGCGGGATGCTTTACATCTGGATGATCTCGCTCATCTTCTACCGCTACACCTTCTTCCGCTTCTCCCCCGGCGACCTCACCCCGCCCTACTGGATCAACATGGGGGCGATGGCCATTTCCACCCTCGCCGGCGCCCTGCTGACCGCCAACGCCCCGGACGCGCCGTTCCTGCGGTCCCTGCTGCCGTTCCTCAAGGGCTTCACTGTCTTCTACTGGGCGACCGGGACGTGGTGGATCCCGATGCTCGTGGTCCTCGCCATCTGGCGGCACGTCTACCGCCGCTTCCCGCTGGCGTACGATCCGCTGTACTGGGGAGCGGTCTTCCCCCTGGGCATGTACACGGCCGCGACCTTCCGGATGGCCAGGGCGCTGGAACTGGAGTTCCTGGAAGTCGTGCCGCGCTGCTTCGTGTACGTCGCATTGGCGGCCTGGCTGGCTACCTTTGTGGGGCTGCTGCACGCGCTGGCGATGCGGCTGCGCTGGCGTGGACGGCCGAGAGATGCCGGTGCGTCGGGTTCAGCAGCCGAAGGCGTCTGCCCGCAGCCCGGTGCGCCGGCGAACGAGTTCGGCGATCCCCTCCACCTGGTCATCGGCGAGCGGCCCGACCCAGGGCTCCGCCGGCCGCCGGGCGACGGTGCAGATCTGCACCCGCCGAATCCGGCCGCCGGCGTGAGTGATGGCGTTAAGCCGCCGGCAGAATGACTCCAGTTCGGTTGCCGGCGGCGCTTTCCCGTCCAGGGCCATGAAAAGGGACTGGATGACCAGGGGCCGTGCCTGAGCGGCGGCGGTGATGTTGTCGAGGGTTCTCCGCCAGGGGACGGCCGTGCGGTTCACGCGCCGGTAGTACGCCGCGGTGCCGGCGTCGAGCTTGGCCCAGATTTCGCCGTGGTTGGCGTCGAGCACGGCAAGAGCCTGGCACACCGCCGGGTGGTGCAGGCGGCTGGCATTGGTGATCAGGACCAGCGGCAGCGCCTCCGGGCCGCGCCGCCGACGTACCTCGACGGTCGCCTGCACAGCCTGCGGAAACTGGGGACAGGCCGTCGGCTCACCGTCTCCGGAAAAGGCGATGTCGCGGAGACAGCGCAGTGCCGGCGGCGTGTCCCGGAAGCGCTCCCACTCGAACAGCCGGCCGGAGCCGACCTCGTCGAGCACGTCTTCCAGCTCGTCCACCAGCCGCGCCACCTCGATGGGGCCATCGGACGGCAGCTCACTGCGATCCACCTGGCAGTAAACGCAGGCGAAGTTGCACCGCCGGGCGGGCGAGAGGTTGATGCCGACGCTGACGCCCCCGCTGCGGCGCGAGACAACGGCGTAAACGTGGCGGTGGTCCGCGAAGGTCCGGCTGTGGTCGCGGTAAACGCCGCCGTCTCGCCTGGCCGCCACCTCGCCGCCCTCGTTCATCGGCAACTCTCTCCGCCCCGGCACCCAGGTCGCTTCCGCGCACCTCACGCGAATCCCGGGATATCGGGCAGTTCAGTAAATACGAATAAATACAGGTTATATTGTAGTGTTTTTGAACCAGGGAGCAAGGCCGGCTCCCGTGCGCCTCCCCCGCGCGGCCTCGCCACATCGGGTTGTCAAACAGGCAGGAACGGTAGACAATGGCCGTTGTTCGGCGCCGGCACCCCTCAGCGGGCGCCGGCGTCGGCCTTTGAGGAAGGGAGTTGCGCCGTGGCCAGCGCCGAGGTGAAGGCTGCCGGGTCGGACTGGATCCTGTCGAACCCGTGGCCGTGGTTGCTCGTCGGGCTGGCGGCCGCGTCCACCGCGTTCCTTCTGGCGCGGGTCGTCGGGGATGAATTCTCCGGGGTGCGCTTCGTGCTCCTCGTGGTCGGTCTGGGGACGGCCGGGGCGGCAGTCGGGCTGCAACTCCACTGGCCAGGCGCACGGCTCTCCTCTGCCTGGCACCGGCGGGCTGGGCTCGGGGTGGTATTCGCCAACGCGCTGGTCGCGCTGGCGGCAGTGGTGTGCTTCGCGATCCGCCTGCGGGAGTACCGGGCCGAGGTCGAATGGCTCACCGGCGGCGAGACGTTCTTCTGGCTGCTCGTCGCCCTGTGGAGCGGCTTCGCAGCGCTGTACCTGCCCCGGCGCGTCCTGCGTGAGGAGGCGCGAGAAGGTGTGGAGAGCGCCGCAATCCTGACCCTGGCGGCGGCGGTCGCGTACCTCGCGTGCTGGGCGCTGTTCCTGGGGGTGGACCGCCAGGACGAGTGGGACTCGGCGCGGCTGTTCCTCGCGGTGCTGGCGCTGGCGGCGTTCGCTGCGGCCCCGCTGCTGGCAACCTCGCAGCGGGTGCGGCGCCGAGCCGTGAGTGCGCTCATCCTCTTCCACCTGGGCGGGATCGCGACCGCCGCCGCCAGCAACCCGCCTGGCCCGTGGGTGTTTTCGCAGCTCTGGGGACGCCTCTACCGGCCGTACCTGGAGTTCCTGTACCTCAACAACGCCTATCGGTTCTACTCTCCCGAGCCGCTGCCGTCGCACCAGCTGTGGTTCCGGGTCGAGTACGAGCGCAAGGGCGAGGATCGCCGCGTCTCGCACTGGTTCAAGCTGCCCAACCTGGATGATGGGGGTCGGCCGCTGTACCCGCTGGCGCTGCAGTACGAGCGGCGGCTGATGCTGGCCGACGCGGCGACCCGCACCGATCCCCCCCTACCGGCGGAGACGCCGGCCGGCCCGGCGGCGTACTACCGCCGCCGCTACCTGCAGACGCCGCAGGGGTACGCGGAGACGAAGGGGGTACTCGGGGCGAAGGACCAACCCACGTCCACGTTACAGGTGCCGTTCCTGCGCCAGATGGTCCCGCCGGTGGACCCGCGACTGCGTCTGCCGGAGTACAGCCCGCCGGACGCGCACAGCAGGCTCCTGCTCGCGTCGTATGCCCGCCACATCGCCCGCCGGACGCACCCGAAATACCCCGATGCGAAGCCGGTTCATGTCAAGATCTACCGGGTCGTTCACTGGATCGTGTCGCCGCAGGAGCTGCGCCTCGGGCTGGATCCGCAGGATCTGACGAACTATCAGCCGTACTACCAGGGCGCGTACGACCCGCAGGGCCGGCTGCTGGACCCGCAGGAGCCGTTCCTCTACTGGCTGCTGCCGAGCGTGCGGGCGGAGTGGGGCAACCGCGACTCGCCGGTCATGGTCTACGCCTTCGCCCACGCCGGCGACGCGGAGGCGGCGCTGCGCGAGTCCCACAAGCGTGGCGGGCACCCGATCGCGGGCAAACGGTGAGGATCGCGCGGGAATGACTCGTTCTTCGTGCCGCTTGCGGCAGGAAGAACGCTGAGGGCGGGGATTAGACGCCGACGGCTCCGAAGCCACGAAGGGCAGATGCGCATGGTTCCGAAATCCGCGTCCAGTTCGACCACCCCCGCGGCGACCCGCAACTCGGCCGCCTCGGCCTGGGATCGCTTCTGGTTCACCCCGGCCGACCCGACCGTCCTCGGCGCGATCCGCATCTGCTGCGGACTGGTGACGTTCTACACGTTCCTCGTCTACACGTTCGACCTGCCGGCGCTGCTGGGGGAACACGCCTGGCTCGACCTGGAGGCGCGTCAGCGGCTGTACCGCGAGCAGCCGATCGCCGTCCTGCCGCTGGACTGGCAGCAGGTCATCGAGACACCGGCGCCGGGGCAGGCGGAGGAGGCCCACATCAAGGCATACCGCGACCGCTGGGGCGTGGACCCGCGCGTCCTGGCGGGGATGGGGCAGCCAGCGTGGTCGATCTGGTTCCACGTCACCGACCCGGCCGCGATGATGGCAATCCAGGTCGCGTTCGTGGTCGTCAGCTTCCTGTTCCTGATCGGGTTCTGCACGCGCGTCACGGCGGTGCTGACGTGGATGGCGGCAGTCTGCCACGCCCAGCGGGCGACGGCGGCGCTGTTCGGCGTGGACTGGATCATGCTGGTCCTGCTGCTGTACCTGGCGATCGGGCCGAGCGGGGCCGCCCTGTCGGTGGATCGGCGGCTGGCGCGCTGGTGGGCGGGGGCGCGGCCGCGGGTGATCGGCCGCTGGCGGGCGTTCTGGGACCGCCTGCTGCGCCGCCAGCCCGCGGCCGCGCCGATCGCCTTCGGGCCGACGCCCCCGGCTGCGCCCGCACCGTCGGTATCCGCGAATGTGGCGATCCGCCTGCTGCAGGTCCACCTGTGCATCCTCTACACGTCGGCCGGGCTGTCGAAGCTGCTCGGCACGTCGTGGTGGACGGGGTACGCGGTCTGGGAGACGATCGCCAATTTCGAGTTTGCGCCGATGCAGCACGGCTGGTACATGGCGGTGCTGCACGGACTGGCGGCCAACCGCCTCGTCTACGAGGTGGCGATGACGACGGCGGCCGGCTTCACGCTGTTCTTCGAGATCAGCTACGTTTTCCTGGTGTGGCGGCCGCGGACGCGCGGGCTGGTGCTCGGGATGGCGATCCTGCTGCACGGGCTGATCGGCCTGTTCATGGGGCTGAAGACGTTCGCGCTGCTGATGCTGGCGATGAACCTGGCATTCGTCCCACCGGAGACGATGCACCGGCTGCTGCGCCGGCTGACGCGCGGCCGGTACGGCCCGCCGGAGCCGGCGCCCGCCGCGACCGTCGTCGGAAAGCCGGCGCTGACGGTGTAACCAGCCGCGCGAGCGAGCGGGGCCGCGCGCGGCTGGTAAACATTTGAACCGCGAGGCAGGCCGGTTGAAGCGAAGGCAACACGCGGGCCGATAAGAAGGGGTGGACGATCCGCGCGGCACCCCGTCCGTGCGCCCGGGCCGCTTTTCTTCAACTTCGAGGCTGCCGATGACCCGACCTCTCTCGCGGCGTGACGCGCTCAAGGTGCTGGCCGCCCAGGGGCTGGCGACCCTCCCGGCCGGACAGGCCGACGCCGGTCCGCTGGCCCGCCTCGTGCGCCCCGCCCCCGGCTGGGTTTCCGGCCACATGACCGGCGCCCAGGCGCTGGTCGAAACGCTGCTGCAGGAAGGCGTCGAGTGCGTCTACGGCATCCCCGGGGCACAGCTGAACGAGCTGTGGGACACGTTCAAGAGCAAGCACCTCGGTTACCTGCTCGCCACGCACGAGTTCTCCGCGTCAGTCATGGCGGACGGCTATGCCCGGGCGACCGGCAAGCCGGGCGTGCTCTGCGTCGTCCCCGGACCCGGGCTGACCAACGCGCTGAGCGGCATCGGCGAGGCGCTGCTGGACAGCGTGCCGATGGTGTGCCTGGTCGGCGACGTGGCCCGCGGCGACCGGGAGCGGGCCTTTCAGGTCCACGACCTGCCACAGGCCGGCCTGCTGGAGAAGGTGACCAAGGGCGTCCTTGAGGTGCGCTGCGCCGCCGACATCCCCCAGGCGGTCCGCCAGGCGTTTCAGCTCGCCTGCTGCGGGGAACCCGGGCCGGTCGGCGTCGTCATCCCGTACACTCTGCTGCTGGAGTCGCACCGCTACCACTCCGGCCCGCTGCCGCCGTGCGCCGTACCGTTCGACGAGGGCGCCTTCCACCGCGCCCTGTGCCTGCTGTCGGACCGGCGGCTGCGCGTCGGCATCTACGCCGGCTACGGGTGCATGAACTACGCCCCGGCCCTGGTGCGTGCGGCGGAACTACTGCAAGCTCCGGTCGCGACCAGCATCGCCGGCAAGGGCGTCATCGCCGAGACGCACCCGCTCGCGGTCGGCTGGGGCTACGGCCCGCAGGGGACGAGGACGGCCGAGGAGGTCTTCAAGCACGTCGATGTCGTGCTCGCCGTCGGGGTTCGGTTCAGCGAGGTCTCGACCGGATTCTACTCGCAGCCGCAGCCGCGCAAGCTGATTCACGTCGATATCAATCAGCACAACCTCGGGCGCGTGCTGCGCACCGACGTATGCGTCAACACCGACGCCGGCCTGTTCCTGGAAACGCTGCTGCGCCACGCCGACGCGGTGCGCCGGCCGTGCGCCCCGCGGTTGACGGAGAAGATTCGCGCCCTGCGCGCCGCCGAGTACCGCGACCATCAGGAGACGCACGCCCGGTGCGGGGCCGACCCGATGCTGCTGATCCTGGCGCTGCGGCGCTGCACGGCCGCCGACGCCCTGCTGTTCGTGGACGTGACGTGTTCGCAGTACTGGGCGACGGAAGCGTTCACCGCCTGCGGCCCGCGAACGTTCTTCAACCCGACGAACAATCAGGCGATGGGGTGGTCGATCCCCGCGTCGATCGGAGCCCAGCGCGTCCTGCCGGGACGGCAGGTGGTGACGCTGACGGGGGACGGCTGCTTCCTGATGTCGGCGGTTGAGATCTCGACCGCGGCGCGCGAGCACCTGCCGGTGAAGTTCTTCGTCCTGGACGACCAGGCGTACCACTACATGCAACTGCTCCAGCTGCCGGCGTACCTGCGGACGACAGCGACGATGCTGGCGCGGCTGGACTACCGCGCGCTGGCGCAGGCGTTCGGGGTGGCGTACCAGGAGATCGTTGGCAACGCGGACCTGGAGGCGGGGGTGCGCGGGGCGCTGTGCCACAACGGGCCGGTGCTGGTGCGGGTGGTAACGGACTACCGCAAGCGGCCGATCCGATGGATCAGCGCGGCGCGGAGCCGGTACATCGACGAACTGTCGTTGCAGCAGAAGATCCGGTTCATGGCCCGCATCGGGACGCGGGCGCTGGACTTCCACAGGCAGAATGACTGACGAACCAAAAACCAGCCCGGAGCGCCGGCGCCGGCGCTCCGGGCTGGTGACGCTTCGGGCTGGTTACAGTCGCGACGCCTTAATGGTTGAACAGGAACGCCTGACTGTTCATCAGCGCCCAGGCGATGTCCTGGGCCGCCAGCGTCCGGGCGTCCGCGGGGATGATGAAGTCCGTCACCGCTCGCTGCAGCCGGGCCAGTTCCTGGTCCGTCGTGCGGTAGTGGGCCGTCAGGGTCTTCTGCTGCGCGTCGGTCCGCTTCTCGGCCGGCGTGTTGAGGATCTTGACGATCCCGTCCGGCAGGCCGGACCCCAACGGCAGCGGCCCCGTCATTGTCGTGACCGCCAGCCGGAACTTGCCGAGGCTGTGGATCTTGTCCGGGTGCTGCTGGAGCAGGGTGAACGTCAGCACCGTCCCGCCGGCACTGCCGACCTTGCCCTTCACCTCGAACACCGCGGTCTGCGGTTTGCCGAACTGCGGCGCGATCGCCCACCCGGTGTTCGGGTTGTTGTCGATCGCCTGCTTGATCGCGAACCCCTCCTGCGCGAACGTCGCCTGCGGTGTCCGCAGCGGCACCGGCCTGGCCTTCTTCGCGTCGTCCGCCGGGGCAGCCGTCACCTTGAAGTCGTTCAGGACGAAGTTCCCGTTCGTCGCCCGCCCCGGACCGCGCCCCGGCAGGCTCGTGTCGGTCAGCACCTCCAGCCGGAACCCGGTGATGCCGGTCAGGTCCGTCTTCGCGGTAAACGTGTACGTCTCCGGCCCCTGGTTCTTGCCGCTCGCGAGGACCGACCCATCGGGCTGCTTCGTCAGCGTCGCGCCGGCGGCCGACTTCAGCACGTCCGGCTGCAGCACCGTCCAGCTCGGCGTCTTCTTGACCGACGCCTCCCACGCGGCCTGCTTCGCCGCCAGCTGCTTCTCGTAGTCCGCCAGCACCTTCTCCTTCTCGGCCCGGAGCCGGGCGAGGCCCTCGAACTCCTCCTGGCCGCCCTTCATCGCCTCCAGGCACTCGGCCACCTCGGCTTTCGTCGGCGGGCGGCAAACGATGGCGAGGAATAGCTCCTCGATAACCTTGACGTCACTCTTCTCGCCAGCGACGAGCTTCGAGATGCGGTTGTTCGGATCCCGGAGCGCGTCCTGCAGGACCGGACCGTTGACGAGGTTCAGGACCGGCCCGAGCAGCATCGCGTTGCTGCGCTCGCACTCGCAGGCGCTCTCGCGCGGCGGCCGGCCGAACAGATCGAGGAAGCTGCCAGCCACCTTGGCATTCGAGTCGAGCAGCTGGGCCGCCCGGGCCACGCCAGCGGGCAGCTTCGGCGCCGCCCCGGTGACGCGGTGGATGGCGTCGTACAGCACCTCGGCCGGTAGGCGGCGGGCCAGGGCGTGCGAGTAGTTCACCTCGTCGTCCTTGTTCCATCGGTTCGTTGCGATCGAGTGCTGGTAGGTGCGCGACTGGCAGATGGTGCGGATCAGGTGCCGCACGTCGAACCCGCTCTTGACAAACTCCTCGGTCAGCCGGTCGAGGAGCCTCGGATTCGCCGGCGGGTTGCCGGCCCGGATGTCATCGACCGGCTCGATCAGCCCGACGCCGAGCAGATAGCTCCAGACGCGGTTGGCGTAGCTCTTGGCGAAGTACGGGTTGTCGGGCGAGGTGATCCACTTCGCCAGCTGCTCGCGGCGGGGGGCGGTCGGCGGGGCCTGGTCGCGGTGGGTGAACGGGAACGCCGGGACGGCGGTCTGGCCGGTGCGCTCGTTCTTGATGTCGCCGGTCTTGCCGTCGGCGATCACCTCGACGAGCGGGATCGCGCCGCGCACGGCCGTCCCGCCGATCTTCTGGCCCCTGTACTTCGGATCCTCGCGCCGCTGCACCTGGGCGAAGTAGGCAGCGAGGTTATAGTAGCTGCTCTGTGTCCAGCGCTCGAACGGATGGTCGTGGCACTTGTTGCAGTTGAACCGGACGGCGAGGAACAGGTGCGTCGTGTTCTCCATCGCCGCCGTCGGCTCGCGCAGAATCTTGTAGTACGCGGCCGGCGGGTTTTCGAGGTTCGAGCCGGACCCGGTCAGGACGGCGTGGGCGAAGCGGTCGTAGGGCATGTTGTCCGCGACCGCCTTGCGGATCCAGTCGCGCAGCGCCTTCGCCCCCATCTCGCCGAGAAAGTTGCGGTTCACCTGCAGCAGATCGGCCCACTTGTTCGTCCAGTGCTCGACGTAGTCCGGGCTGCCGATCAGCCGGTCGATCAGGGCGTCGCGCTTCGCGCGGGTCGGGCGGGTGTCGGCGAGGAACGCCCGGACCTCCGCGGGCGTCGGCGGCAGGCCGATCAGGTCGAGATACAGGCGGCGGATGAACTCGTCGTCGGTGCAGAGGTCGCTCGGGAGCACCTTGACCTGCTTGAGCTTCTCGTAGACGAGGCCGTCGATGAAGTTGTTCTCGGAGACGGGCGCCCACGCATAGCCGGTGCGGTCGCCCATGACGATCAGGGTGGTGGCGGCGTAGGCGCCCTCGTACCGGGCCATGACCGCCGTCTCACCGCGCCGCTCCGCCGTCACCAGGCCGGCCTTGTCGGCCTTGGCGACCTCGATGTTGCTGATCTCGATAAACGCCTCGGCGGTCACGTCGCGGACCTTGCCGTCGCTGTAGGTGGCGTGAACCGTCATCTGCTGCTTCATCTTCGGCAGCGGGATGACGGGGTTGGCCGGCAGCACCTCGATGCGCGTCACGCGCGGGCTCGTGCGGTCGAGCTTGACCCCCTGGGCGATCCACAGGCGGAGCATCTCGTAGTACGGTTCGCCGGGCTGGGTCACCACCCCGCCGACGTGGGGGACGCCGCCGGACGCCTTGAGCAGCATGAGCGAGTGATCCGGCGAGGCGCGGTTGAAGCGCCGCCCGCCGATGTCGTCGGTCAGAGCCCGATGGTCGAATTGCGGGTCGTATCCACGCAGCGACAGCTGAAAGCCGTTCTTCCCCTGGGCCGAGCCGTGGCAGGTGCCGGAGTTACACCCGAGCTTTCCCAGGACCGGCATCACGTCGCGGATAAAACTGACGGCGACGGCGTCCTTCTGACCGCGGACCGTTACCGGAACGGTCACCTGCTGGCCGGCGAGAGCGAACGACAGCTTCGCGGCGCCGTCCGCGACCGGCCGGATCTGTCCGGTCGGCGACACCTTGACCAGCGGCGACGGCTGCTCCAACTTCACCATCCGGGTGACGTCCAGCTTTTCGCCGTTCGCCAGGTGGCCGGTGAGAAGGAGTTGGGAGTACGCGAACGGCCCCTGGAGGGTGACGGCGGCGGGAGCGGCCTCGATGCGGACGAGCTGCGCCCCCGGCGGAAGTTGTTCCGTGGGCGTGTCGGCGTGGGCGGCGGCCGGCGCGACCGCCAGGGCCAGGGCGATCAGCCAGCGAGTGGATCGGGAACGGGTCGGTTTCATGTGCTTGGCTCTCACGCGCGTGCGGTTGGGTGGTCCAGGTTGTGTTGCCAAAGTCCACGGGCAGCGTCCCGTGGGCCGCGTGTCGCCCACGGGACGTCGCCCGTGGGCCTGGGAGGTGTCACTTCCCGGCGGTCTTTTGCGGCGTCAGCGGGCAGGGGACGAACTCGCGCACCAGGGCACCGTCGGCCGCGTTGTTGAGGCGCACCGTGCCGTCGAACCCGGCCGACGCGACCTGCGTGCCGTCCGGGCGGAAGGCGACGGCGTACACTGGACCGCGCTGCCCCTTGCAGGCGACGAACTTGCCGTCATCGGTCTGGTAGACGCGGATCTCGCCGGTGCCGTCGCTGCTGCTACCGGCCGCGAACCGGCCGCCGGCAGCGTCGAACGCCAGAGCCCAGACGCGGCCCGGCATGGCAGCGTAGGCGCGCAGTTTGTTGTCGTCGTCGCCGATACGGCGCTTCGTCTCGCGGTGGATCTTGTACAGCCGCGGCGTGCCGTCGCTGCCGCCGCAGATGACCTCGTCATAGACCTTCGGCGTGCCGCCCTTGACGTCCGGCGGCACCTTCGACAGCTTCTTCTCCTTCAGCGGCCGGCGCGCAACCGCCGCCAGCCCGCCCTTGAGGGCGCCCGGCGTGATGCTTGTGATGTTGTCGATCAGCCGCTCGGTCTTGACCTCGATCAGCTTCATCGACATGTCGCGGCTGACCGAGACGAGATACTCGTCCTCGCGCGAGAAGGTTGTGCCGAGCACCCAGTCGTTGTGGCCGCCCTGAAAGAGGATCTGCTTGCCGGTGGCCGCCTCGACCGCCCGGACGCTGTTGTCGGGGCAGCCGAAGGCGAGCTTCGTGCCGTCGTTCGACCAGCTCACGCCGTAGAGGGTGTCGTGGCTGACCGGCAGCGACAACTTCAGGCGCTTCTTCGCCACGTCCCAGACCTGCAGCTCTCCGAAGCGCCCCGGCGAACCGCCCGCGACCGCGAGCCACTTGCCGTCCGGCGAAAAGGCGAGCGCCTGGATGCGCTCCGACAGGCCGACCAGGCGGGCGACACGCCCGGACCCGTCGGCCCTGTGGATGAGCACCTCATGGTAGCCGCCGACGGCGAGCAGGCTCCCGTCGGGCGCGTACGCCAGGGCGGTGATGACGGGCGGCAGGGTGTAGACCGGCGGATGCTCCATGTCCACCACGACGCGGCTCGACGCCGGGCTGTCGTCCTTTGCGCCCGCGGCGATCCACTTCTTGATGAGGGCGACCTGGTGATCGGTGAGCGGATCCTTGCCGCGCGGCATGGCGGGCTTCTGCCCCTTCTGCGGCACGATCTGCTCGACGAGCAGGCTCTTCGCGGGCGCGCCGGCGACGACTCCGGGGACGTCGTGGTCGCCCTTCTTGAAGAGATCGGCGTGGGTGGTCATGACGTAACCACCCTCGGCCTTGGCCGGTTGGTGGCAGCCCTGGCAGTGCTGCTGGAAGATCGGGCGGACGTGCTTGTAGTAACTGACCTGGTCGGGAAGCTTCTCCTTCTTCCCGGTGTCGTCGGTGCGCGCCGGCGGCAGGCACGCGGCGAGCAGGGCGAAGGTGAGAAGCAAACGTCGGACCAGGGTCATCGCAGACTCCTCCGCGTGAGTGAGTAAGCAGGTATGTTGGGGAGTGGCAGGTAAGAACTATCTTCCCAAACAGGGGGAGGAGGGGCAAGAACTTTCTTCGGGATTTCTACTTGTGTCCGAGCCCGAAGCGTGAGCGCGGGGGCCTGACGTGCCCGGCGCTGGCGCTCCGGGTTGATCGGACGGGCGTCCTGGCACTGGCCGGGCGTGGCCGGTTCTTGAGCCCCTGCGTCCCTTCCTCCGCGTGCCCGCGTGCCCGGATTGCCGGTTGCTTGTTGCTTTCCGGCCGCCGATGGCGCATAATCAGTCTGTGTTGTACGGAGATAACACCCCACACCAACCGCATGCGTGCCACCCTCGACACCGATAAACGGGACGGCACTTCAAACCAACCATCAGGGATTCACCCCCAGGCCGAGAGTCCAGGTGGGTGCGGGTCAGTGGAGTGCGCGGGCGCCCAGGCCGAACCCCTGAAAAGGAGCCGACATGGAGGCGCAATTACTGGTGGTCCACGGAAAGCCCCGAGGCAAACGGCTGACTTTCCCCGTTGGCGAGTTCGTCTTCGGCCGAGGGCCGGAGTGCCATGTGCGCCCCGACAGTCCTTCCGTCAGCCGCCAGCATTGCCTCCTGCGCGTCACCCCCGAAGAAGTCCGCCTGCGCGACCTGGGCAGCACCAACGGCACCCTTGTCAACGGCACCCTCGTCACCGGCGAGCAGTTACTCGCGGACGGCGATCGCGTGGCGGTAGGTCCGCTGGTCCTGGAGCTTCGCCTCGCCCTGCGGGGAGAGCCGTCCCAGGACACGGACCTCACCACCCTCGTCTCCTCGGAAGGTGCGACGCAAATCATCAAGCGCGACCAGGTTCCGAACGTCACGGACGGCCTGCGCTAGTGCAAGTTCCAGTAGGTGGGTGTGCCAGGGGCTGTGGAAAGCCCCTGGCACACCCTCCTCCTGAAACTGGCATTAGGTTTCCTCACCTGACCGGGGCCGTTTCGACCGGATACCTCACACTTGCATCGGCATTTCGGGGAGACAACTTGAATGGCCGACAACGCCAGGCATACCTACCGATTCACCTTCGGTCCGTGGAACATCAGCACCGGCGCCGACCCGTTCGGCCCCCCGGTCCGCAAGGAGGTCGCATTTGCCGCGAAGATGCGCGAGTACAAAAAGCTCGGCATGGACGGCGTGCAGTTCCACGATGACGACGTCGTCGAGGCCGACCTCGACCCGCAGGCGACCCTGCGCGGGACCGCGAAGGTGAAGAAGATCCTCGACGGCGAGGGTCTGTTCTGCGAGTTCGTCGCCCCGCGCCTGTGGGAACACCCGAAGACGATCGACGGCGGATACACCTCCAACAGCGCCAGCGAGCGCCGGTACGCGCTCGGCCGCTCCCGCCGCGCCATCGACATCGCCAACGCCCTGGGGTGCAAGGACATCGTCCTGTGGCTGGCGCGCGAGGGGACGTACATCCGCGAGGCGAAGGAGCCGCTGACGTCGGTCGGGCGGATCGTGGACGCAGTCAACGCCCTGCTCGAGTACGACCGGACGGTTCGCATCCTGGGCGAGATGAAGCCGAACGAGCCGATGGACCAGGCGTACCTGCCGACCGTCGGCCACTTCCTGGGCCTGCTGTACCGGACGGCCGAGCCGTCGCGTGTCGGCGTGCTGATCGAGTCAGCCCACTCGATCCTGGCCGGGCTCGACCCGTCCGACGACATGGCGTACGCGCTGTGGCACGGCAAGTTGTGGAGTGTTCACCTGAACGACCAGAACGGGCTGAAGTACGACCAGGACAAGGCATTCGGATCGGTGGACCTGCGGCGGGCGTTCAACACCGTCTGGGTGCTCGAGCGCGGCGGCTACGACGGCTGCATCGGGCTGGACGTCAAGGCGTTGCGCCCCACCAGGGCCGCCGACCAGACGCGCCACCTGACCAACAGTCGGGCGATGTTCCTGCACCTGCTCGATATCGTGCGCGCCCTTGACGTGCCGAAGGTCGAGGCGTTCCGCGCCGAGCGCGACTACGAGGGGTTGGAGATGTACGTTCTCCAGACCCTCATGGGGCGCTCGTAGTTTACTCGCCGCGCGCCAGCGGGCGGTCAGCCCCGCGCGCTGGCGCTCGCGGCGGGTAGACGCCTCAGCCGCGGTTGGCAGATTCAGTACGCGGGACTCCCATTCCCGCCCGCCAGGGCGTCAGACCCCCGGTAGCCGCGGCAGACGGTGACGTGCCAGCGCGCCACCGGCTGGCCCGCCTCCGTGTGGGTGACCACCCTGCTCGGCTCGACCCGGGCGAACATCTCCTCCAGCCGAAGCGGCCCCGGACTGACCACGACGAACGTGCGGCCGAGGAACACGTCCGGATCCGCGACCGGGTTCGGGCGCCAGAAGTCGTACTGGCTGCGCCGGTCCCCGAACGGCAGGCCGAACGAATAAACCGTCGGGTGGCCCCGGCAGTAGAACGCGACCTCGCCGGGCAGGCTCCACGACGACGCGGCCAGCACCGGCTCGACCCCGGTGCGGCGCAGGGCATCGCAGGTTTCATCGACCGCCGCGCCGAGCGTCTTCCACCCGCGCAGCCGGCAGGTCGGATCGACACGCCGTAGCGGCAACGGCTGCGTCTCGGTCGGCGGCCCGGCCAGGCGCGTCAGCGCCGGCCACGCCCACGCGCTGTGATGTACCGTCAGCGTCAGCAACACCCCGAGCGCGCAGGTGACGCCGAGCCCGCCCACCGTCAGCCCGCGATACCACCCGCGGGCCGCTCGCAGCTCCCGCGCGAGCCACGCCACTCCGAGGACCAGCCCGGAGACGTAGGCCGTCACCGGCCAGTTCGGCTCCCCGCCGCCGGTCTTGAGCGCGAACAGCAGGAACACCAGAAACATCGGGGCCGACGTCCACCAGAGGTAGCGGTACTCGGGCCGCGTCTCCGCCCACGGCCGGTACGTCACCATCGCCCGCACCCAGACGATGAACCAGAACCCCAGGAACAGCAGGAACTGCACCGCCACGAAGTTCAGCGGCCCAAGCCAGCGCACGCCGGCCGCGCGCTCGCGCAGCCCCGCCAGCCCGCTGATGTGCCGGAACGAAACCCAGTCGTGCTGGGCGTTCCATAGCAGGATCGGCAGGCAGCATACCGCCGCGACGCCGCCCGCCACCCACGGACCGGGGCGGAGCAGTAAGCGGCGGTGATCTGGCGACGTGAGCAGGAACAGGGCGAGGGACGGCAACCACAGGACCATTGTGTACTTCGCCAGGATCCCCAGCCCGACCACCAGCCCGGCCGCCGGCCACGCCCACCCCGACCCGCGAAACACGGCCCGGTGTCCCAGCACCAGCGCCCAGCCCCAGCAGCAGGTGTAAGGGGCGTCGATGGTCATCAGCGTCGAGCCGGCGGCGATGACGGGCAGCGTCAGGCCCACCGCCACCGCGGCGCAGGCGAGAGCCTCGCGCCGGCAGACCTGGACGGTCAGGACGTAGACGCTCAGGAGCAGCAGGGCGCCGCAGAGAACGGCCGGCAGGCGGACCGCCAGCGCCTCCGTGCCGGTCAGGTCGGCGGCGAACGGGCCAGCGAGCGCGCACCCGGCACGGATCAGGCACGCGACGACCGGCCCCTTGCTGTAGTAGCTCCAGTCGAGGTGGCGCGACCAGTCCCAGTAGTGGGCCTCGTCGGGCGCCAGGTCGAGCGGGCAGTCGCCGGCAAGATAGGCAAGCCGCAGGGCGGCCGAGCCGAGGATCAGGACGAGGGCGAGCGCCCGCCAGCGCCAGCGTGCGTGCGGTTCCAGTTCCGGCGCGTCCATGCTCCTCCCTTCCACCGGGCGTCCGGCGTTGCCTTCAGGCAAGGGGTTGTAGTGAGGAAATGGGGGAGGTGTCAACCCGGGTTGGCGAGACGGCGGATTGGTCTGGCTCGCCTCTGTCGCCTCTGTTATATCGCCAGCCGCTTGCGGCAGTCCCGAAGGAAGGAGGGGCAGAGATGCGCAAATACGCTCTGGCGGTGCTGGCTGGCCTGGCGCTGGTGGCGCCCGCGGGCGCTCAGGGGGCGCCGTGGCGCTTTCGCTGGCAGCCCAACCAGATCCTGACGTACCGGGTCGAACACGTTTCCACCGCGACCGAGACGGTCGGCGGGGACAAGGTCGAAACGACCTCCAGGGTAAACCTGGTCAAGCGCTGGCAGGTGCTGGCGGTCGATGCCCAGGGGACCGCGACGCTGCAGCTGTCGCTGACGGCCCTGCGCCACGAGCAGACGCGGCCGGGCGGCGGTGTCCTCCTGTT
Source organism: Gemmataceae bacterium (assembly GCA_020847555.1). Next base: position 17,803 of record JADLBT010000050.1, read on the forward strand.
CGACTCCGCCAACCCGGACAAAAGCACTCCGGAGCTGCGCGACCAGATGGCGAAATACGTCGGCCAGCCGGTCGCCGTGGTGATCGTTGACCCCTACGGCCGCGTGGTCGAGGTGAAGCAGGGGCCGCCGAACCGCTTCGAGGCCGAGTTGCCGTTTCAGCTGATCGTGCCGGGGGCCGCGGCCGCACCCGGCCAGGCGTGGTCGCGCACTTACAAGATGACGCTCGATCCGCCGCAGGGCACCGGCGAGCAGTTCGAGGCGTCGCAGCGCTACAC
>JADLBT010000051.1 GCA_020847555.1 Gemmataceae bacterium
ACGACCCGGAGCTGCTGGACCTGGTGGAGATGGTGGTGCGCGAGCTGCTGTCCTCCTACCAGTTCCCCGGCGACGACATCCCGATCGTGCGCGGCTCGGCGACCGAGGCGCTGAAGGACGGGAACAAGGAGCTCGGCCACGACGCGATCCTGCAGCTGATGCAGGCGGTGGACAGCTACATCCCGCAGCCCGAGCGTCCGAAGGACAAGCCGTTCCTGATGCCGATCGAGGACGTGTTCTCGATCTCGGGCCGCGGGACGGTGGTGACGGGCCGCATCGAGCGCGGTGTCGTTAAGGTCGGCGAGGAAGTCGAGATCGTCGGGCTGAAGGACACGGCGAAGTCGGTGGTGACCGGCGTCGAGATGTTCCGCAAGCTGCTGGACCAGGGCGAGGCCGGCGACAACATCGGCGCGCTGCTGCGCGGCGTCGGCCGCGAGGACGTGGAGCGCGGGCAGGTGCTGGCGAAGCCGGGCACGATCACGCCGCACACGCAGGTCACGGCGGAGGCCTACATCCTGACGAAGGAGGAGGGCGGCCGTCACACGCCGTTCTTCACGAACTACCGCCCGCAGTTCTACTTCCGCACGACGGACGTGACCGGTGTGGTGCAGCTGCCGGAGGGCGTCGAGATGGTGATGCCGGGCGACAACACCACCATGCAGGTCGAGCTGATCGCGCCGATCGCCATGGACGAGGGCCTGCGCTTCGCCATCCGCGAGGGCGGCCGCACCGTCGGCGCCGGCGTCGTCGCCAAGATCATCAAGTAAGGGAGTCCTGTGGGGCGGTCCTAGGAGTGTAGCTCAACTGGTAGAGCACCGGTCTCCAAAACCGGGGGTTGGGGGTTCGAGCCCCTCCACTCCTGCCAGCCCGGCAGGTACAGGACCCGCGCCGCGGGACGAGAGACAGAGGACATGGCGTTCAAGCCGGCACAGTTCTTCCGCGAGGTGAAGCAGGAGGCCTCCAAGGTCACCTGGCCGACCCGCAAGGAGACGCTCGTCACCACCCTGATGGTCTTCGTCATGGTGGTGCTGGTGGCGATCTTCTTCTTCCTGGTCGACCGCGTGCTGAACTTCGGGGTCGGCCAGATCCTCGGACTGGGGAGCTGACCATGGCGCTGCGCTGGTACGTCGTCCACGTCTACTCGGGCTTCGAGAAGAAGGTCGCGGAGTCGATCCGCGACCAGGCGAAGCAGAGCGGCATGGACGAGCAGATCACCGAGGTCCTGGTGCCGACCGAGGAGGTCGTCGAGGTCCGCCGCGGGCAGAAGGTCAACGCCGAGCGCAAGTTCTTCCCCGGCTACGTGCTGGTGAAGATGGACCTCTCGGACCAGACCTGGCACCTGGTGAAGAACACGCCCAAGGTCACCGGTTTCCTGGGCGCCGCCAACAAGCCCTCGCCGATCAGCGAGGCCGAGGCGCAGCGCATCCTGAACCAGGTGAAGGAGGGCGTGGAGCGGCCGAAGTCCTCGATCATCTTCGAGGTGGGCGAGCAGGTGCGCGTCACCGACGGGCCCTTCGAGTCCTTCGTCGGCCACGTCGAGGAAGTGGACCACGAGCGCAGCCGCGTGAAGGTCTCGGTGTCGATTTTCGGCCGGGCCACCCCGGTCGAGCTGGAGTACGCCCAGGTCGCCAAGACCTGAGCGGCAAGGGCGCGGGAGGTACGCCGCAAAGTCCTGCGGCGGCCGTACCGCGCGAAGTCCCTAAGGAGGGGACTGCACGATGGCAAAGAAGATCGAAGGTTACATCAAGCTGGAGATCCCGGCCGGCAAGGCGAACCCCTCGCCGCCGATCGGTCCGGCGCTGGGCCAGCGCGGCCTGAACATCATGGAGTTCTGCAAGCAGGTCAACGCGCGCACCAAGGACATGGAGCCGGAGATGCCGGTTCCCGTCCTGATCACCGCGTTCTCGGACCGCTCGTTCATCTTCGAGATGCGCACGCCGCCGGCGTCGTACTTCCTGCGCAAGGCGGCCGGCGTCGGCAAGGGCTCGAATGACCCCGGCAAGGCCAAGGTCGGGCAGGTGACGATGGCGCAGGTGCGCGAGATCGCCGAGAAGAAGATGAAGGACCTCAACGCCAACGACCTGGACGCCGCGGCGAAGATCATCGCCGGTTCCGCCCGGTCGATGGGCCTGACGGTGGTGGAGTAAGGCCATGGCTATGGGCAAGCGCATGAAGAAGGCGACCACCGGACTGGATCCGGCCAAGGCCTTCAAGCTCGACGAGGCCGTGGCCTTCGTGAAGAAGAACGCCACCGCCAAGTTCGACGAGACCATCGAGATCGCGATGAACCTCGGCATCGACCCGCGGCACGCCGACCAGAACGTGCGCGGCGTCGTCAACCTGCCGCACGGCACCGGCAAGACGCTGCGCGTCGCCGTGTTCGCCCGCGACAAGAAGGCTGACGAGGCCCGCGCCGCGGGCGCCGACGTGGTCGGCGCCGAGGACCTGGCCGAGAAGGTGCAGGCCGGGCAGATCGACTTCGACCGCGCCATCGCCACCCCGGACATGATGGCCCTGGTCGGCCGCCTGGGTAAGGTGCTGGGCCCGCGCGGCCTGATGCCGAACCCGAAGCTCGGCACGGTCACCGCCGACGTCGCCACGGCCGTCAAGGCCTCCAAGGGCGGCCAGGTGGAGTTCCGCGCCGAGAAGGCCGGCATCATCCACGCCGGCGTCGGCAAGGCCTCGTTCGACGAGACCGCCATCGCGGCCAACGTCCGCGCCTTCGTCGACGCCATCAACAAGGCCAAGCCCACGGGCGCCAAGGGGACCTTCGTCAAGAAGATCTCCCTCAGCTCGACCCTGGGCCCGGGCGTGACGATCGACCCGGCGAGCATCACGGCCTGACGGCCGGGCGCTCGCCCACTGGTATCGCCGCCGGCCCCGCGAGGGGCTGGCGTCGAGGGGGCCGCGGACCCCGCCCTTGCGGCGGTGCCCACGGCACCCAACCTGTCCGAGACTGCAGGTGGATGCCGCCATCGGCGCAAGCCCTGGCGCGGCACCCCTAAGTCCCCAACCGAGGCGCCCCACGGGTGCCGGCCGGGGGCCTGCATAGACGGGGAAGCGAAGGCATTCGGTTCGCCGGCGGCAACGCCGGCTGGCCGGGCTTGAACTTTCCGGGACAGGCGTAGCGGACCGCAGGTCTGTCCCGGCGGTCCTTATCGTGGACCGAGCCCGACGGCGGGTGTTTCCGCCCAGGGCTCAAGGAAGTGGAGAAACCAGTCGTGGACCGTGGTGCCAAGGAAGCCCTGGTCACGCAGCTCCATCAGTCGCTGTCAGCGGCCGCCATCGTCGTCGTCACCCAGCAGAAGGGGTTGACGGTCGCCGAGACGACCAAGCTGCGGCGCGAGATGCGTGCTGCGGGAGCCAGCTTCAAGGTGGCCAAGAACCGGCTCGCGCGGCTGGCTCTGAAGGGCACCGCATTCGAGTCACTGGGCGATCAGCTGAAGGGTCCGACGGGTCTTGCGTACTCGACGGATCCGGTGGCCGCCGCCCGGGTGGCTGTGAACTACGCCAAGACGAACGACAAGCTGTCGATCCTTGGCGGTGCGATGTCCGGCAAGGTGCTCGACGCGGCGGGCGTGGACGCGTTGTCCAAGCTGCCGTCGCTCGACGAGCTGCGTGGCAAGCTTATCGGCCTCATCCAGGCCCCGGCGACCAAGATCGCCGGTGTCCTGGCTGCCCCGGCCGGCCAGCTCGCCCGCGTGTTCGGCGCCTATGCCAGGAAGAGCGATGCCGCGTGACGCAGTCTTGCGTCATCGGAAGGTGAACCCACTCGTTCAAGCCCGCCCCGCGACCTGCCCGATGGCGGTCCGGGAGCCCAGAGGAGAGAAGTGTTATGGCTGATCTGCAGAAGCTGGTCGACGAGCTCTCGAAGCTCACCGTTATCGAGGCCGCCGAGCTGTCCAAGAAGCTCGAGGAGGCCTGGGGCGTCTCCGCCGCCGCGCCGGTGGCGGTGGCCGCCGCGCCGGCCGGTGGTGGCGCTGCCGCCGCTCCGGTCGAGGAGCAGACCGAGTTCACCGTCGTCCTGAAGGCCGCCGGCGACAAGAAGATCAACGTGATCAAGGAAGTCCGCGCCGTCACCAACCTCGGCCTCAAGGAGGCCAAGGACCTGGTCGAGGGCGCTCCGAAGAACGTCAAGGAAGGCGTTTCCAAGGAAGAGGCGGCCAAGATCAAGAAGCAGCTCGAAGAGGCCGGTGCCACTGTCGAGGTCAAGTAACGTTCGCCCGGCGGCCTCGGCCGCCGGCCCGACAGCTGAATGAACCGGTCGGCGCGGGAGGGGCTCT
>JADLBT010000052.1 GCA_020847555.1 Gemmataceae bacterium
CACGGCTCTCCGTAGAACGCCCGACACGACCCGAAGATGAACGTCAGTTCCGACCCCAGGCTGCTGCACCCCACACTGCTGATGTGCGACCAGCACCCGACGCCGAGCCGCTGCAGGGTGTTCAGGATCGGCCGACTGCCGAACTGAGACTTCACCAGCGGGTACTGCGGCGGCATGTGGTCGAACCGGCCGGTCTGGGTCGGCGGCGGGACATGGACCGCCGTGACGGGAACGTGGACGTTCATTTGCAGGGCCGTCGGGACCGGCGGGAACGCGCCTGCGGGCGGAGGATACGGCCCGCCGATGGGCGTGCCGGGGGGGTAGGCCGCTGGCCCCGGACCGCCTCCAGCTGGCGGGGCCAGGGGAGCGCCGGGGGGAAGTTGCCACTGAGCCGCGGGAGTCACCGGCTGGACCTGCTCCGCCCGCATGGCCGGAGGGGAGAGTTCCGGACCGCCGACCAGCGGCCCCTGTGCCCGACCGAACCCGGCCCACAGCCCCAGGCCCGCGAGGGCGAGGGCAACACGCCTGGACTTCATCGACGGACCTCCCTGTCCCGGTGTGCGAAACGAACGCGACCCGTCAGACTTATCGGCCGACGGGTCGTTCGGAGTTGATCGAGGGAGCGTATTTCACGGGGAGTCGCGGCGGGCGCGGAGCCGGTCAGCGCGGCTGGCCCGCCTCGGTTTTCGGCGCCTGGATCACCGGCAGCGACTGGCGGCCGTCGTGGTCGTCGTGGCCGGCGCCGCCGCCGAATAGCAACCGGAAGAAGCGCCAGACCGGATCATAGAACTCATCGACGAGCCGCTCCTTGAGCGGGATGATGCCGTTGTCGGTGATGTGGATGTGCTCCGGACAGACCTCGGTGCAGCACTTGGTGATGTTGCACAGGCCGATGTTCAGCGTGTTTTTGAGGAGCTTCAGCCGGTTGGCGGTGTCGAGCGGGTGCATCTCCAGGCTGGCGACGCGGATCATGAAGCGCGGTCCGCCGAACATCTCCCCCTCCTTCTTGCCGTGGTCGCGCAGCACATGACAAACGTCCTGGCAGAGGAAGCACTCGATGCACTTGCGGAACTCCTGGATGCGGTCCACCTCCTCCTGGGCCATGCGCCAGGTGCCGTCCGGGAAGTCCGGCGGGCGCGGCTTGAACGGCGGGATCAGCTTGTTGACCTTGTAGTTCCACGAGACGTCCGTCACCAGATCCTTGATGAGCGGAAATGTCTTGACCGGCTGGATGGTGATGGTCTGGCCGGGGTAGATGAACCGGGTATCGTCCATGCGCGTCATGCACATGAGGCGCGGCTTACCGTTGATCTCGGCCGAGCACGAGCCGCACTTACCCGCCTTGCAGGTCCACCGGCACGCCAGGTCGGGGGCCTGCGTCGCCTGGATCTGGTGGACGCAGTCGAGCACCACCATCCCCTCGCCGACCTCGGCCGTGTACGTCTTGAACTCGCCCCCGCTTTGATCGCCGCGCCAGATGTTGAAAGTGGCTTGTGCCATGATTGGTGCTCTCTTGAGGGTTTCGCGCAAAGGCGCAAAGAGCGCCAAGAAAAGCGCCCTGGTTGGTTTCCTCTTGGCGCTCTTTGCGCCTTTGCGCGAAACGCATTTTTACGCCAGTTCCCCCGGTAACTTGCCGTCCTGCTCGCGGATGATGTCCTTCAGTTCCGCCGGCATCTCGGGGATCGGGTCGAACCGGAACTGCATCTTGCCGTCGGCGCCCTTCCAGACGACCGTATTCACCTTCCCGAATTTCGGGATGTCCTTGGTCGGATAATCGTCGCGGAACTGCCCGCCGCGGCTCTCCTTCCGCTCGATGGCCGCCCGCGTGATCGCCTCGGAGACGGTCAGCAGGTTGGTCAGGTCCATGCAGGTGTGCCACCCCGGGTTGTACTCCCGGTTGCCGACCGCCCGCACGCGCCGCGCCCGGTCCCACAACCTCTGCAGCCCGTCCAGAGCCCGCACCATCTCGTCCTCCTTGCGCACGATGCCGACAAGATCCTGCATCATGTCCTGCAGGTCGGTTTGCACCTTGTACGGGTTCTCCTCGCCCTCCGGCGCGTCGATGAAGTGCAGCGCCCAGCGGGCCGCCTCCTCGACCTGATCGTTGTGGACCTGACCGGCGCTCTGCGCCCTGGCGTACTGGGCCGCGAACTCGCCGGCGCGCTTGCCGAGCACGAGCAGATCCGACAGCGAGTTGCCACCGAGCCGGTTGGCCCCGTTGATGCCGGCCGCGCACTCCCCGCAGGCGAACAGACCCGGGATGCGCGACATCTGGGTGTCGGCCGCCACGCGCACCCCGCCCATGATGTAGTGCGTGGTCGGCCCGACCTCCATCGGCTGCCTGGTGATATCGACGTTCCCCAGCTCCTTGAACTGGTGGTACATGCTCGGCAGCTTCTTCTTCCAGTGCTCGGCCGCGTTGAAGGAACTCTGGCGCTTCCGCATCCAGTTGGCGAAGCTCTCCAGCTCCAGAAAGACGCCGCCGTGCGGACTGCCGCGGCCGGCCTTGACCTCGCGAACGATGCATCGGGCGACGTGATCGCGCGTCAATAGTTCCGGCGGGCGGCGCGAGTCCTTGCCCTGGTACTTCTCGCCGAGGACGTAGAGGAACCCCTCTTGCTCGCTGTCGGCCGTCTGCGGCTTGTAGTTGTCCGGGATGTCGCCGAACAGGAACCGCTTTTGTTCGTTGTTGCGCAGGCACCCGCCCTCGCCGCGAACGCCCTCCGTAACGAGGATGCCGCGGACGCTCGGCGGCCAGACCATCCCGGTCGGATGGAACTGGATGAACTCCATGTCGATCAGCTCGGCCCCGGCGTGGTACGCCAGGCTGTGGCCGTCGCCGGTGTACTCCCAGCTGTTGCTGGTGATCTTGTACGCCTTGCCGATGCCGCCGGTCGCCAGAACGATCGCCCTCGCCTTGAAGACGACGAATCGGCCGCGCTCGCGGTAGTAGGCCAGCGCCCCGCTGATCCGGTCCCCGTCCTTGAGCAGGCGAATAACCGTGCATTCCATGTAGACGCTGATGCCCTGGTGGATGCCGTAATCCTGGAGGGTGCGGATCATCTCCAGCCCGGTCCGGTCGCCGACGTGGGCCAGGCGCGGGTACTTGTGGCCGCCTAAGTTGCGCTGCAGGATGCGACCGTCCTTCGTCCGATCGAAGACGGCCCCCCACGCCTCCAGCTCGCGCACCCGGGCCGGCGCCTCCTGGGCGTGCAGCTGGGCCATGTGCCAGTTGTTGACGTACTGGCCGCCGCGCATCGTGTCGGCGAAGTGGACCTTCCAGTTGTCGCGGTTATCGACGTTGGCCAGCGCGGCCGCGATGCCGCCCTCGGCCATGACGGTGTGCGCCTTGCCGAGCAGGGACTTGCAGACCAGGCCGACCGACACGCCGCCGGCCGACGCCTCAATGGCGGCCCGCAGGCCGGCGCCGCCGGCGCCGATGACCAGCACATCGTGTTCGTGGGTTTCGTAATTGTCCATCAGCAAACCTCAGGGGGTGAGATCACAAGCCCACGGGCCGCGACCCGTGGGCTTCCTCTCCCGCACCCGTCTTAAATAATCCGCCAATCTTGCCAGACGCCCAGCGCGCACAGGCGGATGTAGAGGTCGGTGAACCCGACGCTGAACAGAGAGAGCCAGGCCCACTCCATGTGGTGCTCGTTGAACCGGCTGCTGATGCGCCAGAGCTTGTAGCTGGTCCGCAGTTTCTGGGGGTTGTTCGCACAGGTGAAGCAGTCGCGCCGGCCGCCGACGATGTGACGGATCGAGTTGCAGCCGAAGGTGAAGCCCGCCAGCAGGATGACGTTCACCACCATGATCACCGTGCCCAGGCCGATGCCGAAGGCGTGGCTGGTGGCGTGGCCGTTCGCGCCGAAAGCCGTCGGCCACCAGAACGCTTGCAGGGCGTCCCAGGCGAGCAGGAGCAGGAAGAGGCAGGCGATGTACATCCAGTAGCGGTGCGAGTTCTGAAAGAGCAGCGGCCAGTGATTCTCGCCCCAGTAGCTCTTGCGCGGCTCGCCGACGGCGCAGGCGGGCGGGTCGGCCCAGAAGCTGCGGTAGTACGCCTTGCGGTAGTAGTAGCAGGTGAAGCGGAACAGACCGGGGAAGGCGAGGATCAAAAAGCCCGCGGAGAAGGGAAACCAGCCGGGCAGCCAGCTCGGGCGGATGTCGCCTTTGATCCAGGCGTGGTGACTGGTGCCGTTCGGATCGTAGATGAGCGGGGCGTAGAACGGCGAGAGGTAGGGGGCCACCGCGTGGTTGCCCTTCTCGTGGAAGTGCTCACCGCCGCGCACCTTCCGAATCTCGTAACCGTTGCCCTGCCAGGCGGCCCAGGTGCCGTAGACGAGGAACGCCGTCAGCCCCAGGAATGTCAGCAGCGGCCCAAACCACCAGGCGTCGCGCCGCTGCGTCGCGCCAAAACCCTCCTTCGTCGTCCCGGCCACGGTGCCCTGCGCCATGGAGTCTCCCCTTCACCTGAGTGGCCCGCGGGCGCCGGGCCGGTCGATCAGTCTTCACTGAATTTGTAGGAGAAGCGCCCCTCGCCCGCAATGGGCGCCCGCCGCCCCGGCCCGACACATTCCGCCGGCATGGACAGGCGGCGCGACCATCTCGACCGCTTCTCTCGGCAAGGTTGCTGCCCCAGCTTTCACCCGTCGCCCCGCTTCCCCTGATTCGCGAGAGGGGGGTGGTGACGATAAGTGTGAGCAGAAGAATTGTACCTGTTTCCCCTGCGACCAGAACCCTCCCCCTGCGGCCTCGCCTGCGAGGAGCGCGGGAGAACGGCGGCCGAAAGGCACTGCCGCATCCCTCTCCCCGCGGCAGAGGGCCAACGGTTCTGCCCGCGAGAAGCGGCCCAGACGATCGGCGCGGCGGCGGATGTCCAGCGCGCCTTCCCCCCCAGTAGACAAGGAGGTCCAGAATGCGAGTTGGGTTGTTCCGAATCCGGCGTGGCGGACTGGCTCTGGCCAGTGCCGCGCTCCTGGCGGTGGCCGCGCCCGCGGCCCGCGCTCAACACCACCCCGCGTTGCCCGGCCAGTACTGCCCGTCTCCGCTGGCGCCGACCCCGTTCCAGCCGTACGCGCCGTCCCCGGCCCCGAGCCCGAGCGTGACCCCGAGCCCAGGCTCCGGAGCCACCGCGCCCGGACAGCCCGGCGCCAGCGCCGACTTCGGCACGAGCGCCCAGGCGGCGCCGCAGCAGGCCGATCTGAGCGGGTTCGCGTCGGCCGCTGGCGGCGGGGAGTCGGTTTCCCTCGGCCAGAGCAGCATCGCCTACCTGGACAGCGCCATCCCGGCCACCCAGTTCCGCATCCGCTACGACGCCGGCTACGGAATGAACAGCCCGGACCGGGCCGAGTACTTCTACGCCAAGTGCGGCTGCTTCCGCACGGCCCCCGCGCCGTTCACCGATCCCAACGCTCCCGGCCCGCCCCTGCCGGAAACGAACATCGACTACCAGGACATCCGCGGCTACCTGGAGTACGCGGTCAGCGAGCGGTTCTCCGGCTTCATCGACGTGCCGATCCGCTTCCTCAACCCCGAGGTGAACGACAACACCACCGGCATCGGCGACATCAACTTCGGCTTCAAGGCAGCCATGATCTACACCCCGGACCTGGTCGTCACCACCCAGGTGCGTGCCTACGCCCCGACCGGCGACGCTGGCCGCGGCCTCGGCACCAACCACTACAGCATCGAGCCGTCGATCCTCCTGTGGAGCCGGTTGGCCAACAACCTGTACCTTGAAGGGCAGTTCGGCGACTGGATCCCGATCGACGGAACCGAGTTCGCCGGCAACACCCTCTACTACGGCATCGGCCTGAGCTACTTCATCGTCAATCGGTGCAACTTCCGGGTGGCGCCGGTGGCCGAGGTGTTCGGCTGGACCGTTCTGGACGGGTTCGCGACCCGGATCAACGGCGTCAACCCGATCGAGGACGCCTCCGGCGACACGATCATCAACGCCAAGTTCGGCGTTCGGTTCGGGTTCGGTGAGCTGAACCAGCCTGGCGCGCTGAGCAACTCGTCGCTGTACATCGGGTCCGGCCGCGCCCTGACTGGCGACATCTGGTATCGGGATCTGTTCCGCGTCGAGTATCGGCTCGTGTTCTAAGGCGAGCGGCAGCTGTACTTCGCCCCTCTCCCACCCGGGGAGAGGGGCGACTTCTTCCTGCCGCTTGCCTAATACGGATCCGTCACGGCGATGCCAGTGCGCCGCTTACTCGTCGCCCGGCGGCGGGTTGACGGCCCGCGGAGGATTCGGCGGGTTGTCCCGGCGAGCCGGCGGCGGGTTCGTGGTGCCGGGTTGCGGGGCCGGATTGGTCGGGTTCCGATCGGCCGGCGGAGCGACGGCCGGTGTCGGGCTCGGCTTGCCCCCGGTCGCGTTCTGCGGAGACAGGACGTCCGTCCGCGGCCCGACCCCGCCGTCTGGCCGAGTAAAGTCCACGGTCGTCTCCTGGCCGGGATGCACCTGGACCGTCCGCGTCTGATCGCGCCTCTGGCCGTTCTCCATCCACTGCACCCGGATCTTATACGTGTAATCGCGGCCGAGCTTCAGCGGCGGGGACACGAACTCCCGCTCGGTCCCGTGCTGCTGCGTCTTCGTCCCGTCGAAGTAAACCTCCGCCTTCGGGTTCGGGACATGCACCTGCACATGAGCCGGGGCAGCCTGGCTGGCACTCCCTGCTGGCGAATAGAATGACTGGTACGACGGGTTCGGGCCGCTGGAGCTGTACTGCGGGGTCGCGTACCCGGCATAGGCTGGTGCAGCATACGCGTACCCTGGTGTGGTGTACGTGTAGCTCGGAATACTGTAGCTGTAGTACCGCGGTGAGTAGTAGGACAGGTACGGCAACCCGTAGGAGTAGGAACCGGAGTAATACGGTCGGTAATAGGAATACCCCGGATATCCCCACGAGCCGTAGCGGTAGGGGCTATAGAAGCCGCCGTATCCCAGTCCGCGGTAACCGCCCCAGCTGCCGATGCTGACGCCGCCGTAGCGTCCGCCGAGCCTCAGACCGAACCACTGCGCCGAACTCGTCTGCGGCAGCAGCAGGACAAGACCGAGCCCCAGCGTCGCCAGGGCAGACCTCGATGAAATGACCTTCCTCATGGGTATACCTCCTCTTCAGCTTGTCACCAGTTCAGATGCCCCACGCCCGCTGCCGTGTACGGCAGGCTCCCCTTGCCCTGCTCGTTCCGGCCCGCGCTGCCCCGCACCCGGGCCTGCATGTCCTGATGAGCAAAAAACGAGCCAACCGGCGCGGCGGGGAGGAGAGGAGTGCCGCGCGACGGCGTGGGTGTGACGTCGGCAAACCGTTCCGTCCCGACTCCCGTCTTCTTGGTGCCCGCGCCGCTCACGGGCATTTCACTGGACAGGACAGCGTCCCGCCTCTGTAATAGCCAGCGGGCCTGCATCCCACTTCCTACCCTGTGGGCAAGCGCCTGCCCGACCCGGGCAGGGAGGGGCGCCAGTCAAACTCAACCGGGAGCACAGGGAATCATGCGGTTACGCCAACTGACCATCGCTGCCGTCCTGCTCGGTGCCGCTTCGTGGCCGGCGGTCCTCGGAAAACCTGACCTCGTCCAGGCGCAGCAACCGGGGGCGCAGTCCGGCCGGGTCGATCGGTTTGACGACCCGCTGCCGCCCGCCGCCCTGCGCCGCCTGGGGACGGTGCGCTTCCGCCACGGCGACCGTATCCTGGCCCTGGCGTCCTCCCCGGACGGGAAACTCCTCGCCGCCGGCGGAGGCAACGCCGTCACCTGCCTGTGGGACGCGAGCACCGGCAAGCTGATCCGCCAGTTCAGGGACGACACCCGCCAGCTCCGCGACGTCTGGTCCCTGGCCCTGGCCTTCTCGCCCGATGGCAGGATTGTCGCCTCGGCCAACGGGTTCAAGACGGTCCGGTTGTGGGAGGCGGCCACCGGCCGGGAGCTGCGCGTCCTCAAGGGCCACCAGGGGGCCGTCAAGGCGGTAGCGTTCTCGCCCGACGGCACCCGGATCGCGACCGGCAGCCAGGACCGAACGGTGCGCCTGTGGGACGCCAACACTGGCAACCAGCTGGCCCTTTACGAGGGGCATCAGGACGAGGTGAACGCCGTCGCCTTCGGACCCGATGGCACCACCGTCGCCTCGGGCAGCGGCGACCGGACCATCCGCCTGTGGAACGGCAAGCTGCCGCGCGCACTGAACACCGGCGGCGCCGTGTACGCCCTGGCCTATGCGCCGGGCGGCGACGTCCTGGCGTCGGCCGGGGACGACAACGTTATCCGGCTCTGGACAGGGCGCGACGCGAAGCTGGCGCGCCAGCTCAAGGGCCACAAGGACACGGTCGTTTCGCTCGCGTTCGCCGACGGCAAGACGCTGTTCTCGGGGAGCCTGGACGGGACGGCGCGTCGCTGGGACACGGAGAGCGGGACCGAGACGCTGTCGATCCCGCGGCAGCGCGGCGACTGTGAGGCGATGGCGCTGCTCCCCGGGGGAGCGGTGCTCGCGTCGGGCGGGACCAACCACACGGTCCGCCGGTACGACGCCCGGACCGGCAAGCCGCTGCCGACGGCGGACGGGCACGTCGCTGGGGTGTCCGCGGTCGTCTGCTCGCCGGACGGCCAATTGATCGCCTCGGCGGGGGCTGACGGCGAGCTGCGGCTGTGGGAGGCGGCCACCGGCAAAGACGTGCGCCGGTGGCGCGGGCCGCACCAGGGCGAGCTGAAACTCGCGTTCGCGCCCGACGGGAAGACGCTGGCGGCCGGTGGCGGGGCGGACGGGGTGCGCCTGTGGACGGTCGCGAGCGGTAAGGAAACCGGCCTCCTTGCGGCGGAAGGAGATCTGGTCCTCTGCCTGGCCTACGCCCCGGACGGCAAGCGCCTGGCGGTCGGCTACCGGCAGGGCGGGGTGCGCGTGTGGGATCCGGCCGGTGGCAAGGTGGCACAGCAGCTGAAATACGACGGCGGAGTACACGCTCTGGCGTATTCGACCGACGGCAAGCTGCTGGCCGGAGCCGGATCGGGCAAGATCGCGCTGTGGGATCCGGCCGACGGCCAGCAGCTGCGCGAGGTCGGCAAGGGCGGGCCGGTCGCGTCCCTGGCGTTCACGCCCGACGGCCGGCGGCTGGCGGCCGGGATGTTCGATTCCTTCATTCAGCTCCACGATCTGAAAGACCTCAACGAGGCGCGCCTGCTGGAGGGCCACCAGAGCGCCGTGTACGCGCTCGCCTTCGCGCCGAACGGCCGCACCCTGGCGTCGGCCAGTTACGACGGCACCGTCCGGCTATGGGAGACGGTCAACGGCCAGCAGATCTTCGCCTGGCAGGGCCACGCCGGGCCGGTGGCGGCGGTCGCGGTCCTGCCGCGCGGCCGGGCGGCGGTGTCCGGGGCCGCCGACACCACGCTGCTCGTCTGGGACATGACCGGGGTGCTCCGCGACGGCCAGCTGCCGCAGGTCGCGGGCCTGCAGGTTCCGGACCTGGACAACCTGTGGAACGACCTGGCGTCCAACGACAACCCGAAGGGGAACCGGGCGCTGTGGACGCTGGTCGGAGCCGCGCAGCAGAGCGCGCCGTACCTGACGAGGAAGGTGTTCCTGACGGACCCGGCGAAGATCGCCCGGTACATCACCGACCTGAACGACAACAAGTTCGCGGTGCGCGAGAAGGCGTCGTCGGCGCTGGCGAGTTACGGCCGGTGGATCGAGGGGGTGCTGACGGAGGCGGTCAAGAACCCGCCGTCGGACGAGGTCCGGCGCCGGCTGGAGAAGCTCCTCATGAAACTGCGGGGCAAGGAGGCGGTCACGCTCGAGCAGGAGCGACTGCGTGCCCGGCGGGTGCTGGAGGTGCTGGAGCAGGCGAACACACCGGCGGCCCGCGCCCTGCTGCGGCAGCTGGCGAGCGGAGCGGCCGAGCCGGACCTGCGCTGGACCGCCGCGGACGCGCTGGCGCGGCTGAAGAAAATGGAGCTGGCTGCCGGGAAATGAGGCCCCCGGCGCCGGCGGACCCCTCGCTCGCCGCGCGCATTCACCGCTGACCCACCCGCGCGGACGCAGTATAATACCCCATCGGATCCCGGGACGCCTTTCTTCTTCGGCGCCCTTCCCGTACTCGAGAGGTCGTGCTTCTTGAGCCGGAGAACGCAGCCGTCCCCGATGCCTTTCGCATACGCCGGAGTGCAGCTCATGAGATCGCGCTGGCCAGCTTTGGCCCTGGTATCTCTTTCCCTGGCCCCCCTGTTCCTGTGGGCAGACGACCCCAGGCCGAAGGGCAACGACGCGAAACCCGCGACCGCCGGCGCGGGTAAGGTCGAGAGAAAAACGTTCCAGGTGCCCTACCGGGTGACCGACACCCAGCACGTCATGGTGCGAACGAAACTGAACGGCAAGGGACCGTTCAACTTCATCATCGACACCGGCGCGCCCCTCCTGTACGTCACCGTGCCGGTGGCGAAGAAGGTCGGCCTGGACGTCGATAAGAAGGGCGGCGACGTGGTCACCCTCGACCGCTTCGAGATCGAGGGCGGGGTGACCCACACGAAAATCAAGTGCCTCGCAGAGACCCCGTTCCAGCTCAAGGGGATGAACGCCCTGGGCATGCCCGGCGAGGAACTGCACGGCATCATCGGCTACACCCTGCTCGCCAACTACAAGCTGGAACTCGACTTCACCCGCGACAAGATGACGTGGACGCGCCTCGATTTCAAGCCGGCCGCGCCGAAGTCGCTTGGGCTGAAGAAGGACGACGGCGACCCGACCGGACTCGAACAGGTTGGCGGGATGATGGAGGCGCTGGCCATCCTCATGGGCAGGAAGAAAGCTCCGGAACCCGACGTGCGCGGTTTCCTCGGCGTCGAGTTGGCGGAGAAGGACGACGCCGTGTTCGTCAAGGCCGTCCTGCCCAGGAGTCCGGCGAAGAAGGCCGGGCTGAAGGCCGGCGACCGCATCAGCGCGGTCCAGGGCAAGGACGTCAGCACCAGCGACGATGTCCTGTACCGAGCCGCCCGGGTGACTGCCGGTCAGCCGGTACGCCTGAAGGTCGAACGCGGCAGCGAGCGCAAGGAAATCACCGTGACCGCCGGGGAGGGCCTGTAACATGATCCGCTGCACACAACGTCTCGCCGCGGTCGCCGTGCTGGCCGTGTTCGCCGCCGCTGCTCTGGCCGACGGGCCTGCCGCGAAGAACGCGAAGGCAAAGAACGTCGCGCCGGTCAAGGTGCCGTTCGACCTGCTCAAGACGCAGCACATGACCGTGATGGTCAAGGTGAACGGTGCCGGGCCGTTCCGGCTCATCTTCGACACCGGCGCGCCGGTCACCCTGCTGAGCAACAAGGTGGCGAAGGCCGGCGGCCTGGTGGACAGGGAGGCGAAGGGCGCCGTGGTGCCGTTGTTCCCCGGCATGGGCCAGTACAGAGTCAAGAATCTGGAGGTCGGCGGACTGGTGGCGAAGGATGTGCCGGTACTGGTGATGGACCACCCGACGGTCAAGCTGGTGTCGAAGTACCTCGGGCCGATCGAGGGGATTGTCGGCTTCTCGTTCTTCGGCCGCTACCGGATGACGATCGACTACCAGACGAAGGAGATGACGTTCGTCCCGGTGGACTTCCAGCCGCCGGACGTGATGGCGAAGATGATGACGGCCCTCGCCTTCGGCAAGGGGACCAGGACGAAGGTCGTCGCCCCGGCTGGCCAGTGGGGCTTCAGCGTCCAGAAGGAGAAGGGCGATGCGGCGGCGGGCGTGGACGTGAAGGCCGTCGTTCCGGAGGGTCCGGCGGCGAAGGCCGGGCTGAAAGCCGGCGACCGCCTGCTCACGCTCGACGGCCGCTGGACCGACACGGTGGTGGACACCTATCGGGCCGCCAGCCACGTCCGCCCCGGCAGCACCGCCAGGCTCGTCGTCCGCCGCGACGGCAAGGAGGTCGAACTGGACGTCGCCGTGCAGCCGGGACTCTAGCGGGCTGACGTGTTAACCAGCCGGGAGCGCCAGCGAGCGGCCGCCCCTCCGCTCGCTGGCGCTCCCGGCTGGTAGGAGCGCGCCGCCACATCGAGTGGGCTCACCCCCCCGCTCGCTCCACCGAGGTACAAAGCTCCCGAGCCGCTGTATAGTAACCGAAACGCACCTCGGCCCCCCACCGACCGTCCCCCAATCCGACCGGCGAACCCATGCGACCCACCTGCGCCTTGCTCGCCCTGCTGCTCCTTCCCGCCGCCGCCCGGCCTCAAACGCCAGCGAACCTCGGCCTGCGCTTCCCCGCCGGGTTCGAGGTGACCGAGTTTGCCGACGGCAAGCTCGCCAACGACATCTTCTGCATGACGCTCGATCCACGCGGCCGGGTGATCGTCTCGGGCCGCGGCTACGTCCGCGCCCTGGTCGATGACGACGGCGACGGCCGGGCCGACCGCGCCCTCGATTTTCCGGGGGCGCCGAAGGACGGCGCGCAGGGCATGCTCTGGGAGGGCGACTCGCTGTACTTCACCGGCGGCGGGGGACTGCGGCGGTATCGCGACCGCGACGGCGACGGCCGCCCCGACGGGCCGCACGAGCTGATCCGGGCCATGAAGACGGGCGGCGAGCACGACGCCCACGCCATCCACCGCGGCCCGGACGGCTGGCTCTACGTCCTGTGTGGCAACAACACCGGCGTCAACCGCGCATTCGCGACCCTGCCCACCTCGCCGGTCGCCGAGCCGGTCGCCGGGTGCGTGCTGCGGTTCGCGCCGGACCTGAAGGGCTGCGAGATCGTCGCTGATGGCTTCCGCAACTCCTACGGCATGGACTTCAACACCGAAGGCGAGCTATTCGCCTTCGATTCCGATAACGAACGCTGCGTCTCGCTGCCGTGGTACGAGTACACGCGCTTCTACCACGTCATCCCGGGCGGCCGGCACGGCTGGCTGTCGCCGCACCTGGCCCAGTGGTGGCGGATGCCGCCGTACCTGCCCGACGTCGTCGCCCCGGTCGCCACGCTCGGCCGCGGGTCGCCGACCGGCGTGGTCTGCTATCGGCACGCGCAGTTTCCGGAGCGCTACCGCGGCGGCTTCTTCCTGCTCGACTGGACCTTCGGCAAGGTTCACTTCGTCGCACTGAAGCGTGCCGGCGCGACCTACGCCTCGCGCCAGGAGGTGTTCCTCGAAGCGGTCGGCGACAACGGCTTCGCGCCGACGGCGGCGGCGGTCCACCCGGCGACCGGCGATCTGTTCGTCTCGGTCGGCGGGCGCGGCACCCGCGGCGCCGTCTACCGGGTCCGCTACCCGCAGAGCCTGCGCCCGAAGCTCGCCGCAGATACCTCCCGACGCGCATTGCCCAGGCTATCCCTCGACTGGCGGGCCGAACTGCGGCAAGCACTTCCGGCGCAGGCGCGGAGCCGGGACGCGCTGGATCGGCTGCGGGCCCTGGTCGCGCTGCGCCGGCACCGTGAGCACTTCCCGACCGAGGAGCTAAGCGCGGCGATTCGGGCGAACTGGGTCCACGCGGACCGCTACGTCCGCAAGGCCGCCGCCGACCTGATCGCGCTGCTCCCCGAGCGTGACCAGCGCGACCTGGTCCCCCCGACCCTGACGCCAGATCAGCAGGCGACCTACGGGCTGGGTGTGTGCGCGGCGGATCCGGTGGCCGCCCTGGACCGTGCGACCGACCTGTTGACGATGAAGGAGGCGAGCCTTCAGAGCCGGCGCACCGCCGTGCGGGTGGCACAGCTGGCGTTTGGGGATCTGGTCTCCCCGAAGGTCAAGGGGACTGTGTGGGAGGGCTACACGGCCCGCCAGACGGCCCTCCTTGAGAGGGGCCACGGGACCAGGTGGTTTGCTCATCTGCGGACCGTCTTCCGACGTGCGTTCCCTTCAGGCGACTGGGAGCTGGACCGGGAGGTGGCGCGCACCCTGGCCGTGCTGGAGGACGACGACGCGGAGACGTTGGCGCGGATAGCGCAGCGCCTCACCGATCAGAGCCCGCCGCCGGACACCCTGCACTACCTGATCGTCCTTGCCCGGCTGAAGGGGCATCGCTCCCCACAGGTCACCGCCGCGGTCGCCAATTACCTGCTCGGCCTCGACCGCGAGATTGCCGCCCACAAGCTCACCCGCGACCGCCACTGGCCGCTGCGCATGGCGGAGCTGCACGCCGAACTGGCCCGCCGCGACCCGCGCCTCAACGCGGCCCTGCTCGCTCACGCCGAGTTCGGCCGGCCCGACCACGCCCTGCTCGCCCGCACCCCCGGCTTCGACCGCCCCCGCGCGGCGGAGGTGTTCCTGAAGCGAGCCGCGAAAGACGTGGATTATCCCTGGAACGCGGACGTGGTCGAGGTGGTCGGCGCGCTGCCGCCGGAGCGGGCGCTGCCGGTGCTGCGCCAGCTGTGGGGCAAGGCCGGCCTGGAAGCCACACTCCTGCCGCTGCTGGCGCGCCACCCGGAACCGGCCGACCGGCGCAAGTTCGTCGAGGGGCTCGCCTCGCCGCAGCCGGCCACCGTCCGCCTCTGCCTCGAAGCGCTACGGAAGCTACCGGGCAAGGCCGACGGCAGCGAGGTACTCGCCCTGATCCAGACGCTCGGTCGTCTCCCCGAGGGGCGCGAGGCGGCCGAGCTGCGCACCGCGCTCGCCGACTACCTGAAGGGGGCGACGGGGCAAACGACGTTCGGCGCCGACCGTCAGGCGTGGACGGACTGGTTCGCGCGGACGCATCCGGCCCTCGCAGCGCGGCTGCGCAACCCGGACGGGGTGGACGTGGCGGCGTGGGCGAAGCGGCTGGCGCGCATCGACTGGGCGCAGGGGCATTCGGAGCGCGGGCGCGGAGTGTTCGTGCGGACGAGCTGCGCGACCTGCCACTCCGGGGGGCAGGCGCTCGGCCCGGACCTGGCGGGCGTCGCGGGCCGCTTCGCGCGCGCCGACCTGTTCACCGCCATCCTGCAGCCGAGCCGCGATGTCTCCCCGCGCTATCGCACCACCGTGCTCGAAACCGCCGACGGCAAGCTCTACCAGGGGCTGGTGATCTACGAGGCGGTGGACGGCGTGCTCCTGCAGACCGGTGCGGCAGCGACGGTGCGCGTGGCCGGCGACCAGATTGCCGGCCAGCGCCTCTCGACGACATCATTGATGCCGGCCGGCCTGCTCGACGCCGTCAGCGACCGCGACATCGCCGACCTGTACGCCTACCTGCGCGGCCTCGGCCAACCAGCCGCGAAGGACGCGCGCTGAGAGGCCGCGCAGGTAGGCGCTTCCCGGAGCGCAGGCGGGACGCCCGCGCTCCGGGATTGAGGGATGGGCGGATGGGCGAGGATTTCTGGGACGTCGTGGTGGTCGGGGCGGGCGCAGCGGGGCTGATGGCGGCCATTCGCGCCGCCGAGCGCGGCCGGCGAACCCTCCTGCTGGAGAAAAACCGCAAGCCGGGCGTGAAGATCCTCATGTCCGGCGGCACGCGATGACAAACGATTTTACTTGACATGAAGTCACTACCTCTACTGTGAGCCTTGCTTGAGCGTGGCCAAGTTGTTTCGTACAAAGCTCTTTCGGAGAACGAAGTCCCCGGAAGGAACTGCCGATGGAGCGCCGCTTTGCTGCCCACCGAGACCACCTGCTGGCTGACGCCGAAGTCGATCCCCGCCTCCTGCGCGGCGTCCTGCCCCGCCTGGAACGCTTCCTCGACCCCTTCGTCGAACACCTCCAGCGCAGCGAACAACGGCTTCACGCCTGCCGCTATGTCACGGGCCTGGTCTCCCACCTGGAGTACAAGAACGTCGAGTCCATCGCCTATCTGCACGACCAGACCCGCGAGCCGCTGCAGCAGTTCGTGGGCCAGTCCCCCTGGGACCACGGCCCCTGGCTTACCGAGTTGGCCCGCCAGGTCGGCCAGCACCTGGGCAGCCCCGACGGCGTGCTCGTCTTGGACCCGTCGGCCTTCCCCAGGAAGGGCACCGCCTCGGTCGGGGTGCAACGGCAGTGGTGTGGCCGCCTGGGCAAGATCGACAACTGCCAGGTCGGCCTCTACCTGGCCTACGTCGGCCGTAACGAGCACGTCTTGGTCGATGTCCGCCTGTACCTGCCCAAGGACTGGGCCAAGGACCAGCAGCGGCGTGCCCAGGCGGGCATCCCCAAAGACGTGCGCTGCCGCACGCGGCACGAGTTGGCCCTGCAGATGTTGGACGAGCGCGGCCCGCTGCTGCCGCACGCCTGGGTGAGCGGCGACGACGAGATGGGCCGTTGCTCGTGGTTTCGGCGGCAATTGCGGGCGCGAAGCGAGCGCTAGGCGCTGGCGGTGCCCTCGAACACGGCGGTGCGGGACCTGGCCGCGGCCGACCCGCCGTACCCGGGCCACGGCCGTCGGCCGCGCGTGCCGTTCCCGCGCGTCGATCGTTGGCGTGCCACCGTGGCGGAGGCGGCGTGGCAGACGGTCGAGGTCCGCGCGGGGGAGAAAGGGCCCGTGGTGGTGCAGGCCATGTGGACCTTGGTGCAGGCACGCACCGAAGGCCGGGTGGCGGACGTGGCGGAGGTCCTGGTGGTGTTCCGCGCGCGGCAAGGGGACGGCACCTGGAAGCACGACTACCTGCTGTCCAATGCGTCCCTGACCACGCCCCTGGCGGAGTTCGCCCGCGTGTTCAAGGCCGCGCAGCGGGTCGAGGAGTGCTTGCAGCGGGCCAAAGGGGAAGCGGGGTTGGCGGACTATGAGGTGCGGACTTGGCGGGGGTGGTATCACCACCAGGCGCTGGCGCTGACAGCGACGTGGTTCCTCACCGAGGAGGCCCGGCGGGGGAAAAAAAAGGACGCGGGCGTTAACGGTGACGCAGTTGCAGAAGCTGATCGCGGGGGTAGTGGAGCGACGGTTGGGTACAGGGCGGTCGGGGTACCAGAGGCGCACGGCGAGCCGGCGCTTACGCCGGGTTGAGGAAGCACGCCTGTACCGCTGGAAAGCCCTCAACCGCTTGCCTCCGCTGAGGGTAGGTCAACAGGAATAAGGTGGTGTCCCCATAACGTTGCCGGCCTCCGGGAGTCAGAGTACAACCTCCGGAGAGAACTGTCCATCGCTCTGCCCGCCGAGATGGGATGCCTCTCATGGACGACCTCAGCCTGTTCTGTTGCCAAAACCCGGACTGCTGCGACTACGGCTGCCGCGGCCGTGACAACCTCCGCGTCGG
>JADLBT010000053.1 GCA_020847555.1 Gemmataceae bacterium
TGCCTGTCGCGGTAGCGGGCGTCGAAGATGCCGCGTGGGGCGTGTTCGGCGTCCATCGAACAGAGGCGGACAATGTTGACACCGTAACTGCGCAATCGGGCGGCCACCCTGGCGGCGTCGGCCTTGTGGGGGAAGTTGGCGTTGTAGCACAGGTTGACACCGAGGAAGCGAACGCGCCGGCCCTTCTCGTCGTGGAAGTGGCCGGCGCGCGCGCCGATGAAGCCATCGGCCCCCGCGGGGGTCGGGCTGAGGTCGCCCGCGTCGGTGACGCCCGGCCCTCCTTCCAGCGGAATGACGAACGGGAACCAGTCCGGGTTGTCCGCCCGCAAGGTGTTCGGCCCGGCAATGGCGAGCAGGGCAGCGAGGGCGAGTGAAAAAGGTGTGGTGCGCATCGCGAAACCTCCGTGTCCGGCGAAGAGAAGGCTCGATGATACGCCTTCCTGGCCGCGGCCGCAAGACGGGCAGCCGGGGCCGTCCGGTGAAGGTTGCGAGTTGCGAATCAGCCGCGCGCGCCAGCGAGCGGAACTCACTGCTCGCTGGCGCGCGGTTGGTAATCGCATCAGCTGTAAGCGATCCTCTAGTTCCCGGTCGGTGGGGTGCCGGCCGTCATACCTGTGACGCCGACAACCTGTGCCTTCGGCTCAGTCAGGTCGAGCACCACCGGCGTGGGCGTCTCGCAGCGGGTCACGTTGCCCGCCTGGTCGGCTGCCTCCAGTCGCACGAAGAACTGACCGCCCGCGTCGCGCGGGAACTCCCACCGATGGCTTCCCTCGTTGCGGACGTTGCGCGCCAGCGGCAGCCACGGCCCCTCGCGCCGGGTAGCGTAGAACAGGCTGATCGGCTGGTCGCCGAGGTTCTTATCACTGGCCATCCAGCGGATCTCCAGCGCCCCGCCACTGGTGTTCGGATCGATGTTCCGCAGCTGCGCCGTCGGGGCGGTCGCGTCCACCTCGATCCAGGTACTCGGCGCCTCGCCCGGAGCCGGCGGCGTCCCGCCGAACCCGTTCCCGTTGGTCACCACCAGGCGGACGCCGTACAGTCCTTCGCCCGGGAGGTCGATCTCGGCCGGGCTGCGCCGGTCGGCGTCCTCGGCGAGGCGCTGCCAGGTCGCCCCCTTGTCGGCGGTGACGTACACCTCGACCTTGCCGACGCCGCTGGGGCCGATCGGGTCGATGCGGTACTCGAGCGTGGCGTGCTTGCCGTTGAGGATCTGCCGCTGCGGCGACCCGGCCTTGCGACCGGAGTCGCCCGGCGTGTTGGCCGGCGCCGCGTGCGCGGCGGGGACACCGGGCGCGGTAGCTGAAGCGGGCACCAGGCCGGGGCCTTCCGGAGCGGGCAGCGTGCTCGGTTTCGCGACCGTGTGATGCGCCTGGACGACGCCGGTGCCGGGGCGGGTTGTGTCCATGCCGGCGACGGCCGGAACGACGCCTGCGGCGGCCGGCGCCTGAGCCGGTGCGGTCAGCAGCTGCGCCAGGGCGGGAATGGCCTTCAGGTTGAAATCGCGCGTGGTCGCGTTGCCCACGCGGTCCGTCACCGCCACGCGCACGGACCCGGTGAACGACTCTGGCGGCGGCAGGCGGAACAGCCCCGGCTGGCCGGGCACGGCTTCCAGCGGCCGCAGCGCCTGATCGGTTCCGTGTGCGAGCACCTTGAGCGATTCCGGATTCGGGTTAGCGTCCTGCGCCACGCAGCGCAGGCACGGCTGGCCGTTCGCGGTCGCCGGCTGCAGCTCGACCAGCGGGGCGGCGGTATCGACGACAACGATGAGCCCCGGTGGTTCGCGCTGCACATCGCGCGGGTTCGTGGCCCCGGCGCGGTCCACCGTCACGACGCTGAACCAGTATTCTCCGTCCTGCGGCGTCCGGTACAGGAAGTGATCCCGAGCAGGGTCGGCGGACTCGGCCCGCACCCACCCGCCCGGCCCGGTCTTCACGTACAGGACGACCTCCTTGAGCGTGCCGCGGGAGCCGTTGTCGATCTTGATCGGCAGCTTGAAGACGTTCTTGTTGGTGTAGATCTTCCCTCCCGACGGATCCCCCGCGTGGGGTACGCCCGCACTCGGGAATGGCCCCTGGGCTCCCACATGTTGGGCGCTGCCCGGCGCCAGCAGGGCCAGGCCAGCCCCGGCCAGGACGGCCCACTTCGTCCGCCGACTTCGCTTCATGGCATTACCCCCTCCCCCAGGTCCGCGACAGATCCCGGATCTCCCCTGCGCCGCGGGGCTCCCCCCCGGGCGGGCGCTGTCTGGACCTGACGTGAAATCGTTCCAATGTGAGGCGGGGACAATATCGGGGTGTCCAGGCCGTGTCAAGTCGGTTTGCCGACGCTCCCTGCCCTTGACGCCCCCGTGCGGCCGCTCTATACCGTCGCCCTTCGGTCCCAATATCGGAGGCGCGGACGATGGGGCGATGGCTGGCACTCGTGGCGACGCTGCCGCTGACCGGCTGCTTCAACGGCCTGCTCCTGACGCCGACGCACGTCAGCTGTCCCGTCGAGGAGACGACCGTCGCCTGCGCCGACAGCTGGCTCTGCAAGGACAAGGTCGCGCTGATCGACGTGGACGGGGTGATCCTGAACGTGCGCGGCAGCGCCCTGTTCGGCAGCAGCGACAACCCGGTGGCCCTGTTCCGCGAGCGCCTCGACGCGGCGGCTGCCGACAGGCGCGTCAAGGCGGTCGTCCTGCGCATCAACAGTCCCGGCGGGGCCGTCACCGCCAGCGACATCATGTACCGGGAAGTGGCCGAGTTCCGCCGCCGCACCGGCAAGCCGGTCGTCGCCTGCTTCATGGACGTCGCCGCCAGCGGCGCCTACTACCTGGCGATGGCGTGCGACTGCGTCTACGCCCACCCGACGACCGTCACCGGCAGCATCGGCGTCATCATGACGATGTACAACGCGGCCGGGCTGGCGACGAAGCTCGGGATCAGCAGCAACCCGATCAAGTCCGGGCCGATCAAGGACATGGGCAACCCGCTGCGCGAGATGACTGACGCCGAGCGCGCCGTCTTCCAGGGGCTGGTCGATGACTTCTACCGGCAGTTCGTCCAGGTGGTCGCGACCGGCCGGCGGCTGGACGAGGAGCGGGTGCGCCAGCTCGCCGACGGCCGCGTCTACTCCGGGCTGCAGGCGAAGGAACTCGGCCTGGTCGATGAGGTCGGTTATTTGGAGGATGCGATCGCCGCGGCCCGGACGCTGGCCCACCTGGACGGCGCCGCGGTGATCGCCTACGACCGGGGCACCGGCTATCGCGGCAGCGTGTACGCCGGCCTGAGCATTCCGAGCACGATCAACGTCAAGCTCGACCTGCCGTTCGTGAACCGGACCGGCGGCGCCGCCTTCCTGTACCTGTGGCAGGCGGGGGCGCCGCAATGAGCGCGCCGCGCCCGGCCGAGGCTCCGCAGGAGGGGGCTCCGGCCGCCAAGCAAAGCCCACGGGCCGCGGCCCGTGGGCTTTGCGGAGAGCCCCGACGCGGCGCTACTTCTTCTTTTCCTTGATCTCGGTGATGACGCGGAACCGGACCACGCGCCGCGGCGCGTCCGCGGCCTCGCCCGTGCGGATGACCTGGGCCAGGCCGGTGATGGTGACCTGCTTGCCGACGAAGTCGGTCAGCTTGTAGCTGTCCAGCAGCTTGCCAGCCTCGGTGACGCGCGGGAGTGGCAACTGCACCTTGTTACCTCTGGCTTCAGTCAGGAGGTAGTGCGTTCGGGTGAACTCGCTGCCGTCGTCGCGCTTCGCCTTCCGCTCCTCCTTGGAGACGGTCCCGGTCAGGGTGACCTGCTCCACGCCGGCCTTCCCTCTGTCGCCGGGCAGGTTGTTGTTGCCCTCGCGCGGCTTGTCGCCGTCGCGCCGCTTGTCCTTGGCGGCCGGCTTGTCGCCGTCGCGCCGCTTGTCCTTGGCGGCCGGCTTGTCACCGTCGCGCGCCGGGCGCTCCTGGTCCTGGTCGGCAGCGGCCGTGTCGTCGGCGTCCGCCACGGCCGGCGCGGGCACATCGGCGCCGAGCGCCCGGTGGGCGACCGTGCCGATCCCGACCCCCAGCACCCCCAGCGCGAGGAAGAGTACCGCCCCGATCTTGAGTTTCGACAGGAACATGCCTTGCATCACTCCTTTCGCCAGGGCGGCCGCCCTGGCCGAAACCAGGCCGACGGCCGCCGCCTCACCCGCCGCGACCAGGGCCGCGGCCTTGACCGTGGACGCCACCAGGGACGCGGGCACGGCGGCGGACGCGCTCTCCGCCAGCAGCGCCGTTAGCGCCCCGCCCGACAGGGCCAGCCCGCGGCGAGCCAGGCGGCCCGCCAGCAACTTGCGCGCGGCCGCGAGGCGGCTCGACAGCGTCCCCTCGGGGATGCCGAGCTGCCCGGCCACTTCCTTGCGCGACCGTCCCTCCAGCTCGCACAGGACGACCGGGACGCGATATCGGTCCGGGAGGCGGCTTAGCTCCTCGTCGAGCAACGGTTGCAGATCGAGGCACCGCTCCCGCTCCGCTGCTGCCGGCTCGGGCATGGGTTCCACCTGCCTTTCGCGCGCCCCGCGCCGGGCGTTCGCCGCGCGCGCTTCGAGGGCCGTGCGGTACGCCACCCCGTAAAGCCAGTTGCCGACCAGCTCGCGCGGCCGCACCGACGCGGCCTTGCGTGCGAGGACGAGGAACGCGGCCTGGAACGCATCCTCGGCGTCGTGGTCGTTCGCCAGGAAGCGCCGACACACCCCGAGTACCATCGCCCCGTGGCGGCGCACCAGGGCCGCGAATGCCCTCTCGTCCCGTCCGGTGATGAAGCGTTCCAGGAGTTGCCCGTCGGTCGAGCCGTCGCACTCGTCGCGCTGGGCGACCCGGTGCAGGTGCTCGATGACCCGGCTCAAACTCGTCGTCATGGCCGTCGTCCTGAGGTCCGGGGCGTTCGTCCCTGTCTTCTATTGGGCCGAACCGCCTCCGCGCGTCGATTTTTCCAGCCGATGGCGCCGGTCGTGCCTGGCGCCGCCAGGCGTCCGGTGCTGGCACTCCGGGCTGGTAGGAGTGCCGGCCCCGAGCATGCGCAGTGTCATCTCGGCCTCTGCGGTACAATCAACCTGCCCTGGTCCGCCGACCCGCGGGGACATCATGCTCCGTTTCCGCTGCCCTCACTGCGAGACGCGGTTCCTCGTTCCCGCCGGCAGCGAGGGCGTCTGGATCACCTGCGCGCGGTGCCAGCAACTGACGGTCGTGATGGAGACGGCCCCCGCGCGCGCCGACGAGTGGCCGGCCCTCGCCGACGTGCGCGTCCTCTGGGATTGCCTGCGCTGGCGGGCGAGCGACCGCAAGGCCCGGCTGTTCGCGTGCGCCTGCCTGCGGCGTCTGACTCACCTGTTCGAGGACGTGTATCGGGACGCGCTGGCGATCTACGAGCGCTTCGCCGACGGGCTGCTCTCGGTGGAGGAGATGGAAGCGGCAACGCGAGCCGCCCACACCCTGCCCCACCGGCCGGACGGCTGGCCCCCACGCCGGCGCCGCGCGTGCCAGGCGCTGGCCGGCGTCCTGCTGAGTGCCCGCGACGTGACGCCCGACCTCGAGGTGCCGGTCGCGGGCGCCGCCGACGTCGCCGTCTGTCGGGCGATGGCTGCTGGCCTGGAAACCGCCCGCCAGGTCGCCGACTGGGCCTACGTCGCCGAACAGCGCTCGCAGTGTACATTGCTGCGCGACGTTTTCGGCCCGCTTCTTGTCCCGGTCGCGTTCGACCCGGGCTGGGCGGCCGCCGACGGCGGAGCGCTCGTCTCGCTGGCCCGGTCCATGTACGAGGACCGTAACTTCGACGACCTCGCCATCCTCGCCGACGCCCTCCAGGACGCCGGCTGTACCGACTCGGCCATCCTCGAACACTGCCAACCGGGCGGCGAACACGTGCGCGGGTGCTGGCTCCTCGATCTCATCCTCGGGCGGGAATAATCTGTGAGGTGAGGGAAATCACGCGCCCGCGCCGGGGGACATGCGCGCCTCGAGCGCGCGGACTGCGTGGATGATCAGGGTGGCGCACTCGGGGATCGTCCAGCGCGACGTGCTTAGGATCAGGTCGTACTCGTCCGGAGGGACCGGATCCTTGAGGAAGTGGTCCCGGATAAACCGGACCCGGTCGTGGTCGGTCTGCTCGATCCAGCGCCGGGCCTCCTGGGGGGAGAGCCCGAGGTGCTTCGCCGCCGCCACGACCCGGTCCTCGATCCGTCCCACCAGGCGTACGCGCAGCGCCCGGTCCGGGGGGAGGATCTGGGCCGCACCGCGGCCGACGATAACGCACGCCCCGTGCGCGCCGAGCGACAGGATCGTTTGCAGCAGGTGGTGAGCGTAGGCCGCCTCGCTCAGCTGCGGCACCGCCGCGAACGACTCGATCGCCTCGGTCAGCCAGCCCTTGTGCCGCTCATCGACGCTCTTCAGCAGGTCAGCCCGCAGTCCGGTCTCCCTGGCGATGTGCTGGAGCAACTCCTGGTCGTAGACGGGCCAGTTGAGGCGATTGCCGACCTCGCGTGCGATCGCCGTGCCGGATGTGCCCGCCTCGCGGCTGACGGCGACCACCGGGGCTCTCCGTTCCCCCCTGGCCTGCGCCTCCCGGCGCGCCTGCCAGTGCCGCTGGGCGCGGTCCAGGTACTCGGCGTGTTTCTCCAGCGAACGTGAGGTAGTCATGAAGCCCTCCCAAGCGACGCGGAAACCTGACCGTCCCCGGCCCGCGCCGGGTCACGGCTCACTGCCCTTATTCTATCCCTCCCCGGCCACGCGCTCATCCTCCGGCGAGCCGCTCCGGGGTCGGCCGGCGCGAGCGCTGCCGCAGACCTGCCCGGTCGGCCGGGCGCGCCGCCTCTTCGCGTAGCAGCGCCTGAGCGTGCAGGCAGGCGCGGGCCGCCACCGCGATCTTCAGCAGGTGAATCCCCGAGCGGTAGATCACCACCCCGATCACCGTCAGCGGGATGGACTCGAGCAGCAGGGAGCCGTCGGACAACAGGACGGCGAAGCAGATGTAGAACACGAACAGACCGAGCCCCACCAGCAGCCAGCCGGCGAGTTCACGGATCCAGAACCTCATGGCCCCTCCTCCCGTCGCGCCTGCCACCACGCCACCCATTGATTCACCTGGCGCTGCTCGCGGCGCGTCTCGCGCCACACCACGTCCTGCAGGAACAGCGCTCCCTCCGCTGCGGTCATCCGCCGCGTGCGCCAGTGCCCGACCAGCCCGGTGACCACGAACCCGCCGACGGCCAGCGCCCACAGCACCAGCAGCACCCGGCCCAGCTGCCACGGCAGTCCGAGGATGTCCCACGGCCGATCGAGGATCATCCACACCAGCTGCGCCAGCAGCGCCGGCACCGGCAGCGCGAGCAGCAGCCACGCCACCTCGTCCGGCGTCACCAGCACCGCCGACCGGCGGACGCGCGCGACCGGCGGCCGCCGCACCTTTGTCGGCTCGCGCCGCCGCGGGTCGAGCGGGAACACATGGCGCGTCAGCGACTGCAGCCGGTAGTGGGCGGCCACGTAGGCGAGCACCGCGGCGCACAGCCCGACGTCCGCCACTCGCAGCGCCCGCGACCGCACATACCAGCCGCCCCCCAGTCCGATCAGCCGGTGCTGCTCCAGCAGGTGCCCGGCTGCCAGGACGACGAGCACCAGGATCGGCGCCAGCGGCAGACGAGCGAGGACGCCGACCAGCCCGACCACCAGCAGCAGCGGCGTGTACAGGGCCGGCCCCTGCTGAAACTCGATCGCGAACATCGCCGCCAGCGCGACCAGGCACACGATGGTGTACTGATCGAAGAACACCGGCTCGACCGGGCGCGGCTCCTCCGCGGCGGGTGGCGCCATCGCAGTTCCTCTCCTCATAAAGCCCACAAGTGGCGTCCCGTGGGCCAAGGTGCTGGGGATCTGGCCCACGGGACGTGCCCCGTGGACTTTCAAGATTCTGTTGCGCGGCGCTGTCAGCCGCTCCGCGGGTTACGCGGACCGGGGGCGGCCCCGCGCAGCCGTTCCAGGCGTTCCAGAATCAGCCGGATTGGATCCCCCTCGCGGGCACACACAACCGCCACACCGAGCCGCGCGAACGCGCGCCGCAACCGATAAAAGGCGCGGTGAAAGCGCAGGACCGTCGCCCGCCGCGCCGTGGCCCCCACCGGCTGCGTCAGCCGGCCACCCTCGACGCCGAGCACAGCCAGCGCCTCGGCCCCCCCCGGAGGCTCCCGGCGCGGCAGCGGGATGCGCGGCGGCCAGGGGCAGACGAGCATTACCTGATGATGGCGGGCGACGGCCACCTTGACGGCCCCGAGCAGCGGCCCAAGGCGGTCGTCCAGTTCGAGCAGGTCCGCGAGTAGCACGAACAACTCGTTGTCGTGGCCCTTGCCGATCGCACGCAGCAGCGCCCGTGCCAGCACCTCGACCTTGGCCGGGGCGACGAACAGGTAACGCCCGCGCCGATCGTACAGCGGTAGCTCGAACGGGACGTGGTGCTCGGCCAGGAAGCGCTGCATCAGCAGGCCGAACGGGCGGTCCTGCTCCATCAGCAGCGCCAGCCCGCCCGGCGCCAGGCCGTAACGCACCGACAGCACGGCAGCCAGTCGCTTCCGCCACCGCGCGTGGCGGCGCCGCCGGGCGGAGACGAGCAGCGGCAGGAGGCGGTAGAAAAACTCCAGCCGTGCGTACCCGATGGTGAGGATCGCGACGGTCAGGGCCGCCCCCCCGGCGAGGCCCGCGTACAGGCCGAGGGTCTCGCTCGTGAGCTGGAAGACGACGTAGAGGAGCAGCCCGAGGGCCACCCCCGCTGCCAGGGCCGGGGCGAGGACCAGCAGCAGGAACACGACGAGGTACAGGCGCCGGCCCGACGTGGACCGGCGGCGCTCGTAGGTCGGCACGCGCCAGAGCCACGGCAGCCAGAACGGCACCCGGTTCGCGCCCGGCCGCACCAGCTCGGGGTAGACCTCCTCCGCCAGCCCGTAGGCGAGAGGCAGAAGCGGGCGCACCGGGGCCGCGGCGGTCGTGGCCGGAAGTCCGGCCGCGTCGGCGAGTTGGCCGAGGATACGGACGACGTGCCGGCCGCCGCGCGCGGGCCGGAGGTACTCGACGCGCTCCTCGTCGAACAGGCACAGTCCGGGCAGGTCGCGGGCGGCGGCCGCGGCCTGGGTGACGGCCGCGCCGATCTCCACCAGCCGGGTCAGGGCGTTGGCTCCGGGCGGGCCGACGCGGACGGAACCGGAGGTGTCCACGAACAGCGTGCAGCGGACCGGCACCTCGCTCTCGAACTCCTTGGTCATCAGCCGGTCGCGGCGCGCGGACGCCTTCCAGGCGATCATGCGCGGGGGGTCGCCGGGGAGATAGTCGCGCAGGTCGAGTAACTCACTTCCGGTGCCGGGACGGCGGTGGCGGTGGACGCCGGCGATCGGCAGGAGGTTGTAGCGCTTGACCGTCGGGGCGTGGCCGCGCGCATCGGTGAGCGGGGGCAGGATGCGCAGGTGGCGCACGGCCGGAACGAACAGCACGTGGTGGAAAAACCCCTGCAGGTCGGCCAGCTGCACCCCAACCCCCTCGAAACGCACGCGACCCGGAGCGCGGCAATGGACCTGGTACGCCAGCTCCAGCGGGACCACGCGCGACACGGCGCCGTCGCGCTCCGCCTCGCCCGCGACACGCTCCAGGCCAAACGGGACACGCTCGGAAGCACGAAGGTAAGGCGACGGTAGAGCACCGTCGAGGCACAGGCGGGTGCGCACGCGGAAGGTCCGGCCGGTCCACAGGCTCTCGACCGGCCCGCGTTCGTCCAGTACCTCCCGCTCGACGCGCAGGCCAGCGGCAAGGAGACGCAGACGAACCGCGAACAGAAGCCAGAGAGCGAGGAACCAGGACAGGAGGGTCAGGCAGACCAGGGCCACGACAGGCGTGTTCGCCCACAGGGCGAGCAAGAGCAGCCCCAGGACGACAACCAGGAACCACCACCCGCGTGCGGTTAGCATGGGTGTTCTGAGAAAGAGGTCAGGGAGGAGGGACGTCTCGCCCCCTCGTCCCTCGCCTTGCGCCCCTCGCCCCTCTACTTCGCGTGTTCCGCCTCGTACTGGGTAATCTTCTGCACCCGCCGGGCGTGGCGACCGCCCTCGAACTCGGTTTCCAGCCACAGCCGCACGATCCGCCCGATCAACTCCTCGCCCAGCAGGTCGGCCGACAGGCACAGGACGTTCGAGTCGTTGTGGCGGCGGCTCATCTCGACGGTGACGCTGTCGTGGCACGGGGCGGCGCGCACACCCTTGACCTTGTTGGCGGCGATGCACATGCCGATGCCGGTGCCGCACACCAGGATCCCGCGCTCGACCCGGCCCTGGCCGACGGCCTCGGCGACCTGGAAGGCGAAGTCGGGGTAATCCACGCTGCCGCTGCCCTCGGGGCCGGCGTCGAGGATCTCGTGGCCCATCTGCTCGAGGAGCGACCGGATGCGCCGCTTCACCTCGTATCCGCGGTGGTCACTGCCAATCGTGATCTTCATGTTCCCGCCTCTCCCGGTTGGGATCGGGAGACGTCAATGCCCTCCAGTTCCCCGAGCAACGTTTCCAGGCAGTGGGCAATCTGCCGGGCGCACGCGCGGTAGACCTCCTGGTCCCCGCCGATGGGATCCGCCACGTCGCCGTCGGCGCCGGCCAGCAACCGCGGCTGTGCCACGCCGCCCGTGCAGTATGGAGCAAGTGCCCGCTGGTGGCCGCGTGTCATCGTGATCAGGTGGTCCGCCTGCATCAGCAGCTCGTGCGTCAACCGCCGGCTGGCGTGCTCGCTCAGGTCGGCCCCCAACTCGTGGGCGACCTCGACCGCCTCCGCGGCGGCGACGTCCCCCGGAGTGGCCGACAGCCCGGCCGACAGAACCAGGTAGCCGCGCCAGGGCAGTTCCCCGACCGCACAGCCCAGCCGCTCGGCGAGGAGCTTCTTGCACAGCGCCTCCGCCAGCGGGCTCCGGCAGGTGTTGCCGGTGCAGACGAAGACGATGGTGCAGGGGACGAGCTGGGCAAGGGTCTCCTCGTCCACGACGCCGGGCTGGACGACCCCCCACCCCTCACCGTTGACCCGGACGACCGTCGCCGGCTGACCGCACGAGCTGGGGCCGTCGTCAATCACCAGCGCTACCCCCTCGCCGACGGCTCGTACCACCGCCTCGGCGCTGGTCGCGGCGGGCTCGCCCGGGACCGCCGCCAGCACGGGACCGGGAAAGCGGGCCAGTGTGTATAGCAGCGCGTCGTGAGCCGGCGCCCGCACGTGCAACGCTCCTTCCGGGCAAACCCTGTGCCGAACCCCTTCCGGGAGCCGGCTGGCGAGCCCCTTTTCGACTCCCTGCGTGAGGAGGAGGGCGACCGGCCCCGGCCAGCAGCGGCGCGCCAGGCGGCGGGCCAGCTGGCTCATCCCTGGCGCCCAGTCCAGCGCCTCGGCGGCGGTGCGGACCGCGAGCATCAGGGGGCGGGCCTCGCCGACCTGCCTCGCCAGTGCCTCGACGGCCGCCGGTGCAAGGCCATTCGCCGTGATGTGGTAAGCTGTCTCGGTCGGGAAGGCGACCAGTCTCCCTTCACTCAGCGCCTGGGCGGCGCGCCGGGCCACGTCTTGTTGATTGGTGCGCTGCCAATCGAGGACTTCGGGCATTGCCTGTGGTGCCTGGAGGTGAAGGAGTATATTCCACGCCGCGAGGCGGTGTATCGCAGGGTTGCAAGTCCGCGCGACCTGTGGCATCCGGCTCGAACTCGCCCCCCCGGCCTGCCGTAGGAAGGGGAGCTATTAATCTAGGGACCGGCAGCGGTTCCGGCAACCACCCGTGATGGGTGGTGGGTAGTAGAGATTCCAAAGCCCACGGGACGCCGCCCGTGGGCTTTCCCTTCTTCACCACCCACCATTTCATGGCTCGCGCAGCACGAACTTCTGTGCTCGCCGACCGATGATGTCGCCGAGGTAGAGGTTGCCGCGCGAGTCCAGGGCGATCGCGTGGACCCAGTTCACCTCCCCCGGTCGCTCCAGGCCGTCGATCCCCTTCGGCAGGGTGAACAGCTGGAGCAGCCGCCCGTCCGGGGCGAACTGCATGAAGATCTGGTCCTTCGGCGGGCAGCCCAGCGCATTGTCCTCCTTGCGCCACTGCATCGGCGACGATCCGCACACCCACAGCTTGTCGTCCCGAGTCATGTGGAAGCCCCACGGTACGATCAGGTCGCGCCACTCCGCCAGGAACTTGCCCGACCGATCGAACACCTGGATCCGCACGTTGTTGCGGTCGGCGACGTAGATGCGTCCCTTCGAGTCGGCGGCGATCGCGTGCGCGATGCTGAACTGCCCCGGTCTGTGACCCAGTTCGCCCCACTCGTTGACGTACTCGCCGGCGCGGTTGAAGTGGACGACGCGGGCGTTGCCGTACCCGTCGCTCACGTAGATGTCGCCGTCGCGCGTGACCGCCACGTCGGTCGGCATGTTGAAGTGCTTTTTGTCCCGGCCAGCCTTCCCCCGGGTGCCGAGCACCAGCAGTAACTTGCCGTCGGGCGTGTATTTCTCGGCGACGTGGTTCTTGACGTCCGTGATCCAGACGTTCCCGTCGAGATCGATCTTGATGTGGTGCGCACTCGCGATACCCTTCCCCCAGGCGCGCAGGAACTTGCCCTGGGCGTCGTAGACCTGCACCGGCGGGTCGGCGCGGGTGAAGACATACACCTGATCGCGGGCATCGACCGCCACTCCCGGGACGTGGCTCCAGACGGTGCCCGGGGGTTTGGCCGGCCACTTCGGATCGACCACCCAGGTGCGGGCCAGATTGACCTTCGGATATTTCGGCTCGCCGGCCGGGGCGGTCCGCAGCAGAGCCCCCAGTCCGACCAGCGCCGCCACGGCGGCCAGCACGACGCGACAACGAACGGCAATCAGCATGTCTCACGCCCCTTCGGTTGGTGTGTGGGAGGAGGGGCCAGGGGTCAG
Organism: Gemmataceae bacterium; assembly: GCA_020847555.1. Next base: position 12,920 of record JADLBT010000053.1, read on the forward strand.
GGATCGGGCAAGCAGGTCCAAAGCCCACGGGTGGCGTCCCGTGGGCTCTGGGCCTTCTTCCCTGATCCCCAGCCCCAGTCCCTCTCTCCTGCCCCGCATCGTACCCGGGCGGCGCGGCGGGGCAAGGAGATTTCGCGGCGGTCGCGGGTAGCGCGAACCGCTACAATGACCGTGTATCGGCTATCAGATGTCGTCTTCGAGGAGGATTCCATGAAGGGTGACCCGCAGGTGATCGAGGCACTCAACTGGGCGTTGACCATCGAACTGACCGCCATCAACCAGTATTTCTGCCAGGCCAAGATGTGCGCCAACTGGGGTCTGACGCATCTGGCGCGGAAGCACCACGAGGAGTCGATGGGTGAGATGAAGCACGCAGCGAAGCTGATCGAACGCATCCTCTTCCTGGAAGGCACCCCGGAGATCGCCCGGTACGACGTGATCCGTGTCGGGACCGACGTGAAGGAGCAACTGGAGAACGACTTGCAGCTGGAGATGAAGGGCGTCAAGCATTACAACGAGACGATCGAGCTGTGCGTCCGCATCAAGGACAACGGCTCGCGCGAACTGATCGCCCCGATCCTGGTCGAATCGGAGGAGCACGTCGATTGGCTGGAAACTCAGCTCGAGCTGATCGGGCGCGTTGGCCTGGAGAACTACTTGAGCGAACAGATGGGCAAGGCCGACGAGGACGACGGTGGGGGCGAGTAACTGTACTGCTCCAGGAGCAGCCGAATATCCTTGTGGCAGCACGTGCAACCGCCGCCGGCGCCGGTGGCCTGGCGGACCTCTTTGAGCGTTTGCAGGCCCAGCGAGGTGATGGCCTCGACGATCTCGTCCCGGGTCACATTCAGGCAACGGCACACCAGCTGTGCCGAGCAGCCGTGGCGGCTTTCAGGAGCGCAGGGGCGTTCCATGCACGAACCCAGCCTTCTGGGTGGAGAGGCCGCAGAGATCGCGGCAGGCGGGCTCCATCAAGCCACCCTCTTGATGGAAAAGTCCGGATTGCTCCCCGGTTCTGAGGAGCATCTTCCAGGAGCAAACGCAGGCGATCGAGTCGCCGGGTTGATACTGAGACTTAATCTCAACAATATTCTAGCCGGCTGACACAATCTGTCAAGAGAGGTGCCGGACAAAAATTGCCGGCGCGCCA
>JADLBT010000054.1 GCA_020847555.1 Gemmataceae bacterium
CGCGGCCGACGACGTCGATGAGCACGCCGAGCAGCACCCCGACGGCAGCCGCGAGGACGCTCCAGGCGGCGCGGGCGCCCACCGGCCACGGCTCGTCGCCCTGGCGCATCGACGTGTACGCGCTGAGCAGTTCGCCGATCTCGCGCGGCGGCGGGACGAAGAAGTCGGCATCCGGTGGGATCGGACCGTTGCCGTGGTCGGTGAGCGGAGCCGGCGGCTGGCCGCTGGCCGGCGGCTGGTCGCTGGTCGGCGGCTGGTCGCGAGCGACCTCCTGCAGCGCCTCCTTGTCGGCGGGCAGGACGGCCGGTAACGGGGGCGGCGCCGCCTGCGGCCACGGAGGTGGGAGTGGCCCGCCGCCGGCGCTGTTCGGGATGGCGAGCGTTTGCCCGCAGGCCGGGCAGCGGCCCTCCTGGCCGGCGTAACTGTCGTCTATGCGGAGCTTCTTGCCGCAGTTACAGGTGAGGAGAATGGACACGATCGGCTCCCTGGCCGCGCCGACGATGGACTGTGGCAAGCCCACAGGTGGCGTCCCGTGGGTCAAATCTCCGGAGACTCGGTCCACAGGGCGCCACCCGTGGGCTTGCCCGGAAACAACCTGGCCCGCGGGACGCCATCCAGGAGCCTGCCTTCGTCAAAAGGCTCGGTCATCCCTTGGCCGCCGGCGCCGGCTCCTCGTGGCGCAGTTCCTCCAGCGCCTGTTTGAGCCGGTTGTGGCCGTCCGCGCTGGCGCGTACCAGGTGATCGCCGGTGCCGGTCAGCGCTGCCTCGACGAGTTCCTTCTGCTCGCGCAGGTGGACCCGCCGCGACCCGGTCGCCGGGCTGGCACTGGCGTCCCGGCCGACGTAGCGCGGGGCGTGGTCCAGAGCCCGCAACCGCGGCTCCATGAACGCCCACGCGCCCATGTTGAGCGACTCTTCCTGTACCCACGTCCACTCGCGCGCCTTGCGGTAGCGGGCCAGGACGCGCTCCAGCGCCTGCACCGGGAACGGGTAGAGCTGCTCCATCCGCACGATGGCAACGTCCGATGTCTCCCGGTCCGCCTGCGCCTCCGCCAGGTCGTAGTAAACCTTCCCACTGCACAGCAGCACACGGCTCACCTTGCCCGGGTCAACCGCGGAGTCGTCCAGCACCTCCTGGAAGTGGCCGGCGGTCAGCTCGTCGGTCGGCGAAACCGCCAGCTTGTGCCGAAGCAGGCTTTTGGGCGTCATCAGGATGAGCGGTCGGCGGAAGTCGCGTTTCATCTGTCGGCGCAGGACGTGGAAGTACTGGGCTGGCGTCGAGGGGTTACAGACCTGGATGTTGTCCTCGGCGCACATCTGCAGGAAGCGTTCCAGCCGGGCGCTGGAGTGTTCCGGCCCCTGGCCCTCATACCCGTGCGGTAACAGCATCACCAGCCCGCTGTCGCGCTGCCACTTCGAGTTGCTGCATACGATGAACTGGTCGATAATCACCTGCGCCCCGTTCGCGAAGTCGCCGAACTGGGCCTCCCACAGGACGAGCGTGTCGGGCGTGTCCAGCGAGTACCCGAACTCGAACCCGAGCACCGCCGCCTCCGACAGCAGGCTGTCGTAGGCGGAGAACTTCGCCTGACCTTCGGCCCTTCCCGCGGCCTGCGGACCGCCCCCCAGGTAGTTCAGCGGAGAGTACGGCTCGCCGGTGCGGGCGTCGTACAGGACCGCGTGGCGCTGACTGAACGTGCCGCGGCGGCTATCCTGCCCGCTGAGCCGGACCGGCGTCCCCTCCAGCAGCAGCGACCCAAACGCGAGCGCCTCGGCGAACGCCCAGTCAACCTGCCGCCTCTCGGTCAGCTCCTTCAGCCGGGCCGCAAGCTGGCGGACAATCTTCGGGTGGACGGTGAAATCCGGCGGGACGCGGGCCAGCCCCTCGGTAATGTCCCGCAGCGTGTCGAACTTGACGGCCGCGTTTACCTGAGCGTGTGAGTACGACCGGGTGAGACCCTTCCACTGCCCCTGGTAGCCGCGCATCCCGTAAGGCTGTGGCGGCCCGGTCTTGACCTGCTCCAGTGCCCCCTGCAGCTTCGCCTGGAACTCGCTGACGATCGCCTCGTTCTCGTCCGCCGTCAGGTTGCCGCGCAGGATCAGCTGCTCGGTGTAGACCTCGCTCAGGGTCGGCCGCTCGCGAATCTTCGCGTACATCAGCGGCTGGGTGAACGACGGCTCGTCGCCCTCGTTGTGGCCGTGCCGCCGGTAGCAGTACATGTCAATGACGACGTCCCGGTGGAACGTTTGGCGGAACTCCAGGGCCAGCTCAGTGACGAACACCGTCGCCTCCGGATCCTCGCCGTTGACGTGGAAGATCGGTGCCTCGATCATCTTGGCGACATCGGTTGCGTAGGGGGTCGAGCGGGCGTCGGTGGGGCTCGTCGTGAACCCGATCTGGTTGTTGACGATGACGTGGACGGTCCCGCCCGTCCGGTATCCCGGCAGCTGGGACAGGTTGAGCGTCTCGGCGACGAGACCCTGGCCGGCGAACGCGGCATCGCCGTGGAGCAGGACCGGCAGGCCATGCAGCCGCCCCTCGCGTGCGGCTGGACTGCCGGCGCCGGTCAGGTCGCCGGCGATGCCGAACCGCTCCTGCTTGGCCCGGGTGCGGCCCTCGACCACCGGATCGACCGCCTCCAGGTGGCTCGGGTTGGGGGTCAGCGACAGGTGGATCCGGTTGCCCGCGCTGGATACGCGATCGGTCGAGAACCCGAGGTGGTACTTCACGTCGCCGTCGCCGTCGGTCGAGCCGGGCAGGTAGTTGTCCTCGAATTCGCTGAACACCTCCGCGTAAGGCTTTTCGAGGATGTTCGCCAGCACGTTCAGGCGGCCGCGGTGGGCCATCCCCAGGACGATCTCATGCACCCCGCTGTCGGCCGCCTTCTCGATCAGGGCATCGAGGAGGGGAATGAGCGTCTCCGCCCCCTCCAGGGAGAACCGCTTCTGGCCGACGTAGCGGGTGTGCAGGAACTTCTCGAACAGCTCGGCGAAGTGTAGTTCCATCAGGATGCGCAGCTTGCGGCGGCGCGGGTAGCCGGGCTGGTTACGACGCGGTTCCATGCGCTCCTGGAGCCACATGCGGATGCGCGGATCCTGGATGTGCATGTACTCGACGCCGATAGTCCGGCAGTATGTCTCGCGCAGGGCGAGGCATAGCTCGCGCAGGGTGGCGCGCGGCAGACTGACGAACACGCTGGTATCGAACGTCCGGTCGAGATCGCTCTCAGCGAGGCCGAACTCGGCCAGCTCCAGCAGTGGGTGGCTCGTCCGGGGCTCGCTCAGCGGGTCGAGGTGAGCGAGCAGGTGGCCAAGGTCGCGGTAGGCGTAAATCAGCCGGCCGATGCCGATCTGGGCGGCCGTGTCGGTCTTCTGCGGGCCGGCGCCGGCCGAGCCCAGCTCGAACCCCTCGAAGAAGAGGCGCCACTGTTCATCGACGGCGGTCGGGTCGGCGCGCCAGCGCTGGTACGCGGACTCGATCGCGTCGAGGTTCCAGCGGCTGGCGAAGGAGGCGGTGGTCATGGGATCGTGCTTCCCGTGCGGGGTGCGCTACTCCTCGGTCTCTTCCTGTACATTAAGGCGGTCTGCGCCCCCCGACAAGCGTTCCCCACCGCTCCTGACCGTTCTCGCCGACCGGCCCCGTCCACCCGTGCCGGATGTCCGGCGCATACCGCGGCCGGAGCCTTTCCGCTCGACCGGCACGCCATTCGCAACCTGTAATCTGGGGAACACCGCACGGGGTCCGTGCGACCCGGGCCGGTTAATCCGGGCCAGGCGGGCTCAACGAACAGAACGAGGAGGCATCCACATGTTGCGCACATCCCTCGCGGCCGCTCTGACCGCTGTCGCCCTGACCTTCGCCACCCCGACTGCGGGGACTGCTGCCCGACCGGACGACGGCACGTACCAGGTCGCTCAGCGCGGCTGGCACCGAGGCTACCACCGCGGAAACTGGGGACGCGGTTATTCGCGGGGCTACCGCTGGGGCCGCTACTCCTGGCCGGGATACACCCGCTGGTATCGTCCTTATCGGTCGTACTACTACACACCTTACCGCTACTACACACCTTACCGCTACTACACGCCTTACTACAGTCAGTACTACATGCCGTACTACTACCCCAGTTACGGCTACCCCAACGGGTTTAGCATCGGCGGCCCGCGCAGCGGGCTGTCAGTGTGGTGGTAAGGACTGGCGGACCAAACTGCTGTCCGAGCCCGCAGCGTCAGCGAGGGTATTGGCTTGTCTCTCGCTGATACTTCGGGCTCGGACGACATGGCCCCGGCGCTCCCCCTCACTCCAGCAACTTCTTCGCCTTCTTGGCATCGTCGGCGATAACCGCCAGCTCGACCAGGTCGCCCTCCAGCCCGACGACGTAGACAGCGTGCAGGTTGACCCCGGCGTTCGCGAGTTTGTCGGCCACATCGGCCAACTCGCCGGCCCGGTTCTCGCGGAGCGTTGTCACCACCTCGTATTCCTCGAAGCGGATGTTGGCCTCCTGCAGGGCGTGGCGGGTCGCATCGACGTCGTTGCAGATCAGGCGCACCATCCCCTGGCTGCCGATCACCATCGCCGCCACCGATTTGATGTTCACCCCGGCTCGGCTCAGGATGTTCGCCACGCGGCCGAGTTCCCCCGGCTTGTGCGACAGGTGAATGGCAAAGTCGCGCATGGTCGTCCTCCGGTCTGGATGGATAGGTCCGGTGCAGGTTCAAGGGGAGCGACCGTTTTTCGTCAAGCCCACGGGACGCCACCCGTGGGCTTGACGAAAACCCCTTGCACACCATCTCTCCTTGAACCGGCACCAGCGACTTTCGAGAGCCCTGCGGTCAGGCTAGCCCGCGGACCGGGGCGGGGCAACGGCACGTCCGGTGACGGTTGGGGTTCCCGGTTCTGCGCGGCCCGCTTATAATCCCACGCTGCCCTGGGCGCCTGGCCCACCTGTCACCCGGACGAGGGACCGTCATGCGAAGGATTGCGATCATCAACCAGAAAGGCGGCGTCGGGAAGACGACCACGGCGGTCAACCTGGCGGCCGCCCTGGCCCGCGCCGGGCAGCGCGTCTGCGTCATCGACCTGGATCCGCAGGCACACGCCACCACCCACCTGGGGATCGAGCCGGACGGTAAGTCGCCGTCGATGTACGACGCTCTGACCACCTCGCGGCCCCTCGGCGAGGTGCGCCGCAAGGTCGAGGACGGACTGTGGGTCGCCCCGTCCGACATCAACCTGGCTGCCGCCGAGGTCGAGCTGGCGGGTGTCGTCGGTCGCGAGGTGATCCTGCGCGACCTGCTGCTGCAGGACGAGGGAGCGTTCGACTTCGTGCTCATGGACTGCGCTCCATCGCTGGGGGTGCTGACGCTCAACGCGCTGACGGCGGCGAACGAGGTCTTCATCCCGCTGCAGCCGCACTTCCTCGCCCTGCACGGCCTCGGCAAGCTGTTCGAGACGACGGCTCTGGTGGCGAAGCGCCTCAACCCGGCCGTGCAGGTGACGGGCATCGTCCTGTGCCTGTACGAGGCGAGCACGCGCCTGGCCCAGGAGGTCCAGCGCGACCTGCAGGAGTACCTGGACCGAAGCCGAGCGGGCAACGCCCCGTGGTCGAGGGCGCGCGTCTTCGGCACGCGCATCCGGCGCAACATCAAGTTGGCGGAATGCCCGAGCTTCGGCCAGTCGATCTTCCGCTACGCCCCGTCGTGCCACGGCGCCG
>JADLBT010000055.1 GCA_020847555.1 Gemmataceae bacterium
CGCGGGCTGCGTCCCGTGGGGGCCAGTCTCAAGCGCTCGGCCCCCGGGACGCAGCCCGCGGGCTTTGGGTGTCAGCGGAGCAGCACCGCCAGCAGGAAGCCTGCCACCCCCAGCACCATCAGCAGGGCGTAGAACTGTACCAGCCCGTTCTGAATCGGCCGGAACACGTAGGCCACGTAGCGCGGCAGTTGCCCTACCAGATCCACCAGGCCATCGACGACGTAGGCGTCGAGCGCGCGGCAGAAGGAGGCCAGGCCGGCCAGCGGGCGGACGAGGAACACATAGTACAGCTCGTCCAGGTAAAACCGATTGCGCGACAGTTCGTACAGCCGCGGGGCGGCGTGGGCCGCCTTGCCGGGGAGGGCTGGCTGGCGGACGTACATCCACCACGCGATGGCGATCCCGCCCAGGGCGAGCGCGCTGCTCCCGAGCAGTAGCGGCCAGTTCAGGACGTGTGCGGCGACCTGCTCCGGCAGCAGCCCCGTCCCGCTAAACGCCGCTTGCCACCGCGACGCCCTCAGCCAGTCGCTGCTCAGCGTGTCGGCCAGCCAGTGCGTGAGCGGGCCGACGATGTAACCGAGCGCCACCGCCCCCGCCGCCAGGATCACGAGCGGGCCGAGCATCACCCACGATGCTTCGTGGGCGTGGCCGTGCGCCTCCTCCGGCATGCGCTGCGCGCCCCAGAACGTCAGGAAGTACGCCCGGAACGTGTAGAACGCGGTTAGCCCGGCCGTCACCAGGGCAGCGATGAACAGCACCATGTACACCCACCCCGTCTCGACGCTGGCGTGGGAGGCGTGCAGCGTCACCTCGAGGATCTCGTCCTTGCTCCAGAACCCGGACAACAGTGGGACGGCCGCCAGCGACGCCGCCCCGCACAGGAACGTCCAGTGCGTCACCGGCAGCAGGCGCCGCAGCCCGCCGAACCGGCGCATGTCGATCACCCCGCCCATCGCGTGCATCACGCTGCCGGAACTGAGGAACAGCAGCGCCTTGAAGAAGGCATGCGTGAACAGGTGAAAAATCGCGGCGGTCGCCGCCGCCGGCGCCAGATGCTCGGCCTTCAGGCCGGCGCCCAGGGCCAGAAACATGTAGCCCAGCTGGCTAATGGTCGAGTAGGCCAGCAGGCGTTTCAGGTCGGTCTGCGTCAGGGCTATCAGCGCGGCAAGCAAAGCAGTGAAGCCGCCAATGCAGGCCACAACCAGCTGCGCCGCGGGCGCGTGGCCGAACAACGGCGTGCAGCGCGCGACGAGGTAGACGCCGGCGGTCACCATCGTGGCGGCGTGGATGAAGGCGCTGACAGGCGTTGGGCCTTCCATCGCGTCGGGCAACCAGACGTGCAGCGGGAACTGGCCCGACTTGCCGACCGCCCCGCAGAACAGCAGCAGGCACGCCAGCAGCAGGACGCCCGGCTGCGTCTCGGCCTGGTGGACGGCGCTCGCGAAGACCTTGCGGAAGTCGAGCGAGTGCAGGTATTCGCCCGTCGCCGGGTCCGTGAACAGGGTGAAGACGACCAGGATCCCGAGGAAGAAGCCCACGTCGCCCAGGCGCGTCACCAGGAACGCCTTGCGGGCGGCGGCCGCGGCCGCCGGCGTCCGGGACCAGAATCCAATAAGCAGGTAGCTGCACAGGCCGACGCCTTCCCAGAACGCATACAGCAGCAGAAAGTTGTCCGCCATGACCAGCCCGTTCATCGAGAACAGGAACAGGCTGATCTCGGCGAAGAACCGGGGGTAGCCCTCGTCCCCTTCCATGTAGCCGGCCGAGTAGAACGCGATCAGCGTCCCGACGAACGTGACGGCCACCAGCATGACCGCGGTCAGGCCGTCCACCATCAGGCTGATGGTGATGTTCACGTCGCCGATCGCAAACCAGGTGACGCTGGTCGAAACATCCCGCGATGCGATGGTGATCAGTGCGACGAACGAGAGGACGCACGACCCGGCGGAGGCGAGGATGCACGGCAGGTGCGCGATGCGGCGCAGGCGCCCTCCGAAAAAGGGGGTAATGGCCGCGGCCAGCAGCGGAAGCCCAGGGATCAGCCACAGAATGACCGCGAACTCAGGCATGGCTGGTCTCCTCGTGCTGGGCGGGTCGGGGGCCTGCGGGCGTCAGTTTTGGTAGCGGCTCCTCCGGCGGCGGAGGCGGCAGCGGCTCTTCGTCCACCACCGGCTCCTGGTCGGCCTCCCGCAGATCCTGCCAGACGCTCACGTCGAGCGACTTGCGACTGCGGTACAGCGCGAGCACCAGGACCAGGGCGATCGCCGCCTCGCATGCCGCGACGGTGAGGATGAACAGGGTGAACACCTGGCCCTGGAGGTTGCCCCGATAGCGGGCGAAGGCGACGAGGTTGACCGCCACCCCCTGGAGCATCATCTCGGCCGACAGGAACATGATGATCATGTTCCGCCGGACCAGGAACCCGGTCAGTCCGAGCACGAACAGGATCGCGCCGACGACCAGGTAGTTTTCCAGCGACACCGGGGTCATCGCAATCCCTCCGGACGCCGGCCGGCGATGACGATGGCGCCGATCGTCGCCACCGTCAGCAGCACGCCGGCCAACTCGACGGCCAGCAGGTAGTCGGAGAACAGCGACCGCCCCAGGGCCGAAACGTTGTAGGCGGGCATGCGTTCCTTGACGCGGCCCGTCTTCTCGTCGAGGGCAGGGGGGGCGCTGGCGGGGGCGCCGCTGAACGCCGACAGCGGTCGCTGCTCGTCCGGCCGCAGCGACCCGTGCCCGACGCGGATCAGGACAATCTCTCGCAGCTGGCCTTTCACCGCCACCAACCCCTCCTTCTGGGCGAACGCCAGGTGGAGGAGGGTGGCAGCGTCGCGCAGCTTTTCCCGGTCGGTGGGCTGGCGGCCCGCCGTCCGGGCCGGCGGGAGGCCGCGCAGCGCCTCGACGTACCGCTCGTGCCCGCCGAGAATCTGGTCGGCCTCCTCGACGGAGGATGCGGCCAGGGCGCGCTGGGCGCGGGCCGTCAACTCGTCGAGTTCCGGGTCGAGGGTGTAAGTGCGGTGGACCACGCACAGCAGCGCGCCGAGGAGGATGAATCCGGCGAGGGTCGCCAGGAACGGCTCGCGCGACCGCTGGTCGGCGCTGGACAGTCCCTCCTGCTGAGCGAGCATGATGACAAACAGGAAGATCACGACGATGGCCCCGGCGTAGATGATGATCGTTGCCGCCATCAGGAACGGAGCCGCCTGGAGCAGGAACAGCCCGCACGTGCTGAGCACGACGAGGACGAACGCCAGCGCCGCGTGGACCGGGTTCCGCAGGATCAGCAGCAGCCCGCCGGCGAGGACCGCCAGCCCGGAGAACGAGTAGAACAGGACCGTCTCGGGCAGGGCGGTATCGGTGCGGATCAGCAGCCAGCCGCCGCCCGCGAGGGCCAGGCCGGCGAGGACGCCGCCCCACAGCGGCGGGTAGCGACGGGCACGCGGCAGCAGCAGGTAGATCGCAGCCATCGCCAGCGCGATCGGCACCAGGATCGGCCAGAACGTCCCGAGGAACGCGCCGATCTCGTCGAGCCGCGACCGCGGGGCGGCCTGGAGGAACAGGGTTGATGGCATGGTGCTTGACTTCTCGTGGGAACGCTTCGCAGCGGTATCTCAACGTCCAGCCGTGACGGCAGACCCGGAGGTCTGCCGTCACAGCCAGGTCACAAGTTACGGCGGACTACCCGTAACTCTCCCTGGTCCCCTCGGGGACTGGCTGGCCCTGCGGCGGCGGGTCCGACGCGACGCTGAGCGGTCCGCGCGTGGTCCGGATCGGATCCGTCCCGGCCCGGACCGTTTCGTCGAAGACGCTGAGCAGCTTCTCCTTGTCGAACATCATCTCCTCGCGGCTCAGGCCCGTCAGGTCGTACAGCGACGTCAGCTCGATGGCGTCGCACGGGCACGCCTGCTCGCACATCCCGCAGTAGATGCAGCGCAGCTCGTCGATGACGAACGTCTCGGGATACTTCTCGCGGTCCGGCCACGGCGAGGGGGCGGCGACGATGTCGATGCACCGGGCCGGACAGGCGGTCGAGCACATGTAGCAGGCGACGCACTTGACGCGCCCCTGCGCGTCGCGGTTGAGGCGGTGGACGCCCCGGTAGTTCGGCGGCATTTCGGGCCGCTGCTCCGGGAACTGCTGCGTGATCTTCGGCGAGAACATGTGCCGCACCGTAGTCGTCAGCCCTTCCCAGATCGCCGGCAGATAGAGCCGCTCGGCGAGCCCCATGCGCGGCGAATCCACCCACCTGACGTCTTTCGCCTCGATCGGCATGTCGTCTTCTCCCTTCGCGCCAGGCCGCCAGCGGCAGGGCGCACTACCGCACCGGCGCCTCAAACTTCGCGGCCCCGCCGACCGGTATCTGCGCCGGCGGCCCCACGCGCGCTGCCCCCAACCCGGCCCCGATCAGCAGGACCACCGATGCAGGCAGCAGCAGCCAGGGCGACCAACCCAGCTGCCGCACCACCATCGCGCACACCAGATTCGCCAGCGCCAGCGGGATCAGCACCTTCCACGCCAGTCCCATCAGCTGGTCGAACCGGAAGCGCGGCAGCGTCCAGCGCACCAGCATGTAGGCGAGGATGAACACCGCCATCTTGACGGCGAACACGATCAGCTTCACCAGCCATCCGCTCTCCGTCTCCGCCAGGAACGGGAAATGCCAGCCGCCGAAAAACAGGATCACCATCAGGAAACTGGTGGTGATCATGTGCGTGTACTCGCCGAGGAAGAACATCGCGAACTTCATCGCGCTGTACTCGGTGTGGTAGCCGCCGACCAGCTCCTGCTCGGCCTCCGGCAGGTCGAACGGCAGCCGATTGCACTCGGCGAACGAGCTGGTCATGAAGATCAGGAACGCGAGCGGCTGACACAGGATGTACCAGAATCCTGTCGCCTGCGCGTGGATGATCCGCTCCAGGTTGAGGGAGCTGGCCAGCAGCACCACCCCCAGGATCGATAGCCCCAGCGGGATCTCGTAGCTGACGATCTGGGCGCTGGATCGCAGCGCGCCGAGGAAGCTGTACTTGTCGTTGCCCGCCCACCCGCCGAGGATGATGCCGTACACCGCTAGACTCGAAACCGCGAAGACGAATACGATGCCGATGTCCAGCCCCGGCGCGATCACGAACTGGTACGTTCCGCGGTAGGCCGCCTGCCTGTCCTTGAACTCCCGCAGCCGCTGCTGATACGTCTCCAGGGCATCCGCATGCAGCTTCTCCTCCCTGGGGGTGGCCTTCACGCCGAGCGCCACGGGTGGCTGCGGCGGGACCGGCGGCGGGTCGGTAGCGCCAAACGGCACCACGGTGAACGCCAGCAGCGACGTCCCGATCGCGATCGCCGGGGCGAGCAGGTAAAGAAACCGATCCACGTGGCGCGGGATGACCTCCTCCTTGAAGAGGAATTTCAGCCCGTCGGCGAGCGGTTGGAGCAGGCCGAACGGGCCGACCCGGTTCGGCCCGATTCGATCCTGGACGTATGCCGCCACCTTGCGCTCGACGTAGATCAGAAACGCGCACGTCCCGAGGATGACGGCCACCACCCCGGCGATCGTGAGCAGCGTCGGCAGCAGGTCAAATTCGTGCATGGCTGTCCCAGGGCCCACGGGTGGCGTCCCGTGGGGCGCGTCTCCAGCGACTCGCCCACGGGACGCCACCCGTGGGCTTTGAGGAGTTACTGAGAGGGTTGCTCCAGACGCACGCCGTGGTCGGGGATCTCACCGGCCGCCAGAGGCGCGAAATAAGAGATCTCCGTCGCCAACTCGGCCCGCAGCGTTGGCGCGTGGACCAGGCCGCGCCGCTCCAGCAGGTCGAAGTACGTCTGTCCGTCCGTTCGGCACCCCGACGGCGGCCGCACCGCCCAGCGCATCGCCTGGGCCAGGCCCGCGTAGTTGACGAACGTCCCGTCCTTCTCGGCGAACGTCGCCGCCGGCAGGACGTACTTCGCCAGCGCGCTGGCCGGCGAGGAGAACAGATCCTGGACAACCAGCAGGGGCACCCGCTTCAGTACCTCGGCCTGCTCCTCGTTGACCCACAGGCCGGCCACCGGCGAGTAGGCGGCGGTGATGAACAGCGCCTGCAACTCCCCCGCGCCGGCCGCACGCAGGATTTCGTCGTGGCCGATCACGTCGCCCTGGAAGTGACGCAGGACCGCCTCGACGCCGCGCCGGTTCGGGCACTTCTCGGCGCGGATGGTGAACTTCACTGGCTCGATCGAGTTGCCGCGGCGGTCCTTCGGATACGTGTCGTCCGCGCCATGCACCGGCACGCGCCCCAGCGCCAGCCGCACCTGTTGCGACAGTCCCTTCGCGAACTGCGCCAGCAGGTACGCCTCCTCGCACGTCAGGAACGGCGAGAGGACGAACGCCACGGCCCCGCCGGCACGCGCGCAGACCTCTTTCAGGTCGCGGCGCAGCGCGGGGAGCACCTTCTCGTAGCCCGCCTCCGGGGCGGCGCCGGTGCGGGCGACGGGCGACAGGATGCGGTGGCGCGAGCTGAGGTACGCCGTGTCGAAGCGGCCGTCATCGCACATGAAGTACCCGTTCGCCTGCGGGTTCTCGCGCGGCCGCAGGCGATAAACGATATCCTTGTTGTGATCGACGAACACGCTGCACCCGGTGCTGCAGTCGGGGCAAACGCTCGGCTGCTCTTTCAGGAACCAGACGCGCTGCTTGTAGAGAAAATCCTTGCTGCACAGGGCGCCGACCGGGCACAGATCCACGACGTTGCCGGACAGCTTGTTGTCGAGCGGTTCGCCGGGGAAGACGTCGATCTCGGAGTGGTGCCCGCGGTTAACGATCTGCAGCTCGGCCGTGCCGCTGACCTCGCGCGTGAACCGGACGCAGCGCGAGCACAAGATGCAGCGGTCAGTAAAAAGAGAAATGTGCTCGCCAAGATCGGGTTTGTTGGGCGGCGTGTTCTTGGTGTCGATCATCCGGCTCTCAGACCGGCCGAACTGGTAGCTGAAATCTTGCAGCAGGCACTCGCCGGCCTTGTCGCACACCGGGCAGTCGAGCGGGTGGTTGAGGAGGAGCCCTTCGAGCGTTTGCTGCTGGGCGGCCTTCGCCCTGGGGGAGTTGGTGACGACGACGGTGCCGTCCCTGGCCGGCGTCTGGCAGGCGGGCACGACGCGCGGCTGCATGGCGACCGTCCCGTCGGGCTTCCTCTCCCCGACCTCGACCAGGCACATGCGGCAGCTGGCGACGACGGTCAGGGCCGGGTGCCAGCAGTAGCGCGGGATGAACACGCCGGCGCGCTCCGCCGCCTGGATCAGGTTCAGCCGGTCGGTGCCGATCTCGACCGGCTTGTCGTTGACGAAGACCGTTGCCATGACGCCTCGCGTGCTCGGTTCCTACTTGCCCTGCTTGCGGTGCCGGTCCAGCTCCGCCTGGTCAATAATGTCCACGCGCCCGTCGCCGAAGACGACGATGTGGTTGCCGGTGACGTCGCCAGCGGCGTCATAAGCAACCACCGTGCTTGAGTTCGGACGGGCGGCGGGGATCACGGCGTATGCGCCCTTGTCGAACTGGGCGGCGAGAGCCGCCGTGTCGCGGCGGATGTAGTCGGCGAACGCCTTCGAGGTCGCCGGGCCTTTCTTGAAGGTGTCGCGGTACTGGGCGTAGAATAGGCCAATTTGGCGCAGGTCGTTCTTGATGCTTTCGCGCTCGCCCGCACCCCAAAAGGTGACGACACGTTTCTCCAGCGGCGGCGGCACAGGTTTCGGCTCCGGGTCTTTCACCGCCAGCTTCGGCTCCGGTTCCGGCTGCACTTTCGACTGTGGCCCCTTGACGATCGGTTGCTCACTCTGGGGCCGGTTGAGAAGGATCAACAGGACGATCAGCGCGACAAGCAGGACACCGCCGGCCGCCAGGCCGATCACCAGTAACTTGTTGTCCTTCTTCTTCTTTTTCTTCTTCTTGCGCGGTCGATCTTCTTCCTCGTCGGGGGCCTCGCGCGTCTGGCGACTCGGGCGGGCCGGCCGGGCCGGCGCGGCGACCTCTTCTTCGTCCTCCACCGCCGGCACGAGGACGCCGCCCCCACAGCCGGGGCACTTGACCTTGCGGCCAGCGAGTTCGTCCTTCACCTTCAGGCGGTGCTCGCACGAAGGACAGGAAAAGGCAATCGCCATGGCACACCTCGTTGGGTGAAACCAATCAGAAACCGCACACCACCCGCCCGTCTGAGCCCGAAGCGTCAGCGCGGGATCTGGGCTGGCCCGTCGCTGGCGCTCCGGGTTGGTCGGACAGCGCCGCCGGCACCGAGCTTTCTCAATGGGCGAGGGCCGGCTCCCGGATTTCGCTCCTCCTGCCGCTCCGGATCCACTCCTCCAGCTCTGGCCGGAACTTCTGCACGATGTTCTTGACCGGCCACCCGGCGCCGTCGGCGAGCCCGCAGATCGTCGTCCCCGGCATGATGCCGATCGACTTGCCGACCTCGTCGAGGATGGCCAGATCCTCCGTGCGCCCCAGCCCGCGCCGCATCCGGTCGGTGATCTTCATCATCCACCCGGTCCCCTCGCGGCACGGTGTACACTGACCGCACGACTCGTGCGCGAAGAACCGACAAATGTTATACAGAACATCGACAATGCTGGTCGTGTCGTCGATGACGGTGACCGCGGCCGTCCCGAGGCCGAGGCACCCGACCTTGCCGGGGCCGTTGAAGTCGAGCGGCGTGTCGAGTTCCGCCTCGGTCATCAGCCCCATGCTGATCCCGCCGGGGATGACCGCCTTGGCCCGGCGCCCCTTCCACACCCCGCCGCCGTGCCTGTCGATCAGCTCACGGACCGTCACGCCGAGCGGCAGCTCGACGCAGCACGGGTTGTTGACGTGGCCGCTGATGCAGTACAGCTTCGGCCCGTAGCTGCCGATGTCGCGCGGGTTCTTCGGATCCGGTGGGACGCCCATCGACTTGAACCAGTCGGCCCCGCGCTCGATGATGTGCGGGACGCAGGCGAGCGTCTCGATGTTGTTCACGACCGTCGGCTTGCGGAACGCCCCCTCGACGGCCGGGAACGGCGGCTTGATGCGCGGCCAGGCGCGCTTGCCCTCCAGGCTCTCGAGCAACCCCGTTTCCTCGCCGCAGATGTACGCCCCGGCCCCGCGGTGCAGGAACACGTCCAGGTGAAAGTCCTTGCCGAGGATGTTCCGGCCGAGCAGACCGCTGGCGTAGCACTCATCGACCGCCCGCTGCATGTGGCGGTAGCTGCGGCCGTACTCGTAGCGCACGTAGATGTAGGCGGTGCTGGCGCGGGTCGCGTAGGCGGCGAGGATGATGCCCTCGATGACCTGGTGCGGATCCTCCTCCATGAGGATGCGGTTGTTAAACGTGCAGGGCTCGCTCTCGTCGGCGTTGACGCACAGGTAGATCGGGCCGGGGTGGTCCTTCGGCAGGAACCCCCACTTGACGCCGGCCGGGAAGCCCGCGCCCCCACGGCCGCGCAGCCCCGACGCCTTGACGGTATCGACGACCTGGGCCGGCGCCATCTCGTTCAGCGCCTTCTGCATGGCGCTGTAACCGCCGTCGGCGCGATAGGCGTCGAGCCGCGGGTCGGCCTTCCTGGCGATGCGACGCAAGAGGACAGGTTCAAAGTCAGCCATGAGGTTGTACAGGTTGAAAGTAGCCCACCGCCGCGACGAGAGGGCTTGAGACCGTCCCTATGACCGCAATTCGGCCAGCAAGTCATCCACCCTGTTCGGAGTTATGTTCATGCGGGCCTCGTCGTTGAGCAGGACCGCCGGCGCTCCCTCGCACGCCCCGATGCACTCGGCGAATTCCACGGTGATCTTCCCGTCTGCCGACGTCCCGCCCGGCGCGACGCCCAGCTTCGCGCACACCTGCCCGAGCAACTCGTCCCCGCCGCGGAGAGCGCACGCCAGGCTGCGGCAGACCCAGAGGCGCGTCTTGCCGAGCGGTTGGCCCTCCTCGCGGAAGAACCCGTAGAAGGTCATCGTGTCGTAGACCTCGGCCGGGCTCAGGTCGAGCAGGTCGGCGATCTCGCAGATCGCCTCGCGCGGCACACAACGCAACTCGTCCTGCACGAGGTGCAGCGCCGGCAGCGTCACCGCCTGCTTGCTGGGGTAGCGCGACAGGTACGCCTGGATCTGCTGCCGGATCTCTTCACTGAGGAATGCCATGCTCCCCCCCGCGAAAGCCCACGGATCGCGTCCCGTGGGCGCAGTCGCTGGCGCGTCGCCCACGGGACGCGATCCGTGGGCTTTA
>JADLBT010000056.1 GCA_020847555.1 Gemmataceae bacterium
CGGGCGTCAGGCGCGTCAGCGGAGCGGGGCCATCGACACCGCGGCTGGGATCGACGAGAATGATCGAGCCGGCGGTCATGGCGTGATGCGCCCCGGCGGTGGCCATCACGCGCCGCGAGCCGGGCACTTGCCGCGCCTCCCAGGTGCCCACGGGATTGAACGTGTTGTTGCCGTAGAACGTCGCCGTGGCGCTGCCGTCCGCCCGGCACGTGAACAACTGCTGATAGAACACGGCGTGGCGATCGACGTAGTCCCAGCGGGTGTAGAGGATCCGGCCGTCGTCCAGGACGCTGGGATCCCATTCCTGCGTCTCGTGGAAGGAGATCGGCCGCGGCGACGAGCCATCGGCGTTGGCCAGCGCCAGCGTGTGGTTCTCGCAGCCCTCGCCCGGCCGGCCGCCGCAGCGGTGCCAGCCGCCGCGGCGCGTCGAGATGAAGACGAGCTGCCCATTGGGGAGATAGCGCGGTGAGAAATCGTTAAAGTCGCCCTCGGTGAGCTGCTTCAGCCCCGAGCCGTCCGCCCCGACCTCGTAAAGATGATAGTGGAGGTGGGAGTGGGCGTTCCAGCTCCGCGCCGTGGCCGCGACCTGGCAGTACGAGAAGAGCACGCGCTTGCCGTCGTGAGACACGTCGGGGTGCTGATAGCTGCCCTCGGGCAGAGCGTCCGCGACCAGCTGGCGGCACTTCATCGACTGGCCTGGCTCCTCGAGTACGAAGAGTCCGCCGCCGGGACGGGCGAAGCGGCCGAGGTACTGGGTCAGCTGGTGGCTGAAGCTGCCCGGCACCTGCTTGGCGAACACGATCGAGCCCGTCTGCGCCAGCGGATTGCGCAGGGCGATGCGTCGGCGCAGGGAGTGGACCTGCAGCCAGAGTTGCTCCTGGGCATGTTCGCTGACTCCCTTCGCCCGTGCCTGCTCCTCATGCCGCTGCCGCAACTGGTGCCACTGCCGCTGCTCCTCGACCAGGGAAACATCCCCGGCCGCCAGGTCGCGGAGCAGCGCATCGCCGCGCTGCAGGGTCCGCGCCGTCGCCTCGGCGTAGCTGCTGGGCTGGCGCTCCGTGCCGATACCGTCCTGCATGCGCCAGTCCCATTCGATCAGCGCCTGCTCGAGCGCGGGCCGCAGAGGAGGCAGGATCGGCGGGGGCACCCGATTCGGATCGGCCTGGGCAGGCTTGACAGCAATGTCCCAGGAGCGGCCGCCCTGGGCCAGCCGAATGTCCCGCCAGCGCACCGCCGGAGTGCCGGCCTGGCTGCGCACGCCGAGGCGAATCAGGTTGCCCCGAAGTGTCGCCACCCCGGCGATCTCGATCCGAGCTCCCGTGGCGGCGTCGAGGGTCTTGCGGGTGGTGCTACCGTCCACGGTGAGCGTCGCCTCGGCCTTGCCCTCACCGAGCACCGTGGCCTGGGCCGTGACGGTGAAGGCTCCTTCCAGGCCGCGGACAGGAATGGTGATGGCGGCTTCCTCGGCGCCGCCCAGGCCGAACAGGAGCGCTCCGGGGCGCTGCATCAGGGCCACCTGCGGGCCGGTGGTGCGAGCGGCCAGCGCGAAGCCGGTCACCGCCAGGCTGGCCGGCGGCGCCGGTTGATTGTCCAGGAGGATCTGGGCCTGGCCGAACACCGGCGCTTTCCCGTCCGCCTGGGTGGACCAACCGGGGACCAGGAACAGCGGAAGGACCAGGCACGCCAGGAGCGCCGCTTGCCTGCGCATGATCTACCTCCTGATGGGCAGCGACCAATCCGACCTGACGCCGATGCCTCTCGACGAACCCGGGAGTCGCCAGCGACAGGCGCTGGTCGCGCCCGTCGCTGGCGCTCCGGGCTGGTCAGGCGATGCAGTCGATCAGCGGCCACCGCTGGCCCAGCACCGCAGCGCTGGGAATGCGCAGCCAGCGTTCCAGTACGGTAGCGTAGACGCTGCGGAAATCGGTCGTATGGCGGAGGCTGTTGCCGGACGGGATGAGGTCAGCCTCGCGCAGACTGGGGTGGCGGCCGTGAATGCCCGCCCGCAGGCCCGGCCCGAACAGGAACAGCGAAGCTGCCGCAGCGTGGTCCGTGCCCTGGCTGCCGTTCTCCCGCGACGTGCGGCCGAACTCGCTCATCGTCATCAGCAGCACGCGCCGATCCTTGCCCTGCGCCCGCAGGTCGCGGTAGAACGCCGTGATGGCGTCGTTGAGCGTGGTCATCAGGGTGTCGTGCCCCGGTCGCTGGTTACCGTGTGTATCGAAACCTCCTTGTGAGGTCCAGTAAATCCGCGTCGTTAGGCCGCCGCAGATCAGGCTGGCGATGGTGCGCATCCGCGTGGCCAGCGGCGTGTTGGGGTACTCGGCCCGCGGCCGGTACTGGGTCGCCAGCGGGCGAATCTCATCGGCGGCGTTGTTGGCTGCGACAGCCGTCGATGTGACCCACTGCAACTCGCCGGTCGGAGTGCTCGAACTCGCCGCGTTGACGCGGCGGTAGGTCATTCCCTGCGACGAACGCCCGCGCAGGCCGACGTAGCCGAAGGAGGCCGGCTGGTTGAAGCAGATGCCCGGGTGTTCCCGGCCCAGCAGAGCCAGGGGGGTGCTCTCCGAGCCGACCGCGATCGACAGCTTGGGATCGGGGTTGCCGCGGAAGCCCACGTCACAGGCCCGGCCGATCCAGCCGTGGGGCGCCTGCCGGCCGCGCTGATCGGCAAAGAACCAGATGTCCGTCGAGGTGAAGTGGCTGAAGTTCGGGTTCGGATAGCCGACGCCCGGAATGGCCACGAAGGCGCCATCATCGAGCATTTGCTTCCAGCCGCGGAGATTGGGATGCAGCCCCAACTCGTCGTTGATGCGGATCACCTCGCTCTCGGTGATGCGGGTGACCCGGCGATACTCGTGATACTCCCGGTGCCCGTGCGGCACCAGGGTGCTCATGGCGTCGTTGCCGCCGCTCAGCTGCAGCACCACCAGGACAGGCTGGTCCGGCTGCGCCTGCGGTCCGCCAAGGGCGGTGTTAATCAGGAAGTTCGGCAGGGCAGCGCCGACGCCGATCAGTCCGAGACCCTGGGTCAGAAACTCTCGTCGGGTCGCGATCTTCATGTTGGTTTCTCCTTGCCTTGGTTTGTGAAAAGATCCCTGGACAGCCCTCGGAGGGATGAAGGAAGACTTCCGGGTTCCTGTCTTTCCTCATCCCCCCGAAGGGCTGTCGCCTTTAGCTTACCTGGTACTCGGGCATGCTCATCAGGGTCGCCACCATGACGCGCAACCGGGCATTGATCGCCTCGCGCTGCTGGCCCCACGCCGACGAGGGCGGCAGCGGCCCCAGCAGGTCGATCAGCGCCTGCCGTTTCTCCTCCGGCAGACTGGTCAGCAGACAGCGCTGGATGAAGTGGTCCACCACCTCGGCGGAACCGTTGAACGTGCGGCCTTCGAGCAGGGCCACCAGATCCACGGTCGGGCGCTGCACGAGGTTGGTCACGGCGTTGTAGCGGATCAGGATCAGGTTGGCGTTGATCCAGGCGCGCCCCTCGGGCCAGCCGGCCACGTTCGGCGGGTCGAGCAGAGCCTGCCCCATGTTGCTGCAGACCCCGTTGAGTTGCTTGTAGTCGAGGTTGCTCAACTTGAGGAGCTTCGCCGTGCTGATCATCAGCTCGATCGGACCCTTGATGTGGTTGCCCATCGCCGACGGCGTGTAGAACTGTTCCGAGAGGACCAGATTCTTGAGCATCGGCCGCAGCTCGTAGCTGTTCTCCCGCAGGACGTGGGCCAGGCGTTCGAGTACCTGCGGCTCCGGGTTGAAGTGGGCGAAATATTCATACAGCTTCTTGGAGACGTACCGCGCCGTCGCCGGATGTTGCAGGACGATATCCAGCGCCTCGTGCGGTCCGAAATGTCCCGTCTTGCCCAGCAGCGTCTTGGGCTCGGTGTCGTGGCGGCTGGAATAGAACCGGAACTGGCCGGTGGGGCGGTCGTAACTGAAGCCGGTCAGGGCGCGCGTCATGCCGTCGCGGACATCCTTTTCCGTGTAGCCGTTCTTCTTGTAATTGGCGCTATTTTCCTCGCCCAGGGAGAACAATTCGAGTACCTCGCGGCCGAGGTTCTCGTTGTTATTCTTCTTGGTGTTGCGATCGTTGGTCAGATAGCGGATCATCGCCGGATCCTGGACGATGCCGTGCAGCAGGGCGTCGTACTTGTCGGCATAGCGACGGAAGAGCTGGTTTTGCTGGTACATCAGATAGATGTCGAGCACTTCCAGCCAGCTGGAGGCGAAGTGATCGTGCCAGAAGAGGACGAGCTTCTCCTCCAGGGAACGCGGCGACTCGGCCATGCGCTTCAGCCACCACTCGTTCAGCGAGAAGCGCTGGGCGAACTGCTTGCGGTTGCGGTCGATGCCCAGTTCGCGCCTGGCCAGGGGATGCAGCCGAGCCTCGTAGGCCAGCTGGCGGATCCAGGGCTGCACCTCCAGCTCGAGGTTGGCGACCGGCCGGTCATGGTAATCGACCAGGAAATCGACCGCGCGATGCGGACCCATGTCCACGAGGCGCTGGATGTCCTCGGGCGTGCCGCCGAAACCGGCGCGGAACAGCAGGTGGCGCGCCCGGGCGTAGTCCCACTGGGCGCTGGTGATGGGCTTGAGCCCTCCGATGGCCTCGGTGTGGGCGAAGCAGGCGGTGTCCAGAGCCTTCTTCAGGAGGGCATTTTTCTCGGTGACGGCCTGGGCCGCGGTCGCCCGGTCGGCCCCGGCCTTGTCGGCCGCTTCTCGGGCCGCTTTCGCGGTCCGGGCTGCTTTCTGGGCCGCCGCCTTCTTCTGCTCGAGGAGCTTGCGGGCCGCCGCCTTTTTCTCCTCGGGAGCCGCCTGGCTGGCTTTCTCGGCGGCGGTCTGTTCCGCCGCAGCCCGTGCCGCGGCCTTGGCGGCAGCGGCGGCCCTGGTCTGCTCGAGTGCGGCAGTCTTGGTCCTGGCGGCCAGGGTCTTTTCGGCGGCGAGGAGAGCGGTTTCCGCGGCGGCGGCGTCCTTGCGGGCCATCCACGCCTGCTCGGCCAGGATCGCCTTCTGGGCGGCCTCGACCTTGGCCCGCACGGCGTTGAGCTGGGTCGTTCGCTGACTGGCCACCTTCGCGGCCGCCGCCCGGGCGGCGTCGGCCTTGGCGGCCGCGGCCTGATCGGCAGCCGCCTTGGTTTTGGCAGCCTTGGCGGCAGCGGCCTTCGCCTTGGCGGTTTGCTCGGCGAGGATCTTGCTGGCCTGCTCCCTGGCCTGGGCCGCCGCCGCGACTAACTTCTCGGTGGCGGCAATCTCCTCCTTCGCTCTCTGAATGGCGTCCGACGAGGATTCCGGCGGCTTCTCCTTCTTCTGCTGGGCCGCGGAGATCACGGGGAAGCTCAGCAGGGCTCCGAACAGCAGGCAGGAAATCGTGAGGCGTCGCGTCATGAAATGCACTCCTTTTGAGGTAGGTGAGCCTGGTGCTGAGTTGGTCGCGAAAACCGTCACGTTCGCTACCCTCTGTCCAGCGATCAGACCCTTTCTTGAACAGGTATGAGGGCCACGGCGCGGTTCTCGCGGGGTGGGTGGAGGGAACTCGGCTAGCAAGAATGCTACACGAATCTTCAACAGCCGAGCAATGGAAAAGTTCCGATACTGGTCTTGTTTTATTGAGATTCGCTGGAAGGGCGAACACCGCCGCCAGGAAAAGCGATTGTTCCTCTCGCCGGTGGCGAACCATCTTCCTGCTTGCGGGTTAGAAGGGGTTTGCCCCCTCGACTACCCTGAGCGCCCGCGCGGGGCCACCAGAGCAGCCTGGCTGGTGGTCCAGTTTTCAGGGTCCACTATACCCCAGGGACGAGGGGAGAGGAACAGCCGTCGCTTGCCTTATCCGCTCGCTGGCTTGCCGCGCGGCCGATGCTGAGGGGCGGCGGTCAGCGGGTCGTCGGGCCACGCATGTTTGGGGTAGCGGGTCCGCAGTTCCTTGCGCACCAGCGGGTATGTGTTGGCCCAGAAGCTGGCGAGATCGTCGGTAACCTGTTGCGGCCGGTGGTTCGGGGCCAGCAGGTGCAGCAGCACGCGCACCCGGCCGGCAGCGATGCGCGGGGTGTCCTTCAGCCCGAACACCTCCTGAATGCGGACCGCGAGGATCGGCGGCCGGCCGACCTCGTAGCGCAGCGCCAGGCGGCTGCCGCTGGGCACCTCGATGCGCTCCGGCGCCTCGCGCTCGACTGCCTGCCGCTGTTCGTGTGTCAGCGCCCCCTGCAGCGCGTCCAGCCACAGCCCCTGACGCAGCTCCGCGAACGACCGGCGGCCGTGGCAGAGCCATCGCACCAACTCGCGCAGCTCGTCTTCGCCGAACTCGGGTAGCCCCAGCTCGGGCACCCACGCGCGCAGGCACCGCACCCGCAGCAGGTAGTTGCCGGCGGGCGAGTCCTCCGGCGGCAACACGCGCGCGAGGCGTGCGCCCGCCGCTTCCGCGAGCACCCGCGCCACCTCCGCCCCGTCCGGGAGGGCGGCGGTCCCTTCCTCCAGTAGCAGGTCATCGAACCGGACACGATGGCGCGCGGTGACGCGCTCGGCATCGGAGTCGAAGCCGACCTCAACACCGGCAGTCAGCAGCTTGGGCGGCAGCCAGGAGCGCTGTACGCCAGACGCCTGGCGCACCAGCGCCTCGGCGGCCCGGTTGTCCACATCGACGCAGACGAATAACTCTGGGGCGAGGACGCTACTCGTTGGCCCGAGGCGCACCCCGCGCCCGCCCACCATCACGCCCTTGCGGCTGTCCGGCTCGCGCCGGCGAGCGACCCGGTCGGGAAAAGCGGCCACCAGCGCCCGCAGCAGCGCCTCCTCGGCGCCCGGACGGCTCGCGGACCCGGCGATCCGCCGGGCCTCCTGGCGCAGGAGGCGCGCCAGCTGGTCGCGGGCACGGAGGACGAGCCGTGCTCCGCCGCGGTGCAGCGTCCCCAGTGGAGAGTCGGTCCGCCCGTCCCGCTCGAACCGCTCCAGCGCCTCGACACGGTCCAGGACGTCCGACGTGGTGCGCTGCCGTCGCAGTCCCTCGACCGGGAATCCTTCCAGCGACGTGGTGAACGGGTCGCGCTCCGAAAGCAGGGCGGCGGCGAGAGCGGCACGGGCCGGTTCCCCCAGGCGCTGCCCCTCGACGAGCAGCCGGCCGACGCGCGGGTGGGCCGGCAGCCGGGCCAGGACGCGGCCCAGGTTCGTCACGCCCTGCTCGTCGAGCGCCCCCAGGCGCCGCAGCAGATCCTGTGTGCAAGCGACGGTTTCCGCGCGCGGCGCTTCCAGCCACGGGAACGCCAGCACGTCCGCCTCGCCGAGGGTGAGGAGTTGGAGCACGGCCCCCGCCAGGTCCACTCTGCGGATCTCCGGCTCCGTTTGCTCGGGGCGCGTGCGGTGAGCAGCCTCGCTCCAGAGCCGCACGCACACGCCGGGCTGGGTCCGCCCCGCCCGCCCGGCGCGCTGGTCGGCTGAGGAGCGGGCGATGTGGGTCAGGTGCAGGCGGTCGAGCCCGACGCCCGGATCGAAGACCAGCTGGCGGGCCAGCCCGGTGTCCACGACGCCGGTCACGCCCTCGACGGTTACCGACGTCTCCGCCACGTTGGTCGCCAGCACCACGCGCCGCCGCCCGCCGCGCCGCAGGGCCGCGTCTTGCTGCTCGGCGGGCAGGTCGCCATGCAGGGGAAGGACGGCCAGGTCGCGCTCCTGGGCAACCGCCTCCAGGTGGTGGGCCGTCTGGCGGATCTCGTTCAGGCCGGGGAGGAAGACGAGCAGATCGCCGTCGGTGCGTCCGAGCAGCCGCTCGGTCGCGCGGGCGGCGGCCAGCGGCCAGGGCTGCTGCGTCGAGCGCGGCTCGTAAACGATCTCCACCGGGTACTGCCGGCCCTCGCCCGCGACCACCGGGCAGTCGCCCAGGTACGCGGAGAGCGTCTCCGCCGCCAGGGTCGCGGACATGATGACGACACGCAGGTCCGGGCGCACCGTCTGCTGCACCAGGCGAACCATCCCCAGGGCGAGATCGCTCTCCAGGCCGCGCTCGTGGAATTCGTCGAAGATGACGGCGCCGGTCGATTCGAGGAACGGGTCGTCGTGCAGGTAGCGCAGGAGGATGCCGGGCGTGACGGCGAGGATCCGCGTCTGCGGGCCGGCGCAGCGCTCGAAGCGGACCTGATATCCGACCTCTTCACCCAGACGTCCGCCGCGCTCGTCCGCCATGCGCCGGGCGGCGGCGCGGGCGGCGAGGCGGCGCGGCTCCAGCAGTAGCACACGCCCAGCGCCCGCGGTCCCGGCATCGAGTAGGGCGGGCGGTACGCGCGTCGTCTTGCCGGCGCCGGTCGGGGCACGCAGCACGGCGCACGGGTGGCGGCGCAGCGCCTCGACCAGCGCGGGCAGGACCGGATCTATGGGCAGCGGAGCGCGCGTCACGCCTGCTGGATCCTCTTTGTGGGGGAACCTCCGGCCTCGCTCAAGGGGTACTGTAGCAGCCGCCGG
Organism: Gemmataceae bacterium; assembly: GCA_020847555.1. The sequence continues at coordinate 8,449 of JADLBT010000056.1, forward strand.
CCGTCGGCACAACCGCTCCAGCTGACTGGTCAACCAGTCAGCTGACGGTGATAATCAGGACACCGGGTATGGAGCAACGAAGGAGAACCGATGAGGCAGTTCTTGCTGTTCGCTGTGTTCTTCGTCCCCCTGGCGGTTCCAAACATCGGGCCTGCCGAAGCGGCCGACGATGGACCGTTCGATCCGGTCGAGAACTACGAGGAACGGCGGGTAGAGGGGTGGCCGGTCCTCGTCAACAAGCGGTTGCTCGTCAAGGAGCATGACGAGCTGCGCGGGCGGGTGCTGCGCGTGCTGGGCGAGCACCTGTTCCAGGTCACGCGCGTGGTGCCGGCGGACGCGGTCGCGAAACTGCGCAAGATCGTCCTCTGGGTTGAGCTGGCCCACCCGAAGCACCCGTGTATGTGCTATCACCCATCCGCCGGGTGGCTGAAGCAGAACGGCATGAACCCGAAGAAGGCACGCGGTATCGAGATCGCCAACGCGCGCAATTTCCTCGCCTGGACCCGCGACCAGCCGTGGATGGTGCTGCACGAGCTGGCTCACGGCTACCATCATCAGGTGCTCGGCTTCGACAACCCCGAGGTGAGCGCCTGCTACCGGCGTGCGGTCGAGTCGAAGGCGTATGATTCGGTCCTGCACATCGGCGGCCAGAAGCGCCGCCACTACGCTCTGAAGAATCCGCAGGAGTACTTCGCCGAGGCGAGCGAGGCGTTCTTCGGCACCAACGACTTCTACCCGTTCGTGCGCGCCGAACTGCGGCAGCACGATCCGGCGGGGTACGAGCTGCTCGAAAAAGTCTGGGGGATGGGCGGCAAGGGCAAGGGCGGCAAGGCGAGAGCGAAGCAGCCCTGACGCCGGTAATACTCCTGATGCCCCCGGATCAATCTCGGTCTGTGCCGGCCGTTACTGCCGCCCTCAAGCCGAGTTCGCGTAGGTGCCGCTCGATCCGCTCTCGCTCGGCCGCGCCGAAACGCCGGAACGGCTCGGCGACGTAATCCTCGCAGATCCCCAGGCATGACAGCGCGCACTTCAAGCCCTTGACGAACGCCGACCAGTACGGCCCCGCCGCATAGATCGTCGTCGCCAACCGCATCACCTGCCCCTGCAGCGCGCGCACGCGCGGCAGGTCGCCGCAGGTGGCCGCCTCGTACAGATCGACGTACAGTCGCGGGGCGATGTTGGCGCCGCCACACACCCCTCCGTGTCCGCCGAACAGTACCGCGTCGGCGAGCAGCTCCTCCGGCCCCATCAGCAGCGCGAAGTCGGGTCGGGCCGCGATCAGCTGGCGGACCTTGTGGAAGTAGATCATCTGCCCGGAGCTATCCTTCAGCCCGACAACGTTGGGGATCTGGAGCAAACGCGCGATTGTTTCCGGCTCGAAGTGCAGCTTGGTGTGGCTGGGCATGTTGTACAGGTACACCGGCAGCGGCAGCGCGGCGGCCATCTGCTCGACGTACTCCACCAGTTCCGGTTGGCCGGCGGGGAAGTAGTACGGCGGAGCGAGGACGACCGCCCGGGCGCCGCAGTCGGCGGCGTGTTCGGCCATCTCGACCGACTCGGTGAACGAGGTGTCGTGGACCCCACGTTGTACACCAGAGCCCTTGTCCCTGCACTGCGGAGGGGCGGGGGACTTGAACCCAACTCCTGCGCGGAGTTACAATGCCGGCGCTGGACCACCACCCTGCTTCAGACACCTGATCGAGGTTTGTGGTTCCCTGTTTCTCCTCAAACTCGCACCTTGACTCAGGGCGGCCTGCCATGCAACAAGAACCGGCTCGTGGTGTTCCCCAGGAAGGTATCCAGGATTCCCCGCCGGGCACGCTCGGGAACTCGTTCCTGGGCACGCGCCGCTACCCGACGGACGCGACCTCGCCGCCCCCGCCCGCCCCGCCCCCGGCCCCCGGCCCCCGGCGCGTCTTCACGCGCGTCGTCCTGCCGCTGCTCATCTTCGTCGTCGCCATCGGCACCCTCGCCTGGGTGACCCAGTATCTCCCGTCGCGCGGCAAGGGGGCCGACGCCGGGAGCGAAACCGGCGACGGGGCTCAGGTCGCCGGCCTGGCAAAGTCGGTCATCCAGTTCCCGGTTCTGCTGGCCGAGTGGGAGCCGCCTGTTAAGGCTCCCGACGGCAAGGAGATCCGCAGCCCGTACGCGGCCGAGTTCGAGGTTGTCTCGTCCGACGGGCGGCGCAGTCCGGGCCATTACGACTTCGAGTTTCAGAACGATCCGAGCGGTCCGGCCGAGCTGGGCGTCAAGGCGATGACCTGCCAGTGCTCCAGCGTCAAGGTGGCCCTCCTCGACGCGGCCGGGTGGCAGGCGTACCAGAAGTACCAGGCAAGCAAGGACGCCATCACCCGGGCTCGCGAGGACGGGCCGGCGGACATCCGCTGGACGGACCTGAAGCAGAGTGAGACCGAGGGCGTGACCGTTCCGGCCGGCGGGCGCGGCCTGGTCCGGCTGTTCTGGAGCGGCAACAAGCACGAGCCGGAGCGGCTCCGCCTGACTCTGACCGTCTGGGTCCAGCCCCAGGGCAAGCCGGAGGCACGGGCGCACACCAACCTCTCCGCCGAGGCGGCCTACGTCAAGCCGGTCCAGTTCGAGCCGGAGGAGCTGAACGTCAAGGTCATCCCGCCGCGCGGCAGCAGCCACCCCGCCGACATCGTCTGCTGGTCCAGCACCCGCGACATCGACGTGCGGGTCAAGGAGCCCGACCCGTGCTTCGCGTTCCAGGTTCTTGCGCAGGACGGCGCCCAGTGTGAGGCCCTCACCCGCGAGTTCCGCGCTCGCGGCAAGCCCGTCCGGGTGAAGTCGGCGGCGCGCATCCGGGTGGTTGTCCACGAGCAGAAGGACGGCAAGCAGCTCGACCTCGGGTCGTTCATCCACGCCGTTCCGGTGACCGTGCGGGCGAACAACGAGGCGCTCCCGGCCAGGCAGCCCACCGTTCGCGGCGCGGTCCTGGGCGATATCCAGGTCGGCAGCCTGGAGGACCAGAACCGGATCCGCCTTGGGAACTTCAGCTCCAGCAGCGGCAAGTCGCTCACGGTCCGCCTCCGCACCCGTCCGGGGACCGCACTGACCTACCAGGGGTACACCCCGCCGATCCTCAAGGTTGATGCGAAACTGCGCAAGGCTCCGGGAGAGGAAGCGAAGGAGTGGGTGCCGTGGGAGCTGCGGGTGACGGTGCCGCCGGGAGTCGAGCCCGGTCCGCTCCCCGAGGAGAGCGCCATCCTGCTGCTGCTGCGCACGGGAGGCACCCAGCGCCGGGTGCGGATCCCGCTCGTCGGTACGGCCGGACGAGGTTGACAGCGGGGGCCAATTCGGGGATACATTACCAAGCCTTGGCCCTCGCCGGACCCCGAGGCTCGCGGACCAAGGAGGGAGGAGCGCGGCTCGCAACGCCTGATTTTCTTGC
>JADLBT010000057.1 GCA_020847555.1 Gemmataceae bacterium
CCCCATCAACCGTCGGCCAGCTGGCCCTGAAACAGTCACATGGCGGTTTTCGGTAGTACGGGGTGTCCGCCTAACTGGATCGCGGTTCGGATGTTGCGGTTGCGATAGCGCGTGGAGAACTCCCATCGCCAACAACACCGCAAGCTGGGCATATTTTACAACGCCTGCTGTTCCTGGCAAGCCCACATCGAGTACGCGCAGCTGCGTCCTGGCACGCCGCGTTGCGCTTCTTGCGCTGCGTCCGGAGAGGCGGATTTTCGCCGACCCCTGCCCTTGACGGACCCGGCGCGGGTTTTATGATAACAATTTCCTCCAGCAGCGACGTTTGAGCAGGATAACACGCGATGTCCACATTCATGGCCAAACCGGGCGAACTCGAGCAGCGCTGGTTCGTCGTCGATGCCACCGATCAGGTGGTCGGCCGACTGGCGGTGCAGATCGCCAACATCCTCCGTGGCAAACACCGGCCGGAGTACACGCCTCACACCGACACCGGCGAGTTCGTCATCGTCGTCAACGCCGCGCGCATCAAGTTCACCGGCAAGAAGTGGGACCAGAAGACCTACGCCTCGTATTCCCACTACCCCGGCGGCCTGAAGGTCGTTCCGGCCCGCAAGCTGTTCGACAAGCACCCCGAGCGCATCCTCGAGGCGGCCGTCCGCCGCATGGTGCCGCGCAACTGCCTGGGTCGCAAGCAGATGACCAAACTGAAAGTTTACGCCGGCCCGCAGCACCCACACCAGGCCCAGCAACCGCTGCCGATCGAGAAGGCCGGCCAGCAGGGCTAACGAGCAGGGACACTCCGAGGGAACAAGACCGTGCCAGAAGCAACCACCGCGAAAACCGCGCACATTGGCACCGGCCGGCGGAAGACCTCCGTCGCCCGCGTGCGCCTGCTCGAAGGCAGCGGGCAGATCCGGATCAACGGCCGCGAGCTGGAAGATTACTTCACCGAGGACAAGGATCGTAGCGCGGTCCTCGGCCCGCTCCAGCTGACCGAGATGCGCAACCGCCTGGACGTGGTCGTCAGCGTCCGCGGCGGCGGCTTCACCGGCCAGGCCGGCGCCATCTGCCAGGGCATTGCCCGCGCTCTCAAGGTGATGTTCGGCGGTCAGCCCGAGCCGCCATCCGCCGAGGGCGCCCCCGCGGATGGCGAAACGGCCGGCGGCGGCATGGCCAAGAAGCTGCGCGATTCCGGCTACCTCACCCGCGACGGCCGCATGAAGGAACGCAAGAAGTACGGCCGCAAGGGCGCTCGCAAGTCGTTCCAGTTCTCCAAGCGCTAACCACTGCCAGCCGCGTGCCAGCGAGCGGTCGCCCCGGCACGCGGCTGGTTATGCAAGCCAATCCCTGTCGAACGCCTGCGCCTCCCGCGCGCCGCCGGCTGTTTACAGCCCGTCACTCCCCGCAGACCTCGTTCAGCACGTCCTCGGCGACGTAGATCGGCACCTTGGCGGTGACGGCGAGGGCGATGGCGTCGCTCGGTCGGCTGTCCACCTCGATCAGGTCGGGCTCGCCGCTCTGCCGGACGCGCAGCTTGGCGTAGTACGTGTGGTCGCGCAGCTCGCTGATGAAGATGTCTTGCAGCTCGCCGCCAAGGTGTTCGATCACGCTGGCGACAAGGTCGTGGGTGAGCGGGCGCGGGGACGGCATACCCTTGACCCGGCGGTCGATGCTGGTCGCCTCGAAAATGCCGATGACGATCGGGAAGCTCCGCTCGCCCTCCACCTCGCGCAGCATGATCACCTGCTGGTCGTGTACCTCGTTGATGATGATTCGCTTCAATTCCATCTGCACGGGCACGGAAGCCTCGCTTTCTCGCGGTCGGGCCGGACCCGGGACGGGGAGTGAGACCGTGTGTGTCGGTGTTCCGGGGCCTTCCGCGCATTATAGAATTACGCGGCGAAACGGGTCAAGCGCGCCGGCCTGGCGGGTCGGCCGCCGGCCGGACCGAACTGGAGTTGCCTGTTCTGTTGCGGCAAACTATAGTTGCGCTGGGCGTGTGCGCCGTGCCGGTGGCACCGGGGCGCTGCGCGGAACAGCAAGGGCAGTCGAGGCTTTTCAGGCCGCAGAACGTCTGTTATGATATCCCGTTGAAGCTGTCCCTTCCGGGGTCCGGTCCGTTCGGGCGGGGGCCGGGGATACCAGCCTGTGGCGACAGGCGCGTGGCCCCGTCGGGGCACCCCCTGGTCAGACACCATTCGCGGGTCCGCCAGGGCGAGCTAGCGGAAAAATGAGGTGGCCTCATGGGCCTGGCACTGAATATCGGCAAGTGTACCCTCCTCGGCAATTACCGCGAGAACAACGAGGATTCCATTGAGGCCAAGCAATACCCCGACATGACGGTCTGCATCGTCGCCGACGGGATGGGCGGTCAGGCCGCGGGGGAGATCGCCAGCAAGCGCGCGATCGAGGTCGTCCCGCGCGAGCTGCGCAGGCATCTGGTGGCGGCCGCCGCCGCCGACCAGTCGCGCGTCATCATCCGCAAGGCCGTCGTGCAGGCGAACGAGGAGATCATGGCCATGGGCCAGCTCGACCGCGATCTGCGCAACATGGGCACGACGGTCGTCATGGCGATCTGGCGCAAGGGCTCGGAGATGTACGTCGCCGGCGTCGGCGACAGCCGGGCGTACCTGGCCCGCGGCGATACGATCGAGCAGCTGACGGTCGATCACTCGCTCGCTCAGGCGCTCGTCGAGAACAAGACGATCTCCGCCGCCGAGGCCCGCGAACACCGTTTCCGGAACGTGCTGTGGAAGTACCTGGGCACCAAGGAGGTGGGCGAGGGACCGGAAGTGAAGGTGGTGCCGATCCAGACAGGCGACCGCTTCCTGCTCTGCAGTGACGGCCTGACCGGCGCCGTCCCCGACCAGCAGCTGCTGAGCTTCATGCAGGAGCACCTGGACGTCCAGCAGTGCGCCGACGGCCTGGGCCAGCTGGCCCTCGACCAGGGCTCGCGCGACAACGTCTCCTGCATTGTCATCGAGGTGACAGGGCAGTGAGCAGTCAGTAGGCAGACAAATGAAAGCCCACGGGCGACGTCCCGTGGGCTTTATTCTTCCCTGGCCTCTGCCCCCTTTCCTCACACATACACCTGCACGGTCGGCTTGATCACCAGTTCCGGAACCGAGACGTGCGACGGGAGGGTCGCGACGAACAGCACGGCGGCGGCCACGTCTTGCGGTTTCAGGATTTTCTGCCGGTGCGCGTCGGTCACCGGCTGCGGGCGCACCTCCAGGATCGGCGTGTCCACCTCACCCGGGTAAACGTTGCTGACGCGAATGCCGTGATCCTTCTCCTCCGCTCCGAGGCAGATCCCCAGCGCCGTCAAGCCGAACTTCGACGCCGCGTAGGCGGCACCGCCCAGCGGCCCGGCACGCTTGCCCGCCACCGAGCTGACGTTGACGATCAGCCCGTCGCGCCGGTCGAGCATCTGCGGCAGGACGTGGTGCGTGCAGTAGAAGGCACCGTCGAGGTTCGCTCGGATCAGGAGCTGCCACTTCTCGGGCGTGAGCTGGCGGAACGTTCGGTCCTTGATGTTCAGCCCGGCGTTGTTCACGAGGATGTCGATGCGCCCCAGGCGCCGGGTCGCCTCCTCGACCAGGCGACGCACCTGGTCCGGGTCGGCGACATCGGCCGCGTGGTAGCTCAAACGGTCCCCGCCCTTCAGCTCCGCGGCCGCGCGGGCGAGCTTGTCCGCGTCGCGGCCGGCGATGACGACGCGGGCGCCTTCCTCGAGGAACGCCCGCGCCACCGCCAACCCGATGCCGCTGCCCCCGCCCGTCACCAGCGCCGTCTTGCCGTCGAGTCTGCTCATGAGTCGCCTTTCGTCTTGAACCCGTGTGATACGAGAACGGTCCAAGCTGTACCGTGAGGCGGGAACCTAACCCCCGTCCGCGGGAAGTTGTAGCGGGCGCGGCCGCCCGTCGCAACGGGCGGGTCGCGCGAAGCCGAATTGTTCGCGCGCCCCGTTCTGTGCTATCCTGAGGGACAGAGGTCATGGGACCGCCTGTGACGGGTTTCTCAAATTGTAAAGGGACGTCATGAACAGCGAACTGCGTCGGCGCGTCGATGAGGTCAGTGAGCGCCTCACCCACCTGCGGGACTCTCTTTGACATCGCCGGCAAACAGAACCAGCGGCGCCAGCTCAACGACGCGATGGGCGCGTCCACCTTCTGGGACAACCAGGAGAAGGCCCAGGCGACCATCAAGCAGCTCAAGCCCCTCAACGCCCTGCTCAATCCATTCGACGAGTTGGCCGCGGCCGTCGATGACCTGGGCGTCCTCGCCGACCTGGCCGAGGAGGATCCGCGCGCCGAGGCGGACGTCGAGGCCGAACTCGCCTCCGCCGAGAAGCACCTGGAGGACTTCGAGTTGCGCGCCATGCTGAGCGGGCCGCAGGACGCCAGCGATGCCTTCGTGAAGATCCAGGCCGGGACGGGCGGCACCGAGGCGTGCGACTGGGCGCAGATGCTCCTGCGCATGTACACGCGCTGGGCCGAGCGGCACGGGTATCAGGTCGAGCTGATCGACGAGTTGCGCAACGAGGAGGCCGGCATCCGCAGCGCTACCCTCAAGATCTGCGGCGACTACGCCTACGGGTATCTCCAGAGCGAGACCGGCGTCCACCGCCTGGTGCGTATCAGCCCATTCGACGCCAACGCTCGTCGGCAGACGTCGTTCGCGGCCGTCGATGTCACGCCCGACATCGAGGGGTCGATCGAGATCGAGATCCGCGACGACGAGTTGATCCGCCAGACGTTTCGCAGCGGCGGGCCGGGGGGCCAGCACCAGAACAAGACCGAGAGCGGCGTGCGCTACATCCACAAGCCGACCGGGGTCGCGGCCGAAAGCCGTACCGAGCGCAGCCAGCACAAGAACGATGCCAACGCTCTGGCGCTGCTCAAGGCGAAGCTGTACAAGATCGAGGAACAGAAGCGCAAGGCCGAGGTCGAGAAGCAGTACGACGAGAAGGGCGAGGTGGCCTGGGGCTACCAGATCCGCAACTACGTCATGCAGCCGTACACTCTCGTCAAGGACGTGCGTACCGACGTCGAGACGGCCCAGGTGCAGAGCGTCCTCGACGGCGAGATCGACGACTTCATGCAGGCGTACCTGCGCCTCAAGGCCGAGCGCGAGCACAAGAAGGCCAGAACGTAAGCGCCTGCCGCCTGGGCGTAGGTTCCCGCAGGAGGGGGCTCCGTCCCCCGATTCAGATCGGGGGACGGAGCCCCCTCCTACACGTTCTCCTCCCCGGTCCGCAGCGACGCGAGCCCGCAGATCTCGGTCTGCGGACTCTCTTCGTCCGCCCCCTTCTCGACCACCTCGGGCTCGATCACGCGCATCGACTTCCACTTCCCCGCCTGGAAGCGCGTCCAGAACGTCCCCGCGAGCAGGACCACGTACACGGTGGCGGCGCCCCAGCCCACGTAGATCCCCCAGCCGTAGCGGTAGCTCAGCCAGGTCGGGAACACCATGACGGGGAACGACAGCAGCAGCGCCACCAGCGTGACGAAGCGCGTGTCGCCGGCCCCGCGCAGGGCGAACGAGAACACCAGGTTCATGCTGTCGAACAGGCAGTACAGGGCCACGAAGCGGAGCAGCACCATCGCCATGTCGCCCACCTCTGCCCAGACGGCGGTTGCCGCCGGGTCGCCGGCGCCGCCGTTGAACAGCGTCAGCAGCGGGCCGGGGATGAGGACGTACAGGACGGCCACGGCGGTCATCTGGAGCCACGCCAGGCGGAACCCGGTCCAGGTGCTGCGTTCGGCCAGGTCCGTCTGGTCCTCGCCGAGTCGCTGGCCGACCAGGATCGCGACCGCCTGGGCCATCCCCATCGTCGGCAGGAACGCGAGCAGGTTGAGGTTGACGGCGATGCCGGTCGCGGCCGCCTCGACCTCCCCGAGTCGGCCGATCAGGACGAGGAACATCGTGAACGCCAGCGTGTCGATGGCCCACTGCAACCCGGCCGGGACGCCGAAGTAGAGCAGTCGCCGGAACAGGGCTGGGTCGAAGCGCCAGCCGCTGCGCGTCGCGCACGCGGCCTCGTGGGTGGATCGGAACATCAGCCACAGGGCCAGCCCTGCGGCCGCCCAGTTGCCCGCGACCGTCGCCCACCCGGCCCCGGCCATCCCCCACTCGGGGAACCCGGCGTTGCCGAAGATCAGCAGCCAGTCGAGCACGCCGTTGACGATCATGCCGACAGCGTTGATCCACAGGACGGTCCAGGTGTCGCCACGCCCGGCGAAGAACCCGCTGGCGGCCGCGGTCAGCAGAGCCGGCAAGGCGCTGAAGCACAGGCAGTAGAGGTAGGTCGCTTCCAGTTCCTGCAGCTGCGGCGAGTGGCCGCCCAGGGCCGCAACCTCCCCGGCGAACGGCGCGAGCCCCATGAACGCCACACCCGCGAGGACCGCAAAGTACAGCGCCTGCCAGACCACCGACCCGATGCGCCTGGACCGCCCGGCCCCGAAGTACTGCGCGACGAACGTGCTGACGTAGCCGGCCGTGTTGAACAGGACCGCGAACGGGGTCCAGAACATCATCGCGGCCTGCAGGGCGGCCGCTCCGTGCTCCAGCCCGTACTGGCTGAGGAACACCCGGTCGAGGAACAGCTGCAGAGTAACGAATGCGCTGCTGAGGATCAGCGGCCCGGCCAGACGCAGCACCTCGCCCTCGCCTGCGGGGCGGCGCCAGCTCTCCTTCCATCCCATGCGGACTCCTTTCAAATGACGAGGTGACAGGGTGACCGAAGAATCCTTCCTGTCACCCTGTCACCCTGTCAGGCCAGCGCCAGCGGGCGGAAGGGCGAGCCAGTCGCTCCCGTGAATTTCAGGGGGATGCCGATGAAGGCGAAGTCATAGCAGCGGACACGCCCCACCTCCTCGAGGTTCAGATTCTCCATGATATAGATGCCCTTCTTCGGCAGCAGGTAGACGTGGGCGAACAGGGTAGCCCCGGTTTCCGGGTCGCGCTCGTCCGGGGCGTCCCACGACATGTTGTCGGCCCCGACCGCGACCACGCCGCGCTCGGCCGCCCACAGCGTCCCGGACTTCCCCACGCCGGCCGCGTCCAGGTAGGCGGCCTCATCGTGCCACAGGGCGCCGTACCCCGTCCGCACCAGCAGAACGTCGCCGGCCCGTACCTCCATCCCCGCCCACGCCGCGCAGCCGTCCAGGTCATCCGCGCTGATGGAGGAGCGCGGCGGAAGCCGGGGGACGCCCTTCCACCCGGCGACGTCGAGCAGGACGCCTCGCGCCAGCAGCGGCGGGACGTGTTCGACCCCAAGGCGCGTGAACCCGGCGGGCGTCTCGATCTGGTCCGCCGGCACCTCGCCGTGAAGCTTCAGGTTGCACGCCTGGTGACAGAGGGCGTCGATGTGAGTGCCGGCGTGCTCCATCATGGTCAGGACGCCGGACGCGCCGCTGCGCGGCCCGTGCCGCTCCGGCTGCCAGGTGTCCCGGTGGCGCCGGTACAGGGCGTAGAAGTACCCCGGCCGGTGCGTGGGGAAGATCGGCATCCCGACGAAACGCGGTTGCTCCAGGTCGTGGACGCGGGCGGAGCGCAGCAGGTCGGCGAGCGCGGCGGGCATGAGCGGTCTCCGGGTGAGGTCTCAGATCAGACCCTGGTGTTCCGTTCTGATGGGATACGGGCCGAAACCCGAACGCACACCCCCGGGCCGAGGGTGCGTTGCGCTCCGCTCCGGCCCGGGTGCCCGCGGGAAAACCATTCAGGGCGTTCCCGTCTCACCCGGTTTTCTCGGCCCAGGGCCGCAACTTCTCCCGCAAATCCTCGATAACCGGAGCGGACCGCGCGCTTCGGAGCAGGGATCGGGGAAGGAGGGCCAGGTGGATCGAGGAACCTGCATCGGTTTCGTGGCCGGGTTCGGATGCATCGCGGCGGCGATCGCCATGCACGGCAAGCTGTCGGACTTTCTGGACGTGCCCGGGGCGATCGTGGCCTTCGGCGGTTCGACGTCGGCGCTGTTCGTGATGTTCCCGGCGCGGAAGGTTCTCAGCGTGTTCGGGGTGCTGAAGAACTGCTTCCTCGTCCGGCTTCCCGAACCGCCGGAGGAGATTCGCCGCCTCGGCGCGCTGGCCACCCTGGCGCGCCGCGAGGGACGGCTGGCGCTGGAGGACAAACTGCCCGGGATCGACGACCCGTTCCTGACGCGCGGCCTGGAGATGGTCATCGACGGCACACCGGCGGAGGAGCTGGAAGAAACCCTGCAAATCGAGCTGAGCTGCATCCAGGAGCGGCACGCCACCGGCAAGAAAATGTTCGACTTTCTGGGAGCGTCGCTGCCCGCGTTCGGCATGGTGGGAACCTTGATCGGCCTGATCCAGATGCTCGGCTCCCTCGACGACCCGAGCCGGATCGGGGCGGGCATGGCGGTCGCGATGGTGACTACGTTCTACGGAGCCCTCGGGGCGAACCTCGTCTGCCTCCCGCTGGCCGGAAAGCTGGAGGCACGCAGCAAGGAAGAAACGCTGATCCGCGAACTGATGATCCGGGGACTCGCCGGTCTCGCGGCCGGCGAATCCCCCCGCGTGCTGGAGAGCAGGCTCAAGTCATTCCTGTCGCCGGAGGCGCGGCGAATGGAGGCCGTGGCCGCGGAGTGACCTGCCGGGGGAGGACGACGATGCGTCCGACAGTTCTCGACGACTCGCCGCAGGCGCTGGCCTGGCCGACCGGGGCCGCGCCCGCTGCCGAAACGAGGTCGGGCGGCGGAAGCGGGGGCGGAAAGCCAGGCCGGCGCGGTGGGGGAGGTGGTGGCGGGCGGCAGGAGCATCAGGGTGCCTGGCTGATCACCTACTGCGACATGACCACGCTGCTGATGGCGTTCTTCATCTGCCTGATCACCTTCGCCAGCCGGGCCGTGCAGGACGCTCCGCGGCTCAAGGATTCGGCCCTCTACGCCGCGGGCGGCTCCGGCGTGGCCGGCCCGCCCGCCAACCGGGCCGACAGGGACTCGATCGTCTGGCGCGAGTGTACCGTCTCGGCGCGGCACCTGAATCTCGGGTCCGCCGCCCAGCCGACCCGCGCCGACCCGGTGCGGGAGCTGACCGCGAAGGTGCTGCGCTGTTTGGAGGAGCCGCAGGACAGGGTGGTCGCCGAGAATCAGCGCGTCGCGCTGCCGATCAGCCTGCTCTTCGCTGCGGACGACCACCTCTCGGCCAGCGGCAAGCAGGTGCTTCGCTTCGTGGGGAGCAACCTGCGCCGCCAGCCCTACGACGTCCACATCCAGGTCGATTCGGCGGCGGATCTGCGGCGGGCGCTGGCCGTGTGCCGGTTCCTGATCGACGAGCAGGGCCTGGTGCCGGGTCGGCTGGCCGCCGGAGTGCTGCCGGCGCCGGCGCGCGACGGGATGATGTACTTCACGCTGATCAAGCGAGTCTGACCGGAGCGGGCGATGTTGAGACTGTTCCGCAGACGGCGGCCGGGCGCCTCGGGCGTGAAC
>JADLBT010000058.1 GCA_020847555.1 Gemmataceae bacterium
AAAGCGCCACCCGTGGGCTTTGGCTCCTCAGTTCAGGAAGGATGGGCACATGGGGCTCTGGGGGAGATACACGCTCCGGGCAGTCCTGCCGGCGGTGCTGCTGATCGCACCCGGTCCGGCGGTGCTGGCATCTCCCCCCGATGTTCCTCCCCCGGCCCGCCTCGGCTTCTCGGTCGCCTCCCCCGACATGGCCGCCGACGCTGCGGAATTGACTGCGGAGACGGTAGTGCAGGCAGTTCTCGCCCGCAACCCGTCGCTGGCCCAGATGGTTGCCGCCTGGCAGGCGGCGGCGGCCCGATACCCGCAGGTCACGTCCCTCGACGATCCGATGATCGCCGGCATCATCGGCCCCGCGTCGATCAACTCCCCCGACGTGGAATTCGCCTACCGGGTCGAGGCGTCGCAGAAGTTCCCCTTCCCCGGCAAGCTGAGGTTGCGCGGACAGGGCGCGCTGAGCGAGGCGGCGGCCGCCGGCCAGGATATCGAGGACATGCGGCTCCAGCTGGTCGAGAGCACGCACGCCGCCCTCGCTGACTACTACCTGGCGGGGCGGGCGCTGGCCGTCAATGCGGAGGCGTTGCGGCTGCTGGAGGAGTTCCGCCGCAACGCCGAGCAGCGCTTCCGAACCGGCCTGGTTCCGCAGCAGGACGTCCTTCAGGCGGAGGTCGAGATCGGCCGGCAACGCGAGCGCCAGCTGGAACTGGAGCAGGTGCGGCGCGTTGCGGCGGCGCGGCTGAATACGCTCATGCACCTGCCGCCCAGCACCCCGTTACTGCCGCCGCCGACCCGGCTGGCGCCGGCAGGGCCGTTGCCAGCCGCCGACGTGCTGCGTGCCGCGGCCCTGGAGCGACGGCCCGATCTGCGAGCGCTCGCCGACCGCCTCGCCGCGGACGAGGCGAACCTCGGCCTGGCGCGGAAGGAGTTCTACCCCGACGTCGAGGTGATGGCTGCGTATGACGCATTCTGGCAGCCGCGCGAGCGCGACCTGCGCCCGATGGTCGGGATGCGGATGAACCTGCCGGTCCGGCTGAGGCGGCGCCACGGCGCCGTCGCTGAGGCTGCCGCACGCATCGCCCAGCGCCGCGCCGAGTTGGCCCGACTGACCGACCAGACCCAGTTCCAGGTCGAGGAGGCGCACGCCCAGGCGACCCGCGCCGAGAAGGTGGTGCAGCTGTACGAGCGGACCATCCTGCCGGCGGCCCGGGCCAACATCAAGGCGGCCCAGGCAGCCTACATCACCGGCAGGCTTCCGTTCCTGAGCCTGATCGAGGCCGAGCGGAATCTGATCGGGCTGCAGGACCGCTACTACGAGGCCATCGCCGACTTTTACCGGCGTCGGGCGACCCTGGAGCGCGTCAGCGGCGGCCCCGCGGCGCTCCTGGCCCGGATAGCGCCCGGGCGCGGTTAGCCGGACGCGCCAGCGCCGGTGGGATCAGGGGTTGCGCAGTCTGTCGTCGCTGGCGCGTCCGGCTAGCGATTGTGGCCGCAAGTCCTTGATTTGCTTCGCACGAATGCCGGACCGTGCGCCATCCGGGTTAGTGCCGCCGGACCAGACCCCATGACGCTGACGAGCCGAAAGCATAAGCGACGGCAACTTTGACAGATCCGTCGCTTATGCTTCCGGCTCGTCGCGTTTGGTCCGGTAGCTCCAAAGCCCACGGGCCGCAGCCCGTGGGCTTTGGACAGGTGCTGTCAGTCACTGGGAGGCCGGGGTGCGGTCGAGCAGGGCGCCGAGCTTCTCGGCGAGCCGGATCAACTCCTCCTGGTCCTCTTCGGGGAGCGGGCGGAGCAACTCGACGAGCCGGCGCGTGCGGGCGCCCTGATACTCGGCGAGAGCCTTCTCCCCGGCCGAGGTCAGGCAAACGTCGATCTTGCGCTTGTCGCGGCTGTTGATGCGGCAGCTGATTAGCGGCCGGTCCCGGCCCTCCAGCGACCGGATGACGCGCGACATCTGGGCCGGCAGCACGCCGAGGAGCCGCTGGATGTCGCCGACGATCATCGTGGTGTGGACCTGGAGAATCGACAGGGTGAGGAACTCAATTTCCTTCAGGTCGGTGCCCCGGCGGCGGCCGCGGAGGGTGGAGAGGCCAATCTGGGTGACGACCGCGAACAGGTCGTGGGCGATCTCCTCGACTCGTTGCCCGGTGCCGGTGGCCATGGCCACTGTACCCCTGCTGCGCGCCGATCGGCCCCAACGGCGCGGGCCGTACAGGGGGCCAAGGTGACGAAGGCCGGGAGGCCGGACCGTGGTGTCCAGCGGCCCCCGCCGCCCGGCCAGAATCAAGACCAGTTCATGATACTCATTGACAGTGGGCTGTCAATCAAAAACGGGGCAGCCGGCAGGAGAAGCTGCGCCGGACCGTGCCGGTCGCGCTGGGAGGAAGAGGAGTAACGAGTCGGGCGGTTCAGTCAACCAGGAGGGTGGCGACCGCGACGCCGATCACGACGAGCAACCCAATGCAGGTCCAGACCGGGTGGTCGAGCAGCGCGGCCTTGATCGAGAGGGCCATGCGGCCGAGCAGATTACACCGGCGCCTGGTCTTCAACTGCTGCAAGAGGAAGCGGCGGTGGGCGGTCAGCAGCGCCTGGCCCGCTGACCAGTCCAGGGCCAGGGCGTCCCGGTCGGCGGCATCGTGGCGGTTGAAGGTGCCCACCACGTCGTCATCCTGGAGCAGCGCGACGACCCGGTAGCCGGGTTTACCGGGTTCTCCGAGCAGAGGGGGGAAGTCGGCGAGCAACTCGTCGATCTGCGTCAACAGCCGGGTGAACTCGGTTTCCTCGACGGTGCGGGTGAGCCGCCGTTTCGGCCGGGCAAGGTACTTACCGGCGCGGCTCCAGGCACGCTGCAGGTGGCGCGTGGTCAGGATGCGCTCGTAGAGGGCACGGCGGGTGCCGAGTCCGCGGCGGGCGTCGCGCGAGGAGCGTGCGAGGTCGTCTACCGGATCGACCGCCGGCGGGGTAGGCGCCGGGGCCGGTTGGGGCGGCGCAGGCGTTGCCGGGGATACCGTCGCGCCGGTCGGCGGGTCGGGCGAAACCGGGGTGGCGGGCGCGGGGGGGGCGGCCGTGGCGGGTTGCTGGGGCAGCAGGATCCGCACCGGCGGGGGCGTGGCCTCGCCGACCGAGTAGCGCACCGGCGGGGGCGTCTGCGCCTCCTGGACACGCAGGGGAGGCGGCCCGGCGTCGCGCCAATCGACCTGAGTTTTGACGGGCTGCATGACCGCCGTATCGACAGAACTGGCGTCGGGCGGCGCGGGGCGGGTGGCGGCCTGGTGGCGCGGCTTGCCGGGCTGCCTGGGAGCCGGCGCAGGCTGTCTGGCCCGGGCGGCGAGGTGGGGGACCTGCTCCGCGTCGGAGGCGCTCTTGGCCTGGCGGTCCGTGAGGCACGTGTAGGCCTGGGCGAGGCGGTTCATCGCCTCGGTGGCCGGGCCGGGATGCGACAGCTGGTAGCAGCGCACCCGCGACAGGCGTTCGTGGACCTGTTGCTCGATGCGTGCGCAGTCACACTCCCCGGGTTTCAGACCGAGGAGAGTGTAGTGGTCCGGCGGCCAGTACTTGACCGGCAGTTCCAGCCACATGCAAATCAACTCATGATCCATCGCCGCCGCGCCTCCCACGCCGTCTCGCGGTCTTGCCTGCGCTGGCCGGATCTCCGACCCGGAAGAAAGTCGGCCTTCGCGCGGAGCCATCCTGGCCCGGACGTGTATCCTCCCCGCCAGTGCAAGTTCCAGGAGGATGGTGTGCAAGGGGCCATGTCAAGCCCACGGGACGCCACCCGTGGGCTTTCCCAGAAAGAACCTAGCTATACCATGCCAGAGCGCCGCGCGAAATGCAACGAAATGTCGGTGCGGAATCCGGACCGGCGCCGTGAAGGGCGGGGCTGCGGCGCGAACGGAGTGTTGAACCCGCCGGCGAGAAAGGCGCCGCAGGCGGGTTGCGGGCTGTGCGGGTTTTCGCTACCTAACCCCTGGCGGACCCACTACCCTCCCAACGAACCACCACACCCCCGAACCACCATGCAACTCAAAGGCATCATTCCTCCCGTCGCGACGCCCATGCAGGCCAACGAGGATCTGGACCTGCCGCGTCTGAAATGGTTCATCGACCACCTGATCGCCCAGGGCGTCCACGGCATCTTCGTGCTGGGCACCAACAGCGAGTTCTACGCCCTGGACGAGCGCGAGAAGCAGGAGGTGATCGCGACCACCGTTGCGCACGTTCGCGGCCGCGTCCCGGTGTTCGCCGGCACCGGGGCGGAGACGACGCGCGAGGCGGTGCGCCTGACGCGCATGGCCGAGAAGGAGGGCGTCCAGGGCGTGTCGGTCATCACCCCGTACTTTGTCAGCCCGAACCAGCAGGAGATCGCCGACCACTACCGGCGCATCGCCGAGAGTACGTCCGTTCCGGTCATCCTCTACAACAACCCCGGCACCTGCGGCGGGGTCAAGATCGACGTCGAGACGGTGGCGCGGCTGGCCGAGGTGCCGAACATCCTCGGCATCAAGGACTCCAGCGGCGATCTGCAGAACACGAACGAGCTGATCCGCGTCGTGCCGGACCGATTCAGTGTCCTGATGGGGCGCGACACGCTGATCTACCACGCCCTGATCTGGGGAGCGAAGGGAGCGGTGCCGGCGACGGCGAACGTGGCCCCGCGCCTGGTCGTGGACGTCTATGAAGCGGCCGTGCGCGGCGACCACGCAGCGGCGCAGGCAGCCCAGCGCCGGCTCAACCCGGTCCGGCTCAGTCTGACCCTCGGGACAGCGCCGGGCGGCGTGAAGGCAGCCCTGGCGATGCTCGGGATGCCGATCGGTCCGAGCCGGTCCCCGGTGGCGCCGCTGTCGGCCGACAAGCAGCAGAAGATGCGCGCCGCGCTGCAGGAGGCCGGCCTGCTGCCGCGCGGCTGACCCGCCGGAAGCGCCGCTCTGGTGGTTCGTGGCAACTGCTGGGGATACCAGCCGCGAGCGCCAGCGCGCGGCTAAACCGCGCGCTGGCGCTTGCGGTTGATGCATTAAAGCTCACCCCACCGGCGCCCCGCCTCCGCCGTCGCCGTCGGCCCCTTCCATGCGGAAGTTCTGCCAGATCATCGGCCGCGCCAGCGGCTCGATGTGCAGCACCACCTCACCGTTCAGGAAGATCCGCACGGTCCCGGACGACTGGCTGACGACAATGGCGACCGCCTTGGTCGCCTTGCTGACGGCAGCGGCCGTCCAGTGACGCGCGCCGAGACCCTTACTCAGGGTGATCCCCTCGGCGGGGGCATCGATGTACATGCAGGCGGCGACCGCCACCCCGTCGCGGCGAATGATGGTGGCGCCGTCGAGCTGGGCGAGATCCTTGATCTGTTCGCGCACCTTGCGATCCCGGACGTCGCGCTCGGCCCGGCTGTACCCGCGGAACGGGTTGAAATTCACCGGCCGCGACATCTTCAGTACCTTGGGCGTGTCGCCGACCACGAACAGGGCGCCGACCGGGTGCCCCTCGCGCCCCTCCCGGCCGATCTCCGTCGCCATGTCCACAACCGCCCGCAACGTCTCCAGCGGCACCTGCGTGTCCAGCCGCCGCAGATCCTGGGCGCTGAGCCGCTCGAGGTGCTCGCCCAGGTGGATGACGCTCAGGCTGTCCACCGGCTGCGGGCGGTCTTCCTCGGTCGCGATCCCGTTGTAAAGGGCGATGACGTGGGCCCCGGTGCGGAGTTTCTCGGCGGCGATCGCCTCGAGCAGGGCGAGGCTCATCAACTCCTGGATCGGGGTTGGGCCGGCGTCGATGTCGAGGACGTCGAGGGGCTGGTACTGTTCGAGCTTGCGTGTCAGGGTCTTGTCCTGGGCCGCGGCCACGAGGAGGTGGCACTCCTTCAGGTGTTCCAGGACGGCGTCCCAGTCGAGGTCCGTCTCGGTCAGCAGCAGGACCGCGTCCGCGCGTAACTCGGCGGCGAGATACCGGGCAGCCTTCAGGAGTCCGACCGTTTGACTGGGGAGCCCCATGCTTCTGGACGGTCCGGGATTGGCGTTCGGGGGAAAGAACTCAACGCGCTCACTGCTCATGGTACCGGCGAGCGGCGCGCCGGGCAAACCCGGGGCGGCGTTTCCGGCGAAAAACTCGCGGACCGGGCCGCAGCGGGCCGGCGGGCCAGGCGGCCGTCACGGTCCAGGCGCCTTCTCGGTCGTTCCCTGACAGCCACCGGGTTTTCTACTCCCCCGCGGCGCGTCCACGGGGTATGCTAGATCCCAGTGCCTTGACGAGGCGCCGCCTCACCCCCACCCGACCCGGAGAAACGCATCATGCCGACCCCGACTCGCCGCCGCTTCCTGACCGCCTCCGCCGCCACCGCTGCCAGCCTGTCGGCCCTGACCGCCGCCGGCGCCGCCCAGGCCAACGAACGGGTCCAGGTGGCCGTCATGGGGGTGAACGGGCGCGGCAAAGACCTCATCCGCGGGTTCTCCGCTCTCGAAAACGCGGAGGTCGCCTGCCTGTGCGAGGTGGACGACAACGTCGTGCCCGCCGCTCTGAAGGCCGTCAACGCCCGCCAGAAGCGAGCCCCGCGCGTCGAGAAGGACGTCCGCCGCGTGCTGGAGGACAAGAACATCACCGCCCTGGTCATCGCCGCCCCGGATCACTGGCACGCCCTGGCGACCGTGTGGGCATGCCAGGCCGGCAAGCACGTCTACGTCGAGAAGCCGATCTCGCACAACCTCATCGAGGGACGGCGCATGGTCGAGGCGGCGCGGCGGCACAATCGGGTCGTCCAGGTCGGCACCCAGCGCCGCAGCGCCCCGCACTTCGCCAGCGCCGCCGAACTCGTCCGGTCCGGGAAGCTCGGCAAGATCCCGTTCGCCCGCACCTGGATCGCCGGCAACCGTCCGAACATCGGCCACCGCAAGGATTCCCCCGTCCCCAGGGGCGTCGATTACGACCTGTGGCTCGGCCCGGCCGCCCAGCGTCCGTTCAACGCGAATCGCTTCCACTACAAGTGGCACTGGCACTGGGACTACGGCACGGGCGAACTGGGCAACAACGGCATTCACGCCCTCGACGTGGCGCGCTTCGTCGCCGGCCTCGACACCCCGACGCGCATCGCCGCGGGCGGCGGGAAGTACTTCTACGAGGACGATCAGCAGACGCCGGACACGCACATCGCGACATTCGACTTCCCCGGCTGCTGCGTCGTCGGGGAGCACCGCATCTGGTCGCGGACCGGGGTCGAGGGGCAGCCGTGGGGCATCGCCCTGTACGGCCAGAACGGCACGCTGCTCTTCACGAACAAGGGCTGGCACGTGATCGACGGCATCGAGGCGTCGGACAAGCCGAGTGGGATGGACCGGGTCCACCTGCAGAACTTCCTCGACTGCATCCGCACCGGCCGCCGACCCAACGCGGACATTGAGGAGGGCCACAAGAGTACCCGCATGTGCCACCTCGGCAACATCGCCCTGCGTCTGGGCCGCACTCTGCGCTTCGATCCGAAGACCGAGACGGTCCGCGACGACGCGGAGGCCAACCGAATGCTCGGCCGCGCCTACCGCAAGCCGTTCGTCCTGCCGGAGCGCGTCTGACGCCGGATCGCTCGCCCTTTGCCTCTGTGCCGCTTGCGGGTTGGAAGGGGTTTCACAGCCTCCGTGGTGCAGGCGGCCCGCCTGCACCACGGTTGAAAACCACCTCCTGGCAAGGAACCCCAGAACCTCCCGCTACCCTGCAAGCGGCGGGTCATTTCCGCCGCGATGAAACAGGAACAGTTCCTCCAGGTGATCGATCGGGACGAGGCGGAACGGCGGTTCCGCGCGGCCCTCGACCTGCGCCCGCTGGCCGCGGAGGAGGTTCCTCTGGCCGACGCGCTACAGCGCGTGCTGGCGGAGGACGTCGTGGCCCCGCTGGACGTCCCCAACTTCGACCGATCCAACGTGGACGGCTTCGCCGTGCGCGCCGAGGACACCTACGGTGCCAGCGAGGAGGAGCCGCGCGTCCTGGCCCTGACCGGCGAGAGCCTGCCCACCGGGGTCGTACCGCGGATTCCGGTCCTGGCGGGACAGGCGACGGCGATTGCGACCGGGGCCGTTGTCCCTCGCGGCGCCGACGGCGTGGTGATGGTCGAACAGACTGACACCGAGGGGCACCTGTTGCTGGTTCGCCGTCCGATTGCGCCCGGCGCCAACCTGACCTGCGCCGGAACGGACATCGGGCGCGGCGAGACGGTGCTGCGCCGTGCCGAGGTGCTCACGTCCCGCGAGACCGGGGTGCTGGCGGCGCTTGGCGTCGCGCGCGTCCGGGTGGTACGCCGGCCGCGCGTCGCGCTCGTCTCGACCGGCAACGAACTGATTGCCCCGGGACAGCCGCTGCGCCCCGGACTCATCTACGACAGCAACGCGACCGTGCTGGCCCACGCGGTCCAGGAACTCGGCGGCGAGCCGATCCCGCAGGGCATCGTCCCCGACGACCGGGCCGCCCTGGCCGCCATCCTGCGGCGCTGCCTCGACCTCGACGCGGTCCTGCTCTCGGGCGGCACGTCGAAGGGCGAGGGCGACCTCTCCTACCGGGTCGTGGCAGAACTGGGGCCGCCGGGCATCGTCGCCCACGGCGTCGCGCTCAAGCCGGGCAAGCCGCTATGCCTGGCAGCGGTACGGCGCGGCGCGGCGGTGGTGCCGGTGGTGATCCTGCCCGGGTTCCCAACCTCGGCGATCTTCACGTTCCACGAGTTCGTTGCGCCGGTGCTCCGCCGCCTCGCGGGCCGTCCGGAGGATTCGGCCGACACCGTCGCTGCGCGCCTGCCGCTGCGCGTCAACTCCGAGCGCGGCCGGACCGAGTACCTGCTCGTGGGGCTCGTCGAGTCCGCCAGGGGTGAGGAGGAGGAGAAAGCCCACGGGTGGCACCCCGTGGATCAAGTCTCCAGCGCTTCGCTCACGGGCCGCAGCCCGTGGACTTCAAGGGAGCCTCCCCTGGTCGCCTACCCGATGGGCAAGGGTTCCGGCTCCGTGACCGCCTTCGGCCGGGCTGACGGATTCGTCACGATCCCGCGGCAGCAGGAGTACGTCGAGGCGAATTCGACCGTTGCGGTCCAGCTACTCAGCCACGGGTTGCGCCCCGCCGACCTGGTGGTCATTGGCAGCCACTGCGTCGGTCTGGACTACCTGCTCGGGCGCTTGCAGGAGGGCGGGATACGCGCGAAGTTTCTCGCCGTCGGCAGCACGGGCGGGCTGGAGGCGGCCCGGCGCGGAGAGTGCGACCTGGCGGGCATTCACCTGCTCGACCCGCAGACCGGCATCTACAACGAGCCGTTCGTCGATCCCGACCTCGAACTCATCAGGGGCTACCACCGGCTGCAGGGGATCGTGTTCCGCCACGGCGACCCCCGGTTCGAGGGCCGATCGGTCGCGGACGCCGTGCAGGCAGCCGGCGCGGATCCGACCTGCCTGCTGGTCAACCGCAACCGCGGCAGCGGCACGCGCATCCTGCTCGACCGGCTGCTCGGTGGGGCGCGTCCGCCCGGCTACGCGGTCGAGGCCCGGTCGCACAACGCCGTCGCCGCAGCTGTCGTCCAGCACCGGGCCGACTGGGGCCTCGCCATCTCCACTGTCGCCCGCGACGGCGGGCTGGGGTTTCTGCCCGTGCAGGAAGAGTGCTACGATTTCGTCACTCCCCGCGCTCGCGCGGCCCGGCCGGCCGTCCACGCCTTCCGCCGGCTCCTTGCCGACCCATCCACCCGCAACGCCCTGGCAGCGTTCGGTTTTCGCCTGCCCGCCGCGTCTGCGGGGGATGCGCCGGCGGTCCCACCTGGGGACAACTCGTGGTGAGGGGCGAGGCGCGCCTCATCCCTCGTCCCTCGAAATTGGACAACCCTCCGGACGCGATCTATTCTTGCGTGGGAACTTTCCAGGAATCACAAGAGGCGAGAGCACCGTCCGGGAGCATCCTGTCCGCTCCCCGGGTAACTTCCCTGACCCCCTCCCCCTTGCGCAGCTTGACTCGCCGCAAGGATACCCCGGCGGGGCGCCAGCGAGCGCGAGCGAACACAGGATTGATCATGAGCTGGTTGCGGGAGCCAAACGCCGAGCCCATCCCCGGATACCGCCTGATCGAACCGCTCGGCAACGGCGGGTTCGGCGAGGTCTGGAAAGCCGAGGCGCCCGGCGGTCTGTTCAAGGCCATCAAGTTCGTCTATGGCAATGTCAACTCACTGGACGTGGACTGCGTCCGGGCCGAGCAGGAGAAGCACGCCCTCGAACGCATCAAGGAAGTGCGCCACCCGTTCGTCTGCTCCATCGAACGGTTCGAGGTCGTGGACGGGGAACTCGTCATCGTCATGGAGCTGGCCGACAAGAGCCTGCACGATCTGTTTCAGGAGTGCGTCAACTCCGGCCTGATCGGCATCCCGCGCGACGACCTGCTGCGCTACCTGCGCGACGCGGCCGAGGCGCTGGACTACATGAACGAGAAGCACAACCTCCAGCACCTGGACGTCAAGCCGCGCAACCTGTTCATGGTGTACGATCGGGTCAAGGTGGCCGACTTTGGCCTCGTCAAGCACCTCGAGCGGACGTCCGCCTCCGGCCTCCTCGGCGGCGTCACCCCGCTGTACGCAGCCCCCGAAACGTTTCGCGGGAAGATCTCCAAGCACAGCGACCAGTACAGCCTCGCCATCGTTTACCAGGAGTTGCTCACCGGCCAGCGGCCGTTCACCGGGAAAAACGCCCGGCTCCTGATGCAGGCCCACATGGAGGGAGAGCCGGAGCTGCGCCCCCTGCCGGAGGCCGAACGGCCGATCGTGGCGCGCAGCCTGGCGAAGGATCCGGAGAAGCGGTTCCCCAACTGCATGGCGTTCGTGCGCGCCCTTTACACCGCCCGGAGCGCGCCGAAGCGGACCGTCGCCGCCGCCCCCGACCTGGCCCTGGCCGGCAAACTGCCCCGTTCCAAGTCGCTGTCCGAGACGATGGAGGATGTCAACCTCGGCGCCGACGCGGAGAACTTCCCCGACCCGGACGCGGAGGTCGATCTGGGCGGCCCCCTGCCTCCCGGCGTCTCGGAGGAGCCATCCGAGCTGGGGATGACGGTCCCGCAGCCGACGACCGGAGCCCTGCGGCCGACCCTCATCATCGGCGTCGGCGGGTTCGGGCGCAAGGCGCTGCTGGAGCTGCGCTGCCGGTTCCTCGACCGCTTCGGCGATCTGGACAAGCTCCCGCTGCTGCGCTTCCTCTGCATTGACACCGACCCCGAGGCCGTCAACATGGCGGTCCGCGGCGCCCCCGAGGTCGCCCTGGCGCGCTCCGAGGTCCATCACCTCCCGCTCCAGCCGGTCGGCAACTACCGCCGGCGCATGATCGAGCAGCTGGGCGAGTGGCTGCCGCGCGAGAAGCTGTACGCCCTGCCGCGGTCGCTGCAAACGCAGGGAATGCGCGGCCTGGGCCGGCTGGCGTTCGTGGACAACCAGCAGCGCCTGCTCGCCCGCCTCAAGCGGGAGATCCAGGAGGCGACCAACCCGGACGTGATCTACCAGTCGGTCACTCAGACCGGCCTGGCTCTGCGCGACAACACGCCGCGCGTCTACGTCATCGGCGCGGCCGGCGGCGGGAACAGCGGGCTGCTGCCGGACCTTGGCTACGCTCTGCGCCGCCTGTTGCAGCAGATGCGCCACCCGGAGGCGGAGGTTACCGCCCTGCTGCTGGGCGGAGCGCCCAACGACCCGGCCACCCCACGGACCGAGCAGGCGAACGTTTACGCCACCTTCACCGAGCTGAACCACTTCGCCGATCCGTCCGTCTCGTTCGCCGCCCAGTACGGGGTGGACGGACAGCGCCTCATCGACCAGGGCGCTCCGTTCGGGTCGGTCTACGTGCTGCCGCTGGCGCACCGCAGTCCCGAGGCGCTCGATGAAACGTTGTCGCACCTGGGCAGTTACCTGTTCCACGAGTTGACCACCCCGCTCGGCCTGCACCTCGACCACCTGCGCCGCGGCCTCGGCGGGGGGCCGGACGGCAACGACGCCCTGACCTCGTTTCGCAGCTTTGGCACCTACGGCATCTGGTTCCCGCGCGGGCTGCTCCTGCGGCAGGCGGCGCGGCGGGCCTGCAAGCGGCTCATCGAAACATGGCTGGCGGTTGGAGACGGTCCGCTGCCCGGCGCCGTGACTCAGGCCGTGACGGCACTGTGCGAGAGCGTGATGAGCCGGGCCGACCTGGCGCCGGAGGCGCTGGCGGCGCAGATCGAAAAGCTGGCCGGATCGAGTAACCTGAGCGACCTCGGGGCGACCCCGGCCGAGGCGCTGACCGGCCTGCTGGCCGCGATCACCGAGCAGTCGCTGCAATCGCTCGCCCAGGAAGATCCGGCCGGGTGGGGGCGGCAGGCTCTTATCCGCGCGCGGGACTGGCTTGGCAGCTCGGCCGAGAACGGGCAGGACGGCAACGACTGGCGCAAGAGCAAACTGAACCGCGCGCTGGCCGGGGCGGCCCAGAAGCTGGCGGAGGAGTGGGACCGGGATCTGACGAAGCTGGCGCTGGCCCTGATGGACCGCCCGGGGGCACGGGTGGCGGCGGCCGAGCAGGCTCTTACCCGCCTGCAGGACTTCTGCCAGGCCGCCGCCCAGGAGCAGCGCGCGCGGCTGGCCCAGCAGATGCCGCGGACAGCCCAGCTGTGGCAGCAGGTGGAGGCCGCGCTGCAGGAGTGTCTGGAGGGCGGCGGGTTCCGGTGGTTCGGCGGCCGGTCGCCGCGTCGGCGGCTGCGCCACTTCGTCGATTGCCTGACCCAGTACGCGCGCCAGCGCTATGGCGAGGAGATGATCGCCGCCTCGCGCGGGTTCTTCGCCGCCCTCCACGGACGCCTGGGTGAGCGCCTCCGGGATCTGGGCTTCTGCCGCCAGCGCCTGCGCTACCTGGACGAGGGACTGGAGCACGGGAGCGACCGCGACGAGGACATGGCCGCCACCCGGCCCGGGGCCGAACTGACGGTCAGCCACACGCCCGTCG
Organism: Gemmataceae bacterium; assembly: GCA_020847555.1. The sequence goes on from JADLBT010000058.1 coordinate 12,948, forward strand.
CCTCGACCGAGGCGTACTGGGAGGCGATCCGCCAGTCGCCGACGGCGCGCGTCGTCCTGCCCAACGGTGAGGAGGAACTCGAGCGGGCGGCCTACCGCTTCCTCCAGACGCTGACGCCGGAACACTGGAGTGATCTGGACAGAGAATTGCACGAGCGGGTGCTGGCGCCGCGCGGCGGGCTGCACGCGGCCTGCGTCAACAGCGGCGACATGACGCGAACGCTGACGGTGCCGTTGCTGGACGAGGCGATCTCGCTGCTGGGCTGCCACCTGCCGATCATGGATGTGGCCCAGATTCTCGCCGCCGAACTGGGCATCGTGCCGGACGCGACCGGGTCGCTCAAGGGGTCGCTCGCGCCGGCCGAGTTGGAGGAGATGACGCGCGGCTACCTGCGGCGAGCGACGCCGCTTCTGGCTCGGGCCAAGGACGCCGGCCAGCAGTGGTTCCTCCTCGTCCCGGCCAGCGCCGCCGGCAACGCGCTGGGCGAGGCGCTGCAGAAGGTGCTCCCGGAGATCAAGGTGGTGCGTGTGCCGGGCCAGGCGGATCTGATGTTCTGCCGCGAGCAGGGATGCTTGCACCCGCAGGATCTGCAGCGTTTGCTGCGCAACAGCCGCGGGGCGTATGAGGGCTCGGTCACCTCTCCCGCGTCCTCCTCTCACGCCCGGTTTGACATCACCGACTGGGTGCCGCTGGACCCGTGACAGTCAGCCGTCAGCAGCAAGAAAGCCCACGGGTGGCGCCCGTGGGCTTTGGCACGCTGTTTCGCCTACTTCGCCGATCCCGGCGCGAACGCGGGGGTGTTCGGCCTGGGCTGGCCGTCAAGGTGGGTCTTGCGCGGGCCGAGGACTTCTTCCATCTCCTCGCGGTAGATCTCTTCCTTCTGCAGCAGCACCTCGACGAGGCGGTCCAGTTCGGGGCGATGCCCTTCGAGGAGTTCGTAGGCGCGCTGGTCGGCCTCACGCAGGATGCGCTGCACCTCCTCGTCGATGACGGATGCCGTCTCCTCGCTGAAGTCGCGTGCCTCCTGGATCTCCTTGCCGAGGAAGACGTGCTCCTCGCCGATGCGGAACGACATCGGCCCGAGGCGGTCGCTCATGCCCCAGTGCGTCACCATGTAGCGGGCCAGGCGAGTCGCCTCCTTGAGGTCGTTCTCGTGCCCCGAAAACGGCTGGCCGAACACCATTCGGTCCGCTGCCCGCCCGCCCATGAGCAGCACCAGCCGCGCCTTGAAGTAGTCCATGCCGTGGTGGTAGCGCTCCTCTTCCGGGGCGCTGAAGGTCACGCCCAGAGCCCGGCCGCGCGGGATGATGGACACCTTCTGCGGTGGATCGCACTCCGGCTCGCACCATGCGACCAGGGCGTGGCCCGACTCGTGGTAGGCCGTCATCCGCTTGCCCTCCGGCGTCAGTACCTCCTCGCGCTTCGGCCCCATGAGGACGCGGTCGGCGGCGCGCTCGAAGTCGCTGCGGTCGATGCGCGCCTTGTTCTCGCGCGTCGCGAGCAGGGCCGCCTCGTTGGCCAGGTTGCGCAGGTCGGCGCCGGTCATGCCGATCATCTTGCGGGCAATGGACTCCAGATTCACGTCGTCGGCCAGCGGCTTGTTGCGCGTGTGGACCTTGAGGATCTCCATCCGCCCCTGCCACGTCGGCCGGTCGATCGTGACGTGGCGGTCGAACCGGCCGGGCCGCAGAAGGGCCGAGTCGAGGACGTCCGGCCGGTTCGTGGCGGCGATGACGATGACCGATTCGGTCGGCTGGAATCCGTCCATCTCGCTGAGGATCTGGTTGAGCGTCTGCTCGCGCTCGTCCGAGCCGCCGCCGACACCGGCGCCGCGCATCCGGCCGACGGCATCGATTTCGTCAATAAAGAGGAGACAAGGGGCGTTTTCCTTCGCCGTCTTGAACATGTCGCGGACGCGGCTGGCGCCGACGCCGACGAACATCTGGATGAACTCCGAGCCGCTGATGCTGAAGAACGGCACGCCTGCCTCGCCGGCGACGGCGCGCGCGAGCAGCGTCTTGCCGGTCCCGGGCGGCCCGATCAGCAGGACGCCCTTGGGCACCTGGGCACCGAGGCGCTGGAACTTTTGCGGCTCCTTGAGGAAATCGACGATCTCCTGCAACTCGCTCTTGGCCGACTGCATGTCCGCCACGTCCTCGAACGTGACGCGCATCTTGTTCTTCTCGTAGCGCTTGGCCGGACTCTTGATGGAGTTGCTCAGGAATCCGCCGCCGAGCGGGTCGCGGAAGCGCGGCAGCAGGAAAAAGAAGAAGATGCCGAGCAGGAGCAGGGCCGGCAGCAGCAGCATCAGGAGTTGCGGGATCCAGGCGCCCGTCTCCTCCTGGCGGCCGTAGGGGACGAAGCCTTTTTCCAGCTCGGCAGTGACCTTGCCGCTGCGCTCGTCGGCGGTCGGGATGAGGGTCGTGAAGCGGAGGGTGCGCAGATCCTTGTAGTCGGGCAGCTCCTTCACCTTCTCAAGGAACTCGCCCTCGATGCGGTCCTGGCCGACGAACGTGATGCGCTTGATGAACTTGTTCTTGCCCTCCTTCTGCTCGGCGCCCGCGCGGGCGAGGCGGTACAGTTCGGACGCGGGGACGTTGACCCCGCCCCCCATGCCGACGGTGAAGAGCAGCACGAAGACGAGCCCCAGCAGCAGGACCAGCCACAGCCAGCTTCCGGGCGCCGCGGGTTCCGGGCGGCGGCGATTCCTGCTGGGCGGGGGCTGTTGCTCGCGCGGGGGTGGCATCGATTGTCCTCAGCTATGGCGATGGTCGGTCGCCGCCCCCGTCCGACGGCGGGGACCGAGCCCGTAATATTTTCTTTAAGATAGCAAAGACAGAGAGGGCTGACTACGGCGATACCGGGCCAACGGACGGGGTGCGGGCATGGTGCTGGGGTGGCTGCGGAGCTGGTGGCGCGGCCACGCGCGGGGGCGGCTGGAGGGCATGCGCGTGGTGATGTACACGCGCCAGGGGTGTCACCTCTGCGAGGACGCCTGGGCGCTGCTGGAGGGCCACCGCGCGCGCCACGGCTTCACCCTGGTTGCGGTGGACGTGGACGCGGACCCGGACCTGGCAGCGCGGCACGGCCGGGAGGTGCCGGTGGTCGAGATAGACGGGAAGGTGCGCTTCCGGGGCGTGGTGAACCCGCACCTGCTCGAGCGCTTGCTGTACGCCGAGGCGAGGCGGCGCTGACCTGTTTCCACCCCAAAGCCCACGGGTGGCGTCCCGTGGGCTTTGGATGGTCCTGGTAAAGCGCCTCGCCCGCAATCAACCAGGAGGCGTCTGCTCGCCGCTCTGGGCCGGGACCGGGGTGGTCTCGGCCGGTTGCTCCTCCGGCGCGGGCGGTGGCGGCGGCGTGGCCTCCGTCCCGGTCTGCCCCTCGGGGGTCGGGACGCCGCGCGGCGGCGGGGGCGCCTGCTTGGCCTGGAGCAAGGCGCTCAGCTCGGCGAAGGTGCGCAGCGGCGCCTTGCCCTCCAGCGCGGCCTGCGACAGTTTCGGCGCGGGGGCCGAGCGGCGCGGCTTGCGAGGCGGCGGGGGTGGGGGCTGGGCCGAACGCGCCGGCGCCCCTTCCGCGCCCCCCTGCTCGCCCGCCTGCGGCTGAGGGCGCGGACGCGGGGGGCCGCCGGTGCGACCCGGACCGCGGGCCGGGCCTCGACCCTGGCCGGCGCCGGCGCCATGCCCCTGAGGACGTTGCTGCGGTGGCGGCCGGCGGGCGCCGCGCGGCGGGCCGCCTTGCTGCTGGACCGGCGGCGCAGGTTTGCGCTCCGGCGGCCGGCGCTCGGTCCCCGGCTTGATCATCGTCAGCGACACGCGGTGCCGCTCCTTGTCCACCGCCAGCACCCAGACCGTGACCACGTCGCCGACCGCCACCACGTCGTAGGGACTCTTGATGTAGCGGTTGGCCATCTGGCTGATGTGGACCAGGCCGCTGTCCTTCAGGCCGATGTCCACGAACGCGCCGAAATCGACCACGTTCAGCACCGTCCCCTTCAGCTCCATTCCGGGGGTCAAATCCTCCAGCTTGAGGATGCCCTTGCGGAAGATCGGCGGCGGCAGATCCTCGCGCGGATCGCGCCCCGGCCGGGCGAGGGCATCGAGGATGTCGCGCACCGTCGGCTCGCCCACCTCCAGGCGGGCCGCCAGGTCGGTGGGAACCAGGCTCTTCAGCTTCTGCTGGAACTCGTCGGTACGCCCCCTGTCCTCGATGACGTCCAGGCTGTAGCCCAGCTCCGCGAGGATGCGCTGGGTGACGCCGTAGCTTTCCGGATGGATCCAGGTGCGGTCGAGCGGGTTGTCGGCGCTGACGATCTTGAGGAAGCCGGCCGCCTGCGTGTACCGGGCCGGACCGATGTTCGGCACCTGCATCAGCTGCTCGCGGTTGCGGAACGGCCCGTTCTGCTTGCGGAACTCGACGAGGTCGCGCGCCACCATCTGGTTCAGGCCCGACACATGGCGCAGCAGCGGTACACTCGCGGTGTTCAGATCGACGCCGACCTGGTTGACGCACGACTCGATGACGCCCTCGAGCGATTCCTTGAGGTACCTGGGGTTGACGTCGTGCTGGTACAGGCCGACGCCGATGTTCTGCGGATCGACCTTCACCAGCTCGCTCAGCGGATCCTGCAGCCGGCGGCCGATGGAGACGGTGCTGCGCAGCGTCGCGTCGAGATTTGGGAACTCCTCGCGGCCGTAGCTGGTCGAGTAGGTGCTGGCGCCGGCCTCGTTGACGATGACGTAGGCGAGGTCGGGCAGCCGCTCGGCGATCAGTTCGGAGACGAACTCCTCCGTCTCGCGGCAGGCGGTGCCGTTGCCGATGGCGATGACGTTGAGGTTATGTTTTTTGATCAGGTCGTGGACCTTACCCTTGGCCTCGTCCCGGCGACTGAGCCGCGGCGCTTCCTTCGTCGGCTCGGGTGCGGGGGGTGCGGCCTCCGCGGGAGCGGTCGCGGACGGGTCGGCGGCGGGGGCGTCGGCCGGGGGAGCAGGTTCCGCACCCGCCTCCGGAGCCTGGGCAAGCGCAGCCTCGGGAGCAGGCGCGGGCGGCGCTTCCGCGGCCGGTGCCGGCGGCGCCTCTGCGGTCGGCGCCGGCTGTTGCTGCGGGGCAGGAGGCTGGCCCTTGTCGCCGCGGTCGCCCTTGCCCTTCTTGCCGTGCGGGGTGTGCGGGAAGACGACCACGTCTTCGAGCAGGTTGCCTGTCTCGTCGAGGGCGGCGACCTTGCAGCCGGTGCGGAAGCCCGGGTCGATGGCCAGCACGCGGCGGCCGTGCAGCGGCGGCTGCAGGAGCAGGCTGCGCAGGTTCCGGGCGAAGATGCCGACCGCGTGGGCTTCTGCCTCCTCCCTCAGCTCCTTGCGGATCTCGTTTTCCAGGCTCGGCAGCAGTAACCGGGCGAGGGCGTCATCGATCACCTGGCGCAGGAACGCGGCGTGCGGGGTGCGGTAAGGCGCATCCGGCATGAGCGGTTCGCCCTCGACGACCGGACCCGGCGGCGGGGCGGGAACAGCCGGCGGTGGGACCGCCGCAGGCTCGGCAGCCGGAGCCGGCGTGGGCTCGGGCGGCGCCATCGCTCCCTCGGCGGGCGCTGCTTCGGCCGGCGCTCCCTCGGCAGGCGGGGCCGTACTCTCGGTGGGCGGCGCCTCGGGCGCGGCGGTGGCGGGGGCCGGCGGCGTCTGGGGGCTCGGCGGCTGGGCTGGCAGCCGCAGCAGCGACTCTGCGAGAGCCCGCAGAGCCAGGGCACGGACGGCGTCCCCGTTCCACTCCATGCTGACCTTGAGCGCGTTCTCCTTCTCGCCGCGGTTGAGGGCGAGGATGCGGTGCGGCGGGATCTGCCGCGCCGACTCGGTGAACTGGAAGTAGTCCTTGTACTCCAGTCCCTGCCCCTCCGGAAGCTTCTCGCTCCTGGCGGAGCGCAGCTTGCCCGTCTCCCACAGCACATGCCGGCTGGCGGCCCGGACGTCGGCCGTCTCGGCGACCCACTCGGCGAGGATGTGCTGGACGCCGGCGCGGACGTCCTCGACCGTATGCAGTTCCTTCTCGGCGTTCACCAGGGACGGTAGCAGTTCCTCCAGGTTGACCGCCTCGGGGAACCTGTACCACACCGCCACGGCGAGCGGTTCGAGGCCGCGCTCGCGGGCGATGGTGGCGAGGGTCCGCTTCTTGGGCTTGTAGGGCAGGTACAGGTCTTCGAGGCGCTTGGACGTGTCGGCGGCGAGGATGGCGTGGCGCAACTCGTCGGTCAACCGCCCCTGGCCCTCGATACTGCGGAGGATCGTTTGCTTCCGCTCGGCGAGCTGGCGGGCCAGCGTGACGCGGCTCTGAATCTGCCGGATCACGTCCTCGTTGAGCCCGCCGGTGCGCTCCTTGCGGTAGCGGGTGATGAAGGGGACGGTGTTGTCCTCGTCGAGGAGGTGAACGACCGCTTCGACCTGGATCTTGCGGATCTGGAGATCCTGCGCGATCCGCGAGAAGTCCACCGCTCGGACCTCGTGGTGTTCGCTGCCTTTCGGCATCACAGATGGCTGCATTGTGTTTCACTCGACGCCGCGGGGCGTCCTGAAGCGCTCCTGAGAAAGCTGCATCCTCCGGTCGGACTACTGTAGCGCGGCCGCGGAGGCGTGTCAAGTCGGTCCTACATCCAGAGATACTCCAACGCGCTCAAGGTGAAAACCCCTGCGGGTGAGGGGGAGTTAAAGCGCACGGGCCGCCACCCGTGGGTTTTACAGGTAACGGTTGCCCACCATCCCCCTTGAACCTGCATGAGGGGATCGGGGCCGTGGGGGCAGGCACGGCTGTCTGCCCCGCACGTCTGTGTGCAAGAGGCACGCCCGGCTTCACAGCTTCGCGTCGTACTCCAGCCTCCCGAGGAGTTCGCTGATCGCCGCATGGCAGGCGTCGCGCGTCGTCGTGTGCGCGCGGATCTCCTCGTCGATTCGCTCCAGCCGGTCCTCCTGCGTGTTCAGCGTGCGCACGAACCGCTCGCGCAGCTCCTTCTCGGTCGGCCGGTCGCCGAGGCTCTGCAGGTTCTCGCGGATGCGGCGCTGCTCGTTGTGGATCGTCTCGCGCTCCTCGCGCAGGCGGACAATCTGCTGCTCGGCCTGGCCCGCCTGCTGGCGCTGCGCGACGACCTGGCGCAGCACCTGCTCTGTCCGCGCGTCGAAGTAGCGCTGCTGCATCCAGAAGCCGAGTTGCCGCTCGTTCAGGTCCGTCAGGCCGTGGTCGTAGTGGCAGGTGTAGCGCTCGCGGACCACGAAGCGCGTCACCGCGGCGGGCGCGAGGGCGAAGCGGAAGCGCCAGTAGCTCTCGGTCGTCTCGTGCGGCGCGGGCGTGTCGTGCAGGTGCCACTCCGCCTGCCGCGGGTGGTCGAGGTAGACGACCTGCTCGGCGCTGGCCCGGTTGTCGAACGTGTAGGCGGTCTGGCTCTCCTGCACGCGGAAGAGCGACATCATGCGATTGCGGATCACGACGCGCGTCACCGTCCCCTCGTGCGAATCGACGTTGTCGAGGACGCGCACGCTCAGCTCGACCGCGTAGGGGACGAGGTGCTGCTCGTCCGGCTTGACCGTCTCCAGCATCGCCTCGCCGACGTAGCTGCCGCCCTCCAGGACCGTGACCGGGCCGCCCTCCAGCGTCAGCCCGGTGGTGTTCTTGAACTCGACGGCACGCATCGGGTTCTCGGCCCGGGCCGCCTTGTTGTACAGCAGGACCGGGCGCCCCTCGAACGGCCGCAGGACGATCGGCACCAGGGCGGACTGGTTGCGGCGAATCGTGACCGGGTGCTCGATCTCGTACTCGAACAGGTCGCCGAGCTTCCGTTCGCGCACCTGCGCGAGGGTCGAACTGATGGCGCTCTTCATGGCGAGCATGCCCCCGGGCGCGGCCGCCCTGACCCTCCCCAACTGCTGGGCGACGGCAGGGTCGGCCGCCGCGGCGTGCAGCACCTCTTCGAGTATCCCCCCAAGTTTCTCGCCCCCCAGCGCCATCCCTGCTTCCACTTCCGGGGGCAGCACACCCGTCGTCTCCTTCACCTCGACCACCGGCCGACGGATGTAGCGCGGCGTGTACAGGTCGTGGACGAACGACACCGGCAGCCCGGCCACCAGCGACAGGCGGACGTTCTCCCAGTCCTCGTCCTGCGTGTTGTCCACCACCGCCCATCCCTGGATCATCGGCGGCCTACCTTCCTCGCCGAGGAGGATGCGATACGTTGCCTTCCAGACGGGCGCCTCCAGCGTGTAGCTCAGCCGCACGGTGCGCCGCCCCTGGCCCTGGGCGAAGAACGTGAACGTGCGCGCATCCTTCTTCTTCGCCGACAGCTGGGTGCGCAGGTAGTAGTCGAGGTCGCGGCGCAGCCCGGCGTCGAGCACCTTCAGGCCGGCGAGGCGGTGCAGGTCGAACGAGCGCACCTCCCCGCCATCGGTCAGGACCGACACCAGCACCACCTTGACGATGCCGTCGCCTGTCTGCCGCTCGGTCGTGTCGATGCCGAGCAGGCTGCCCTCGACCGGCTCGTCCACCCCGGTGTGCAGGGCGACGCGCGCCCCCTTGAGCTGCGGGAGCAGGCCGACCAGGCTCCCCTGGTCCGGGATTGACAGGGCGATGTCAGCGAGGAGCTGCTCCAGCGGCTTGGTCGAGTCGTAGGACACGGACGCGACGTGGCCGCCGTCCAGGTCGAGGACGGTGAGCGACTTGAGGACGTCGCTCACCTCGCGCTGGCGGAACGTCAGGCGCAGGGCGGCGTCGCCCTCGACCGGGCCCTCGCGCTCGAAGTAGCCGACGCCATGCTTGTACAGGACGACACGGGTGACGGGCAGTGCGGCCATTGGGTGTCCTCGGGAGGAAATGCTCTCTCGACAGGGTAGCGGAATTCGCCCTGCGTGTCCGAGCCCGCAGCGTAAGCGCGGGACACAGGTCGTTCCCTTCTGGCCGTGGGCTTGGTAGGATTTCACTTCAGCGGCCGCGCCCGCCCGCGTCGTCGGGCCGACCGGGGCAGGGTCGCGGAGCCGGCTGCCGCCGCCCGAGCCGCGCGCCAACCCGTGGCCGGCCGACGCCGACCTGGTGCGACGCCTGACCCGGCAGCATCCGTGGCTCCTGTCGTTCGTCCCGCGGAGCGCGCCCCTGGAGAAGCCATGACCGACATCCGGACCCTGTACGGGCCGCAAGCGAACGTCCTGACCAGCTCCGTCCTCGCCGACGTGCTCGACGCGCTCGGCCACCGCAGCAGTGCCCTGCCGGCGTACCTGCGGCCGCTGGCGCCCGGGTGGAAGCTGTTCGGCCGGGCGCGCACGCTGAGCGCGGTCACGGTCGCGGCCGAACCGCGGCACCCCTACGCGGTGGAGATGGAGTGCATCGACCTGCTGGGGGCGGGCGACGTCCTCGTCGCGACCACCAACGGCGACCGCGGCAGCGCCCTGTGGGGCGAGCTGCTCTCGACCGCCTGCCGGGCGCGCGGGGCGGTCGGGGCAGTCATCGACGGCCTGACGCGCGACACGGCGAAGATCGTCGCGCTCGATTTCCCGGTGTTCGCCGCCGGCTTCTGCCCGCTCGACTCGAAGGGCCGGCTCGACGCCATCAGCCACGGCGAGCCGATCCGCGTCGGCGAGTGCGTCGTGTCGCCGGGCGACTGGGTCTTCGGCGACGTGGACGGGGTGGTCGTGGTGCCCGCTGGTCTGGCCGACCGGGCGTTCCCGCTGGCGCTGGAGAAGGCCACCGGGGAGAACCGCGTCCGGGCTGAGCTGGCGCGCGGCCGCAGCGTGCGCGAGGTGTTCGCTGAATACGGTATCCTGTGAGCGCGCAGCCAGTGGGCAGTGGACACAGCATTCTGCTCTGTCCACTGCCCACTGGGCATCAGCTCAAAGCGTTACTTCTTCTGCTGCTTGACCTTGTCCTTCACGTTGACCGGATCGCTCCCGACCACCTTGGCGGCCGTGGCGGAGACACGGTTCGCGAGCAGCCCGCTCGGGTCGCAGCCGGCGGCGATGGCGACGATCTTGCCGCCTTTCTCGATGAGGAAGTTCGTCGGCATCGTCTTTGTCTGGAAGACGTTCCAGGTGGCGCCCTTGGTATCGACGGCGTAGAGCATGTTCAGCTTCTTGTCGCCCGCGTACTTGGCGACCTTGGCGTCGGGCTCGCGGAAGATGAACAGGCTCGTCAAGCCCTGCGACTTGTAGGCGTCGTGGATCTGCTGGAAGTAGGCCAGTTCCTTGTCGCAGCCGGAGCAGCCGCAGGTCAGGCGCAGCAGCACCGGACCCTTCTCGGTTAGCTTCGCGAGATCAACCGTCTGGCCCGACGGGGTCTTGATCTGGAAGGCGGGAGCCTGCGCGCCGATGGCGACCTTGCCCGCGGGCGGGGGATCGGCCGCGTACACGGTCAGGGCGACTGCCAGGACGGCGAGCGTCAGGCCGGGACGGAGGAGGCGTGTCATGCCGGTCTCCTTGGGTAGGAACAGTGAAGGTGGGACAGAAATCAGTCCTCCACGAGAGATTGCGATTATCGCACAACGGACCGGGAAGTCCAGTGCGTATCCCGAAATCCGCGCGGTGTCAGCCCGGCAGGGGTTGGAGGGAGGCAGGGAAATGGATGAGTTCACGCGCATCGCCGTCTTTGGGGGGATCTATAGCAACCACCTGGCACTTGCGGCCGCCCTGCGCGACGCGCAGAATCGTGGCGCCGAGGCGATCTACTGCCTCGGCGACCTCGGCGCGTTCGGTCCCCACCCGGACCGCGTCTTCCCGCTGCTGCGCGAGCACGGCGTTCGCTGCATCCAGGGCAACTACGACAACTCGATCGGCAACGGGCTGGCGGACTGCCAGTGCGGCTACACCGACCCGCGCGATAACCACTTCGCCCGGCTCAGTTACAGGTACACCTTCGCGAACACGAGCCCCGCCAACCGGGCGTGGATGAAAGCCCTGCCGGAGCAGCGTCGGCTGAGGCTGGGCCGGTATCGGGTGCTGCTGTGCCACGGCAGCCCGCGAAAGATGAACGAGTTCCTCTGGGAATCGACGACATCAACCCGCTTCCTCGAACACCTGTGCGCCGTCCACGACACCGACGCGATCCTCGCCACACACACCGGCATCAAGTGGCACCGGCGCCTCGGCGCGGACTGTCACCACGTCAACGTCGGCGTGCTTGGCCGCCCGGAGAACGACGGGCGGACGAACGTCTGGTATGCGCTCGTGGAAGCGCGGCCGGATTTCGCGGTGGAGTTCGTGCCGGTGGCATACGACCACGAGCGGCTGGCGCGGGAGATGCGCGACGAGGGACTGCCGGAAGAGTTCGTGACGACCGTGCTCAGCGGTTGGTGGACGACGTGTCTGGAGATCCTGCCCGCGAAGGAGCGCCGCCGCGGGCGGGTCTAACGCGGTGCTGCCCTGCCAGCCCGTCGCTGGCGCTCGCACCAGCCCAGAGCGCCAGCGACGGGCTGGTAAGTGGGATATTGATATTCGTTGGACGCGCCGCGGCCGCGGGGTATAGTGATGCCGCGTGGGGCACCCGCCTCGACCGGGCGGTGCGGGTGCCCTGCTTCACCTCACCCCCGAAAGGCTGCACCATGAGAACCAGGCTTCTCGGCGTCGCCGTGGTCCTGCTGCTGGCCGCTCCCGCCGCCCGCGCCCAGGAGAAAAAAGGCGCGGGCCAGCCGGCGAAGCGGCCGAACGTTCTGTTCATCGCCATCGACGACCTGAACGACTGGGTCGGTGTCCTGGGCGGCCACCCGCAGGCGCGCACCCCGAACCTCGACCGCCTGGCGAAGCGCGGCATGGTGTTCACCCGCGCCTACTGCGCCGCTCCGGCGTGCAACCCGTCGCGCACCGCCTTGCTCACCGGCATGCGTCCCTCGACCACCGGCGTCTACCTCAACAGCCAGCCGTGGCGGCCGGCCCTGCCCGACGCGGTCACCCTGATGCAGTACCTGCGCGCGAACGGCTACCTCGTCCTCGGCGGCGGGAAAATCTTCCACAGCAACGACGCCAGGGCGTGGGACGAGTACACCTTCCCGAAGAACAAGGCCCCCGCGAAGGACACCCCCGCCCGCGGCATCGGCGGCAACATGACCTGGGGTCCGCTGAGGAAGGCCGGCGACAGCGACCTGACGGACGGCCAGCTGAGCGACTGGGCGGTCGGCAAGCTGAAGGAGAAGCACGCCAAACCGTTCTTCCTCGCAGTCGGGTACATCAAGCCGCACCTGCCGTGGCACGCGCCGCAAAAATACTTCGACATGCACCCGCTCGACAAGGTCCAGCTGCCGAAGGTTCTCGCCACCGACCTCGACGACATCCCGCCGGCCGGCATCAAGATGGCCAAGCCGCAGGGGGATCACGCCCAGATCGTCAAGGCCGGCCTGTGGAAGGAGGCAGTCCAGGCATACCTCGCCGCCGGCTCGTACATGGATGCCCAGCTCGGCCGCCTGCTCGATGCCCTCGCCCGGAGCCCCTACGCGGACAACACGATCGTCATCCTGTGGAGCGACCACGGCTGGCACCACGGGCAGAAGGAGCACTGGCGCAAGTTCGCCCTGTGGGAGCAGGCGACCCGGGTCACCCTCACGATCGCGGTCCCGGGCACGACCCGGCCCGACCAGCGCTGCGCCCGCACGGTCAACCTGCTGGACCTCTACCCGACCGTGCTTGGGCTTTGCAGCCTGCCCGCGAAGAAGGGACTGGAGGGGCACAGCCTGGTCCCGCTCCTGCGCGACCCGCAGGCTCCGTGGGACCACCCGTCGATCACCACCCACGGGCGCAACAACCACACCGTCCGCACCGAGCGCTGGCGCTACATCCGCTACCAGGACGGCGCCGAGGAGCTGTACGATCACGACGCGGATCCGCTGGAGTGGAAGAACCTCGCGAAGGATCCGCGGTACGTCGAACTCAAGAAGGATCTCGCCGCCCGGCTGCCGACGGTGAACGCCCCGGACGCCCCGTTCGGCAAGAAGGGCAAGGGCAAGGCGAAGGGCAAGGCGAAGGTGGGAGCGGCCGGCGAGCGTGTGCCGCCGGCGCTGCCGGGCCAGGAGCGCCTGCTGCTCCTGGCAGTGCCAGCCTTCCGTGACGGTTTTCCGACGCTGCCGGTCCGGGGGGCCGCACTGCTCGACGCGCGGCGGCGCGACTCCTCTCCGTGACGGCAGTCCTCCGCATGTTCGCAACAGCCGTGACCAGCGCGACCGCTCCGCCGTCGGCCCTGTCCCGGGTCAAGGGGCGGCTCGCGCCTTCGCCGACCGGCGCCCAGCACGTCGGCAACGCGCGGACGTACCTGGTCGCGTGGCTGTCGGCGCGGTCGCGCGACGGGGCCGTGGCGCTGCGCATCGAGGACATCGACTCGCCGCGCGTCAAGCCCGGCGCGGCCAACCAGGCGTGCGCCGACCTGGGCTGGCTCGGGCTGGACTGGGACGAGGGGCCGGTCGTCCAGACCGGCCGGCTCCCGCTCTACGAGGCGGCACTGCGGCGGCTGCGCGAGCAGGAACTGGTCTATCCCTGCATCTGCACGCGCGGCGACGTGGAGCGCGCCGCCAGCGCCCCGCACGCCGACCATGAGGGGCCGGTCTACCCCGGCACGTGCGCCGGGCGGTGCGCGGCGGACGCCGATGCGCTGGAGGGGCGGCCGTATGCCTGGCGTTTCCGCGTCGGGGCGCAGGCGGGGGAATTCGTGGATGCGTTCCGCGGGCCGACGCGCGTGTCGGCCGCGGAGATGGGCGGGGATTTCGTTGTCTGGAAGTCGGTCGGCACGCCGGCGTATCAGCTGGCGGTGGTCGTCGATGACGCGGCGATGGGCGTGACCGAGGTGGTACGCGGCGACGACCTCGTCCCGTCCACGCCGCGGCAGCTGCTGCTCTATCGCTCGCTTGGGTTACCTCCACCGTCGTTTGCGCACGTCCCCCTGGTGGTCGGTCCCGACAACCGGCGGCTCGCGAAGCGGCACGGCGATACGCGCCTGTCTGCGCTGCGAGTTGCGGGAGTGACCGCCGAGCGCCTGCTCGGCCTGCTCGCGTGGTCGTGCGGGTGGCTGGATCGAATTGAGCCGATCACCGCTCAGGAACTGCTGCCGCACTTCCGGCTGGGGATTGTTCCGCCGGTGCCGTTCGTGCTGACGCCCGAGTTGCTGCGGGAGATTGGATACGAGGGGACAGCCTGAGCCAGGGGCAAGGGCCTTGTGCAAGGCCCACGGGTGGCGCCCTGTGGCCCTTGCACAAGACCCTTGCCCCCAGCCCTCACGCCGCCCACTGCTGCCCGAGGCTGCGCTGCCACGCCACCTGTTCCGCCAGCCCCTCGTCCATCCCGGTCCGCGGCCGCCACCCAAGATGGCGGGCAATCCTCGTCGTGTCGGCGAAGGTGTAGCGCTGGTCCCCGGCACGCGCCGCCTCCTGGCGCACCCGGGCCTGGCGCCCCGTCAGCTGCTCCAGCTTGCGCAGCACGTCCCAGACGGTGACCGCCTCGCCGCCGCCGACGTTGTACGTCTCGCCTACCGGCGCCTCCAGCGCCAGTGCCGTCGCCTCGACGCAATCGGCGATGTACGTGTTGCCGCGCACCTGCAGCCCGTCCCCGTAGACGACGATCGGTTCCCCCGCCAGCAGGGCCGCGATGAAGCGGTGGTAGCCCATGTCGGGACGCTGGCGCGGGCCGTAGACGGAGAAGTAGCGCAGCACCACCAGCGGCAGGCCGCGCTCCTCCGCGTGGGCGCGGCACAGGTTCTCGGCCGCCAGCTTCGTCACCCCGTATGGCGAGATTGGCCGCGCCGGCAGCTGCTCGTCCCCGGACCCGAAGCGGCCGTAGACGCTGGAGGTCGAGACACAGAGGAAGCGGTGCAGGCGCGGGCAGGCGCGCACCGCCTCCAGCAGCCGGTGCGTCGCGGTCAGGTTGCAGCTCTGGTACAGCTCGAACTCGGTCCAGCTCTTCGCCAGGCCCGGCATCGCCGCCAGGTGGAAGACCGCCTCGACGCCGTCGGTCGCCGCGTCGAGCGGGTCGTGCCGCAGGTCGAGGGCGTGGAAGGTGAACGCGGGGTGGCGCAGCGCCGCCGTCAGGTTCGCCTCCTTGAGCGGCCGCGGGTAGTAGGGGATGAAGGCGTCAAGCCCGACGACCTCGTGCCCCGCGTGCAGCAGCCGCTCACACAGGTGCGACCCGATGAACCCGGCGGCGCCGGTGACCAGGCATTTCATGGATGCGCCTCCTGCGCCTCTGCGGACCGAGCGGCGCAGGGCGCGGGGGCAGTACCGAGTACCGAGTACCGAGTACCGAGTACCGAACTCGGCCCCTCGCCTTTCGCCTCTCTTCCCTCCAGCTCGGCCACGCGCTGCAGCAGCACCCGAACGGCGTGGTCGAGCGTGGCGCAGCACTCGGTCAGTTCCTGCACGGCCGCGAGGAGCCGGCCGTTGAAGCCCGACTGCTGGCGGGAGAGCACATCGACGTAGGCGTGCTTGAAATTGCCGAGCAGCTTGCGCTTCACCCGCCGCTTGAGCGGCGCGAACAACCCCTCGGTGACGTCGGTGTAGTCGGTCGGGAGTTGCTGCACCCGGCCGGCCTCGATCAGCGCCGTGTGGGCCGCGTCCAGGGCCGCAGAGCAGGCCCCGTCGTCGCACCCCTGCCCTTCCACCGCCAGCCGGAATTCGCCCATCGTGGCCGATCCCGCCTCCGGGGTGTCCGCACGCTCGACCCAGAGCGCCACGCGGTAGGCGCCCGGAGAGGGCGGCACCGGCACCGGCATCGCCGCCGTCAGCGCCCGGCCCGGGGCGAGCAGCCCTGGGAGCGGCACGGCCTCCGTCCCGCCCGCGACCGGCTGTCCTTCCTCGTCCGCCACCCGGCAGCGCAGCACGGCCCGCGCCGGCCCGTCCGCCGTCAGCGGGTGCGTCCCCCGGTTGAGCACGCGGACCGGGACCAGGAACGCCCGGGCGCCGGCCGCGACGGCGTGCTCGGCCCGCTTCGGCCGCACCTCGACGGCGCAGTGGTGCGGCCTCGGGGCGGCGTCGAGCACCTGCTCGACGACCGCGGCGAAGCGCTCGCGCCACGCGGCCCGACCAAACCGCGCCGCCCGCTCCAGCCCGCGCCGCCGCATCTGCTCCGCTACCGGAGCGCTCAGCCCGCGCAGCGCCTCCTGGACGCGCTCCACGAACGCCGGGCGCGACCCGAACGCGGCGCGGACGTGGACCCGGCCGCGCTCGCCCATCGCGTGCCACACGTCGGGCGCTTCCCACATCTCGTCCAGCGCCCGGGCGAGCCCGTCGTACCCGTCCACCGCCCGCCCCCCGCCGGAACGACGCAGGTGGCCCGCCAGCACCGCGCAGCGCGCGTCCGCCAGCACCGGCACCCCCTGCGCCCACGCTTCCAGGGCGGCGAGCGAGAGCGACTCGTAGGGCGACGGCTGGATCAGCGCCGCCGCCCCCGCCAGGACATCGCGCTTCGTCCGCTCGTCCACGAACCCCAGGTCGCGCGCCCACGGCTCGGCCGGGATCGGCACCGGCCCCTGCCCCAGGAAGACGAAGGTGAACCGCCCCGGCCGTTCCCGGTGATACCGGCGGGCGTGCTCGAACAGGGCCGGCAGCTCCTTCTGCGGCGAGTACCGGCCGGCGTAGACGACGTATGGCCCCATCACCCCGACCACCTCACGCCCGGCCCGCGCGTCGCCCGCTTGCCCGGTGTCGAGGTAGGTGCCCATGCAGACCGCGCCGGGGTGGTTCAGCCCCAGCTCGGCCTCGGCAAGGTGCTGCTCCTCGGGACTGTGGTAGAGTAGCCCGCCCGCCCGGCCGTAGACCTCCGGCCACGCGCCGAGCCGCGCCAGCGCCTCGTCATGGAAACACGGCACGACGACCGTCCGCTCCGGCAACGCACGGGCGACGTCGCAGGTCAGCCCGTAGAGGTACGGCCCGGTCAGGATGGCGTCGAACTCCGCGCCGCGTCGCGTCAAGGCATCCATCAGCGCCGACGAATGGATCGAATGACGCAGGTACGCCGCCTCGGCGTCCGGCCCGACGCGCCCCTCCGCCTGCCAGACCGCGCGCACCGCTTCGAGGTGGCGGGGCCGGTCGTGCGGGTCCATCGGGTAGCGGTGGACCGGGATACCGCCGAGGACCGTGGTCCCCGCCGGTAGCTCGTCGGTCCAGACGCTCTCGTGCCGGACGCAGGTGGTGAACACCTCGACTGCGGAACCGGCGTCGCGCAGCGCCTCGGCGATGGTGCGCAGCGACGCCTCCGCCCCGCCCGCGAAGTCGGTCCCGTACCGGAAGGAGACGATGGCGACCCGCTGGCGCGCAAAGCTCCCGGGTGGCGCCCCGTGGGTGGACAGTCTCAAACTTGGCCCACGGGGCGCCACCCGGGGGCTTTGGGGCTCCCTCTCACTCATCAGCACCCGGCGCAGCTGCCGCGCCAGGTCGTCCGTGTCCTCGGGGCGGAAGGTCAGGCCGGCGTCGCCGACCGTCTCGGGCAGGGCGGTGGCGCGGGCCGCGACGACCGGCACGCCGCAGGCCATCGCCTCCAGGACCGGGATGCAGAAGCTCTCCCACGCGGACGGCGTGACGAACACGTCCGCCGCCCGGTAGGCGTCCACGAGCCGTTCGCCCGTGAGGTGGCCGAGGAAGTGGACCCGATCCGCGACACCCAGTCTCGCGGCGAGGTCGCGACAGCGGCGTGCCTCGGCGCGGTACAGGTCCGCGGTCGTGCCGGCGATGAGGGCGTGGACCGGCGGCTCCAGGTCGCGCAGGCGCGCGAGCGCCTCCACCAGCAGCGGGACGCGCTTGTTCGGGGCCAGGCGGCCGACGAACAGCACCACCCGGGCGCCTTCCAGCCCCAGCGTCCGCCGCCAGTGGGTCGAGGGGCCGGGGCGGAAGCTGTCGAGGTCAACGGGGAAAGCGAGACGGTGGAGCCGCTCGGCGGGCAGCCCACACCGCGCGAGCAATTCCCGGTGCGTGTAGGTGCTGTGGACGAGGACGCCGTCGGCACACCACGTCAGGCCGCGCTGGTGGACGCCTCGATCGAGGGCCTCGCGGTTTTGCAGGCCCCACAACTCGGGCGGCGTGACGCCGTGGTAGTCGATGAGGAGACGCGGCCGCCCGCCGGCCAGCAGCGGCAGCAGCTGGAGCGAGGGGTAGTACTGCCCGTACTCGGCGATGACGAGGTCGCAGGCGGCGATGAACGCCCACTCCGGCCCGCGGTGGTCCTCCGGGCGGAGGGTACGACAGTGCGGGCGGACGGCGGGGTGCAGGTCGCGGTCGGACTCGACGAGGACGCGGACGTCGGCCCCGCGGTCGAGGAAGAAGGCGAGTTTCTCGGCCACCTGGTTGCCGATGGCGTCGCCGGCCTGCGCGTTGTGACTGAGGAGCGCGACCCGCATGGTGTTCCTCCGTGAACCGGGCACCGTCCGTGGTCGGGAGCAAGGGGATATGCTAGCACCCCGGCTGGCCCCACGCAATGCGGAAGCGCCGCGTGCCGCCCTCAATCGAACGGCCAGGTGAGGAGCATCACCCGCATCAGCGCGCCGAAGACACACCCGGTCAGCGACAGGTAGATCCACGCATGGAGCGAGGCGGGATACCACGGGAAGGTGTAGACCCCGCTGAGCAGGGGCCGGGCGGGCGGGGGCGGCGTGGTCGATTCCAGGAACCGCATCTCAAGCGGAGCGGGCGCGGGCGGCTCCTCACCGGGCGACAGCGGTCGGCCCGGTCCGGTCGGCATCGAGACCTCGACCCCGATGGGGCGGTGGCCGTCCACCGCCAGCGGGACCGGGGCCGCCGGCTCCTCCTCCCGCACCCCGTAGGCATCGGCCTCCGGGGTGGGCCGGGGGAAGGACGGCGGGGCCGGCCGCACCGCTGGCGGGTCGTCCTGGACGCCGTATGGCGTCGCCGGCGCCCACTCATCCTCCCGCACGGGGATGGGCTGTGGGACGACCTTCACCGCCTCCGGGGTCAGGGTGACGCCCTCCAGCGGCAGGGGCGGCAGGTTCGACAGCGGCTCCACGCGCTGGGGGATGGGCGCCGGGTCGCCGCCCGGCACCTCCGCCGCGACGCGCTTTTTCTTCTTCCGCCTCTTGCGCGGCTGGTCGGCGAGCAGCCACGCGACGCGCCCGAGCAGCCGGGCGTAGAGCAGCAGGACCGTCGCCCCGGCCAGCCCGGCCACCGGCAGGAGCAGCCAGGTCTCCAGCCGCAGGGCGAGGTATCCGAGCACCCCGGCCCCGACCACCAGCCCGCCGGCGATCAGCCACACGACCACCATTACGTGGCCTTGCCGGAACAGTTGCCGGAGGATCGCCGGCCGCAGGACTGCCCAGCGCACGTTGGCGCTGAGCGAGGAAAACAGGCTGACCGGAAAGAGGAGCCAGATAACAATGACCAGGAGGGGGTAGACGCCGACGGCCGGCAGCCCGAGCAGGCGAGTGAACACGCCGTCGAGGAGGAACCACACCGGCACCAGCCAGAACCCGACCAGCCAGGCGAGATACCACAGCTTCCAGAGCCAGTCGAACATCGGCTCGTCCGGCCAGCGCACCTCGTCCTGCCCGGCCGCCGTGCTCTCCAGAACGACGAGGAACGAGTGGGCCGCGTAGGAGAGAACCCACAGGCCGACGATCACCGCGCCGACTCCGAAGCTGAAGAAGATGGCCGCGTTGCCGGCCGCGCCGAGAGCGTACATGGGAAACCGCGTCCTGGGATCCGTGATCTGGCCGCGCCGCCGCCGGCCTACCTATTGTGCCCACCGCCCGCGTCGGCCGCCACCCCCGCGCGCGTTTCCGCCGCGCCGGGACGTTGCCGTTGCTCTCGGACAGAGGACCAATGGGAGGGCATGGCAACCCCCCCGGCAGGCAGGCAGGCAGGTAGGTCGAGTCAGGGCCATTCGCAGAAGATTATTATTACCTCCGTGAGAAGGTACGGCAACCACATTCCCTAAAGTCCACGGACTGCGTTCTGTGGGCCAAGCGTTGGGAGCCTGCCCCACGGGACGCGGCCCGTGGGCTTTGACAGAGCAGCTTCCCCGGGTCAGCGGCGGCGCGACAGCCGGTCCAGGCTGCTCAACGCTTCCTGGCCCAGACGCGCCCCCGCGCCGGCCCGGGCGTGGTCCTCGAAGACGGCCCGCGCCTCGTCGGTGCCGAGCCGCTCCAGCACCTCGAACGCCCGCAACGCCCGCAAGGTCACCGGCGACAGGGTGGCGGTGTCGAGTCGGCGCAGCAGCAGGTGAACGCGGCGCTGCGCCTCCGCCGAGGCCGGCTCGCCCTGACGCCCGCGCAGCAGCGGTTCCGCCAGTTCGCCCAGTCGCTCCAGTTCCGTCGTCGCCCGGTCGCGCACCTGATAGCGCGTGTGGTCCAGATCCCGCAGCAGCTGCGTCAGACGTTCGCGCGACACGGTCGGCCCCGGCCGCAGGTGCTCGCGCAGGAACGGCACGGTGTCGGCAGGCGCGGTCAGCAGCGCCCGGACCGCCCGCTCGGCCCGCGCCGCGTCCTCCCCCCCCAGGTCGGCCCACAGTGCTTCGAGCTGTCGCCGGGACAGGCGCGCGGCTTCAACACGCGCCGGTTCGGTCAGCGCCCAGAGCAGCACCGTGCTGTCGGCGCTGCCGGACGCCAGCGCCGTCCCGTCGGGCGCGAATGCCACCCCGCGCACGCCCGACGTGTGGCCGATCAGCCGGCGCCGCTCCTTGCAGGTCGCGACCTCGTACACGGTCACCGTGCCCGCGCCGCAGCCCACCGCCAGCGACCGGCCGTCCGGCGCGAACGCCACCTGATGCAGCCGCCCCTGATCGATGGGAATGTGCCCGACCTCGCGGCCGCTCGCCACCTCCCACAACCCGACGCCTTCCCAGTCGCACGCGCCGACCGCGAGCAGCCACCGCGGCGCCGCCCTCGTCGGTCCGTCCAGTTCCCCCGGGAGGGGGGCCGGCGCGAACGCGACCGCGCGCACCGTGTCCTCGTGCTTGCCGAAGCGGCGCACCTCCTTGCCCGTCCCGAGATCCCACAGCCGAGCGGTCCGGTCGAGGCTCCCGCTGGCGAGCAGTTTGCCGTCCGGGCTGAACGCCACGCAGGTGACGCGCGACTCGTGCCCCTCCAGCTGACAGCGCTCCGCTCCGGTGGTGGTGTCGAAGACGACGAGGTGGCCCTCGTCCACGGCCGCCGCCAGTGCGCGACCGTCCGGCGCGAACGCGAGCGCGCTGACGCGGTGGTCGGCCGCCGCGCGCTCGTCCTTGCCGGGCACTCGGCGAAGCCGGCGCACGCACTTGCCGGTCGTGTGGTCCCACAGACGGACGAAGTCCTCCTTCTCGCCGCCGGAGGCGAGCAGCTTGCCATCCGGACTGAAGGCCAGCGCGTGGACGTTGCCGGGGTGGCCTTCCAGGCGGCGCACCTCCTCCCCGCCGGCCGCGTCCCAGAGCCGGATGGCCGTGTCCTCCTCGTGCCGGTCGCCGCCGGCCGACGCCAGCGTGCGCCCGTCCGGGGCGAAGGCGACCGCCTCGACATGCCCGCGGTGGCCGCGCAGCGGGCGCAGATCCTTGCCGGTGGCCACGTCCCACAGATGGACGGACTGGGTGTCGGCGCCGGCCAGGGCGAGGCGCTTGCCGTCGGGCGCGAAGGCGAGGCCGTTCACCCACCCCTGGTAGCCGCGCAGCGACCCGACCACCTTGCCGGTGGCCGTGTCCCACACCCGGACCAGGCCAGTCTGCCCGCATGCCGCCGCGAGCCGCTTGCCGTCGGGGGCAAACGCCAGGGCAGGTCCGCCGGCCGGCATGTCGAATTGGCGGACCAGTTTCCCGGTGCGCCGGTCCCACAGCCGGATCGCCTCGAACGAGTTCGCGGACGCCACGAGCCGGCCGTCCGCCGAGAGAGCGACCGTCGTCACGCCGCGCTGGTGCCCGCGCAGGTGCCGCACCTCCTTGCCGCCGGTCGCGTCCCAGACGTGAACGGCCCTGTCCTCGGTGTCGCTGCCGGCGAACACGAGGACGTCGAGGTCGGGGGCGACAGCGAGGGACGCGGTCGGACCGGGCATCTTCCAGTGCGCCTGCTCCTGGCCGGTCCGCGCGTCCCACCGAATCGCGTCCCCACTGCTGACGGAGTACAGGGCCGTGCCGTCGGCCGCGAACGCCAGGGTGTGGGCCGGCTGCTGGTGCCCCTCGAACCGGCGCACCTCCTTGCCGGTCCGCACGTCCCACAGGCGGACGGCCGCGTTTCCACCCTTGATCGGGTCCGCGGCCGACGCCGCCAGGGTCTTGCCGTCGGGGGCGAAGGCGAGGGCGTAGAACTCGCAGTCGGGTTCCTTGAAGCGGCGCACCTCCTTGCCGGTGTCGGGATTCCAGAGGCGCACGGTGCGGTCGCGACTGATGGAGGCGAGGAACCGCCCGTCCGGGGCGAAGGCGACCGCGCAAACCCCGTCCCCGTGGCGGAAGCGGACCGTGCCGAGGCGTGCGGCGGCGCCGGACGGCAGGGCATCGCCGAACGAGTCGAGCCGGGCCGGCCTCTTCGGCTCGGCGGCGGGGGCAAGGTCGGCCGAAAGGGCGAACGCGAGCAACAGGACAAGACGGGTAGGTGCGTGGGTCATGAGGCCCCTCCCTGGGCGCCGGCAGTGCGGCGTGGAAGTGGTGGTGCAGGCCGTTCCGTGGCCTGGACAGAAGACGGGTGGCGCGTGCGGCGCGGGTGGTTCCGGAGTGCGGCCGCGGCCGGCGTCGGGCAGCCCCGCCTGAAACGGACGGAGCAGGCGGGGGGTATACATAGCGGACTTGCGGGCGGGAGTACAAGTCGAACTGAGTCACGGTCCGGCGGTAGGTTCCTGGTTTTCCCCCTCTCCCCTGGTGGGAGCGGGGGGCAGGGGGGTGCGGGGGAAAGACAAGGGACGCTCTCCGCCGGACGCCGCGTCAAGAATGTACTGGGACCGGCGAATAAGGTTGACGAGCAGTACTCTCATCTCAAGTGCGCCGTCTGCCGATGTCCCGAGAGGCGTCGGACCAGGCCCGCACCCGTGGTCCGTTCCCCGCGGAGGTGTCGAATGCGCAAGACGGTGCTGGTGGTCGGGCTCGGCCTGTGGCTGGGCGTCGGTCTGCAGTTGCACGCCCAGCAAGACGAGGCCCGCGCCCTCGTCGCCAAGGCCATCGAGGCCCACGGCGGCGCGAAGAGGTTGGAGGCCACGAAAGCAGTCACCATCAAGGGCAAGGGCAAGGTCTTCATCATGGGGATGGAACTTCCCTTCGGGCTGGAAGCCTCGGTCCAGGAGCCGGACAAGCTGAAGAACGTCATCGAGATCGAGGTCAACGGTATGACCTTCTCGGTGGTCCAGGTCGTCAACGGCAAGAAGGGCTGGAACAGCACGATGGGCAAGACGACGGACATGACCGAGAAGGAGCTGAAGGAAGCGCACGCGGTGATGCAGGTGGAGAGGGTGGCGAACCTCATCGCGCTGCGGGACAGGAGCTACAAGCTCTCTCCCCTCGGCGAGGTGAAGGTCGGCGACTGGGACACGGTCGGGGTGCGGGTGACGAAGGAAGGGACACGCGACGTGAACCTGTACTTCGACAAGAAGACGCACCTGCTGCGCAAGACCGAGTACCAGGGCACGGACCCCACCACCATGATGGAGGTGATGCAGGAGAAGCTTTTCCCCAACTACAAGGACATGGGAGGCTTGAAGGTGCCGACGAAGCTCATCGTCAACAACGACGGCAAGCGCTTCCTGGAGATAGAGGTTTCGGACGTGACACCAGTCGAGAAGCTCGACGACAGCGTTTTCGCGAAGCCGTGATTCAGCGTGCGGTGTGGGCGGGTGCAGCGGGTTGGGGTGACCGGATGCACCCGCTGCCATATGGAGCGGGAAGACCTCCCGGTGAGTCCAGGGACTACCGGACCAAACGCCGTGGCAGCCATGCTGTCCGCGCCCGCAGCGTTTGCTCCAGTAGCTCTTATCCTTGCGCGGTGTTTAGCGCTCCTCGACACGCAGGGTGAAGGGGCCGGTCGCGCGGGCGTAACTGGTCACGACGAGCCGGTACGCTCCACTGCGCTGGCAAAGATGGGTGATGCGTGAATTGGGGTATCCGCCGCCGTCATCGTTCCCGATCAGGTGCATCCCCTCCGGACTCTCCAGCCGGAGGTAGACGTCGAGGCGCGTAGCGTCGCCGCTGACGAGGTCGATCTGGTACGTTCGGCCGGCGGTGAACTGGATGGTGTAGACCTTGCACGGCGACGTGGTTCGTTGTCGGTCCGTGGGGTCCGTGGCGGTCAGCTCCGCCCGGACTGAAGCCTCATTCCCCAGCAACAGCAGGTTCCCAGTGGCCAGGGTCGGGAGGCCGGGGAGATCCTTCCTCTCCGGGGCCACCTCCGGCTTCTTGACGTCTGGATCCTTGGGGGGCTCCTTGTCGATCTTGACCGGCGGGACGACGACAGGCGGTAGCTGGGCCTTGTCCTGGTCCGGGACTTTCTCCCCCTTGACTTCCCACTCGAACGGGACCGGCGCGGGCTTGTCCTTGCCCGGCCCGACATTCATCCGCAGGAGCGGCGGAACCAGGAAGGCCAGCGGGGTGACGAGGGCGACGAGAAGGCCGATCACGATCGCCGGGATGTACCAGCGTGGCCGGGAGCCCTTTTTCTTCGGCTGCTTGCGGGCCGACGGGATGGGGTCGAGTTCGGTCCGTGCGTGGGCGCTCAGCGTATCGCGAGCGGTGATCGCCCCTGGCCCGTTCGCGGGCAGGACGGACGGGAGGGGTTTGGTCCCCTGCTTGCGCGCCGCCGGGCCGGTCGCCCGGTGTGTTGCCTGGTCCCTGTCGGTCGCTGTCGGTGCGGCCCGCGGCACAGCGCCGGCCGGCCGGGCGCCGGGCGGGGCGGGGCGCACCACGGGAGGGGCCGGCTCCGGCTCCGGGAGCGTCGGCTGCAGAATTGCTTTCGTCAGCGCGCGGACGAAGGCGGTACAGTTCGGATAGCGCCGGTCCGGAGTTTTCGCCAGCGCCCGCAGCAGAGCCCGCCGCTCGCTCTCGTCCAGGGGGGACAGGTCCGGCTCCTGCCGCAGGTGGCAGTGGACCCACTGCATCACGTTCAGAGCCTGGAACGGCGGCCGCCCCAGACGCAGCTCGGCGTAGCTCGTCGCCAGGGCATACTGGTCGCTGGCGGGCGACAGCTTGCCGTCCCACGCCTCCGGGGCCATGTAGGCCGGCGTGCCGACTGTGCTCGCGGTCTGCACCGCCTGCCCCTCCAGGGCGCGGGCCAGACCGTAATCGGCGACCATGACGTGCTGGCCGAGCAGGAGCAGGTTGTCCGGCTTGATGTCCCGGTGGAGGACGTTGTGCTCGTGCAGGTAGTCGAGCGCCTCGGCCGCCTCGCGAAAGTAAATGAGCAACTCCCGGGCGGGGATCCCGGGGTGGCCCTCCTGGAGGCACTGTTGCAGTCGCTGCCGGAGGTTCCCCTCGGCCAGTTCCAGGACGATGAGCAGGCGGTCCTCCTCGGAGAAGAAACTCTGCAGCGAGAGCAGGAACGGGTGGCGCAGGAGCTTGATGAGCTGGAGAGCCTCGAGTTCGCGTTTCGCCTCTTCCGGCTTCAGGTTTCGGTGAATGATCTTGACGGCGACCTCGACCCCGCCCGGAGCCTCCGCCCGCCACACTTCGCCGAACGCTCCGTGGCCGAGGCGGGTGAGCAGCCGGTAGCCGCCCGGCAGTTCGGTTCCGAAAGGATCACTCGGCAGCGGCATGAAACGCTCCGCTCCGTGGGCGCTTGAACCAGGAAGTCACCGTACCGAGCGGCTTCGCGCGGCCGGCCCACCCCCAACCTATCTGTTTTATCGCGACCGGGGGTCCCCCTCAAGGGGAAACCCGAAAAAGGACGCTGCCCGCGCTGACGCTCACGGCTTCACAAAACCGCGACGAGCCGAAAGCGCCAGTGACGGAACGGTTGCCGAAACCGTCGCTGACGTTTCCGGCTCGTCCAGATCATCGCGTTTGGGTCCGGTAGCTCGTACTTCATCGGCCTGCCGGCGTCAGCTCCCTTCCGGGGCTTCGGCCGCGATCTTGCGGTACACCTCGATCGCCCTCAGGAACGTCCGGTGCGCCTCGTCGCGCTCGGCGGCGGCGATCCGCTGACCGCGTGCCCGCCACAGTTGCTCGATGCACCCGACGCACCACAACGCGCTCTGGCGCGACGCCCGTATGGGCTGACCGGCGACGCGCACCGGCACCGGGTTGGTGTGCAGCTGCGGAAAGTGCCGCAGCGCCACCCAGCTGCTGCGCTCGATCGGCACGGAGAAGGTCAGCTCGTGAAGCTGGTCGTCGGCAGGCACCTCCTTGCTCGCGACGGCCACGCCGTTAACGACCAGTTCCACGAGCCGTTTGCCGCCCCGGCGCCGCGCCTCGTCGGGGAAGCGCGGACCGTGCAGCGTGACGGTGTCGCCGACCCACGGCGCGGCCTCGCGCGGCACCTCGCCGCCGTGCGCGACCCCCAGCGGCGTCGCCGACGCGAACGCGACCTTCGCCTTGACCGCGACCCGGCCGGCCTCTTTCAACGCCACGGACTGTCCGGCCGACTTGCCGGCAACAGTGAACTCCAGCGCATGGGCGTAGCCGTCGGAGACATACGAGCGACCCTTCGCCAGCCCCTCGCACCAGGCAGTGAAATCGACGCGCTCGACCTTGCCGAGCCGAACGTACACACGCCCCTGGCCGACGCGCGACCCGCTCATGCAGGGGAAATCGGTCTCGCCGCTCACCCTGAGCGGGAAGCCGCAGTTGAGGATGTGATACCAGCAGTTCCACTCGGGGATGCGGGCCGTGTCCATGGCGCTGATGAAGTCGCACAGCCCCTGGGCGGTAGTGACAAAGATCTCCTGGGCGCCGACGCTGTTCAGCTCCGGGATCGCCAGGTTCGGCAGGCGGCCGGCGGCGCGCTGGTGGGCGGCCTGTAACTCGGCCGCGATCAGGAAACCGTCCCGGTTGACGTCGCTGGCGGCGAACGGTTCGGGCAGCAGTCCTTTGCCCGCCTCAGCGCGGCTCAGCTTGCCGTCGCCGTCGCGGTCCAGCGCGGCCACCAGCCGCTTCGTGGCGGCCGCCGGGTCGATCTGCAGGCCGCTCGCCGAGTGCGCGTACCCGGTGATCGCTCCCTGCGCCCTGGCCCAGCGCAGCACCGGCGTGGTCCAGGTCGGCCAGCCCTTCTCCTTGGTCCCTCCCGAGCCGGGGTAGGTCTGGTCGCGCAGGTTGAGCAGGCAGACGTGGCCGAGCGCCTGCGACCCAAACCCGCTCACCTCGATGTCATATTTGAGAACGGTGAACGGCTCGCTCAGCTTGTGCGGCACCGGCGTGAAGAACTGCCGCTGATACTCGAAGCACGGCCCCCACGTGAGCAGGCAGCCAACGTTGAGCCCCTCGCCCTTGATCTGCAGGTACATGTCCTTTGGCAGCACGCCCTCGGTCGGGCTGGTGTAGTGGGCGCAGCCGGCCGCGTGGATGTGGTGGTCGCCGCTGTAGAACCCGAACGCGGCCGGGTTGATCCAGCGTTCGAGCCGCACCGCGACGCGCGCCTTGCCGCGGGCGGGCACGGTGATTTTCCGGTCGAGCAGGCGGTACTCCGGGCCGCGGCTATAGTGCATGGTGAACTCGCCCGGCGGCAGCAGGACGATGTCGCCGTCGTTGCGGTAGATCTGCTCCTGGAAGAAGAAGTCGGGCGCCAGCCGCCGGGCCTGCGGCGGATGGACGTGGCCGGCCCGATCGCGGAACGTGAACCGGCCGACGGTCGGCCGGCCGTCGTGATCGGTAATCGCCAGCGTGACCGGCACCGCCGGCCGCACGTCGAACAGGACCGGCACCTCAGCGCGGAAGCCCAGATCCTGGGTGCCCTGGCCGACGTCAAACACAAGCGTCGCCTCGCGCTTGCCGGCCTCGCTGCTGTAGATCAGGGCGACGGCGTACTCCACCCGCAGGCCGCTCAGGTTGGCCGTCAGCGGCTGGCTGGTGAACATCTCGACGTGGAGGAAGCGGCCCCGGTCGGCCCGGAATTTGGGGTCGGTCAGCAGGTGCAGCTGGTCCTGCCGGGTCATGCTCAACCGATCCATGCCGGCGTAGGGCGGTCCGGCCTGCGGGCTGCTGACGCGCAGCGATTTGGTCGCGGTGCTGTCGTTGACGACCTTGACGATGACGGGCGTGTAGCCGGCCTGCTGCAACGTCGCCTTCGCCGGCCCGCGGGCAACCTTGACGCGCACCTCGGGGTTGAGGTGAACGGCCAGCAGCACGTGCGGGTCGAGCAGCCGTTGAAGCCGGTCGGCGTCGCGGTCCGCGCAGGCGGCGAGGATTGCTTTCCGCGCGTCGGCAGGCAGGGGAGCGCCGAGGTATTCGAGCGCCTGGTCGAGTCGCCGGACGTTCGCCGCGAGCGGCTGGCCCTCGACCTCAACGGGGGCAAGGGTCTGAGCGCGTGCGTTCGCGGAGAGCAGCGCTGCAGCCAGCAAAACCCACGCAGCGCGGGGTCGTCCATTCCTCATGATCAGGCTCCCTGATTCTGAACGTGGTGCCACCTGATGCGGGGCCAGGCGGCCTGGTGTGGAAAGGATTTTCCAAAGCCCACGAGTAACGCAAAGCCCACGGGGCGCCGCCCGTGGGCTTTGCGACGACTCCTTGCGTACCACCCTCCTTGAACTTGCACAGTTGCTACCGGCCGGCCGGCGCGTTGACCGCCAGCGCCTTCATGCAGAAGTTCGCGGTCCGGTCGAACGTCGCCCAGGTCGGGTTCTCGAAACGGTACTCGTACAGATCCTTCCACGAGCCATCGAAGTAGTAGCTCTCGCCCGGGTTCGCCCGCGACAGCACGACGGGGCCGCCGTTCGGGCCGCGCGGGCCGGTCGGCTGCTTCTTCTGGAACTTCTTCTTCGGCTGTGGCTGTTTCGCCGGCTGCGGCTGCTTCTTCGGCTCCGGCTGGAGCAGAACCGGAATCTCCGACGTACGGTCGATGGCGTGCCCGCCGCCCGTCAGATCCAGGTAGACGTAGAACTTCTCGTTCGCGCGCACCGGCACCGGCGCGTCGAGGTTGACCGTGTGGAAGCCGGTGTGAGGGAACGCGCCGGCCTTGATCGCGGCCTCCTCCTGCAGCTGGCCGTTCGCGAACCGGCGGTAGAGCTTCACCGTGTAGCCGACGTTGTCCCTGGCCGTGTAGAAACTCACCGCGCGGATCTGCTGGTCCGCCGTCGCGGTGAAGGCGTTGAACGCCTTGGCGACCTGCGGCAGGGTGGCCCGCCAGCCGTGGTAGTCGTGGTGGTAGACCTGGTCATACGCCAGCGGTTCGATGTTGCGGAACGACACCGCGCCCATCTCGGGGTCGCGGCAGCACACCTTGTCGTAGTAGGAGATCCAGTAATAACCCTGGTCGCCCTTCTTCGTGCCCCAGCTGTTCTTGATTAGCCAGGCGCCCGGCCTGGGCGCCTGTTTATCCTTGTCGGCGCCGGCCTTGGTGTCGTCCCACCCGATGATGGCGACCGCGTGGTTCGGCTTGCCCGTGTGCGTCGGCGGCTGGTAGTGGACGAAGTCCTTGCTGACGAGCGTCTTGCTGACCGCGTAGGCGGTGCCGAGGGCGCCCTCCTTCATGAGGCGGCGCTTGAGGGTATCAATGTTCTCCAGGTTCTTGCCGATCGTGAACCACTCGATGTCGCGCACGTAGAAGCGCTTGTAGCCGGGGGCCAGGCGGGCGGGCGCTTCCTTGTACCAGGCCTTCGGATCCGGGGAACCGTCCGCGCCCGGCGGGATGAGGACGGCGCCGTCTCCGCGGCTGATGTACGCGGCCGACACCCGGTAGTCGCCCCCGACGTGGACGCGCAGGCCGGTCGGATCCTTGGCGACGTCGGCGACGTCGCCGTTCGCGTGGCGGTTGAACCCGTTCCACCAGTCGAGGTGGTACTCGGAGATGGCGGGGATGCCGCCGTGGCCGAGCCGCTTCCAGGTGCCGGACCGGAGCAGGTGGCTCTCGATGGCGGCCATTGTCCCGTGCGTCCAGCACGTCCCGCCGAGTTGCTGCTTGACCGGCGTCACGGCGCCGACGGCGCGCAGGTCGAACCGGGCGGGGAGCCGGTCGCCGGCGCCCTCCTGCGGCCGCGCCGGGGCGGCGTACACGACCGCCAGGGCCAGCGCCGCGCCGGCCACGGTCAGGGTTCGTCTCATCTGCGGATCTCCTCCAGGTGCATTCGCGTGACCACGGGGGCGGTTCGCTGGGCCACCCCCGGAGAGGTTTCATGGGGAGCGGAATCGTCACCTGCACACATGGCCGTCTTTCTCGGCGTGACGAAGGGGGTAGCCGCCTGATGCAGGGCCACCCGGCGTTGCAACTACCTGTAACCTGCAAACGGCAGGAAGGCAAGGAATAAGGCAGGGGATTCCGTCTCCACGGGTCTGATCGGCGTCCAGGTGTCGTGGCGCGGCTCCGACAGGGCTAATCGGATCGTGTTTGAGACAGGTTGTGTCCTCGTCGGCCTGGCAGGGAAATCACTGGCGGCCCGCCACCACAGCGGCTATCCTGAATCGGGTTGGGGCGGCGAGCCGCGGACCCAATCGCGCGCCCATTTCTCCTTCATTGCCGCGGCCCCGGTGGTTCTCGAAGATTCCCCCGCTGCCCGTGAGGAGGTATCGGCGATGAGACACGCAGGCCGCTGCCAGGCGACCGGCCTGGCTGCCCTGATCCTGCTGCTGGCGAGCGGGCCGGTCCGCGCCCAGGACGACTTCGGCAAACAGGTCAACGCCGCCATCGACCGCGGCGTCACGGCGCTGCGCAGGAGCCAGATGGGCGCCGCCGCCCCGAACCCGGCGCAAGGTCATATCGCCACCGCCCAGCACATCGGCAGCACTGCCCTCGTCGGCCTCACGCTCCTCGAATGCGGGGTCAAGCCGAACGAGCCGGTTGTGAAAAAGACTGCCGACACGGTCCGCCAGGGCAGCGTCAACCTGAAGTACGTTTACGCCGTCTCGCTCGCCATCCTGTTCCTCGATCGCCTCGGCGATCCGCAAGACGCGCCGCTCATCGAGGCGCTGGCGGTGCGTCTCCTCGCCGGCCAGGACCGCAAGCAGGGAGCCTGGAGCTACTACACCCCGACGCCGTCCGCGGACGAGGTGCGCCGCCTGACCGACGTGCTGCAGAAACGCAAGGACGACCAGGCCGGCCACACGAACGAGAAGCGCCAGCCGCGGACGTACAAGGATCTCGCGCGCGCGACGCAGCAGGAACTGGTCAAAACGTACAAGGGCACCGGGTACACCGCCACGCAGGAGGTGGACAACTCGAACACGCAGTTCGCTCTGCTGGCGCTGTGGGTGGCACGGCGGCACGGTCTGCCGGTCGATTGGGCCATCGCGCGCGTCGAGCAGCGCCTGCGCGCCACGCAGCGCCCGCACGGCGGCTGGACCTACCGCTTTCCGCCGTTTGTCACCGACCCGGGCGTATTTCGCTCGCCCGATTACCAGCCGTCGCCGCAGATGACCTGCGCCGGTCTGCTCGGCATGGCCCTCGCCCACGCCGTCAATGCCGACAACCCGAGGGCGCCGAAGCGCGACCTCGCCAAGGACGAGACGGTCACGCGGGGGTTCCTCGCCCTCGGCGCCGTCATCGGCGAGCCGACCGG
>JADLBT010000059.1 GCA_020847555.1 Gemmataceae bacterium
AGTTGAGCGCGATCAGGACGGTGCTACCGAGCAGCATCAGCAGCAGTCGCCGATCGCGCCAGCACCCGGCGACCTCTTTCCACCGCCCACCCCAGGTGAGGAGCAGGGCCAAAAAACCGAGCGACCAAACGATGCGCTGGGCGAGAATCTCGACGGCCGGCAGCGCGGCGACGGCCTTGAAGTAGACCGGCACCAGCCCCCACCACCCATACGCCGCCAACCCGTAAAGGAGCCCCTCGCGGAACGTCCCGGTCTGGTTGCCTTCCACCGCGCCCCCCCTGCCCCTGGGTTCGCGGCCAGAGCTCCCGCGCCCTGGCCCCTCCTTGCGTTGGACCCGCCTATCATGACCCTGTTATTCTGCGAGCCACAGGCGGCATGTGAAGAGGGTTCCGATCGCGAGCGTACTCGTTACCCTGCAGCTGTTCGGCAAGCCCGGGATGGAGCTGCGCAAGGACGAGGAGAGCATCGCCGAGGAATTCGCCGAGGGCTTTGAAGGAGAGGCCGGGGATATCGAGGATGAGGAGGAGCCGGAGCCCGAGCGGTAACCAGTAACCCGCTCGCGCTTCGCTTCTCCGGACCGCCGGCCGGTCAGTTACCGGCGGCCCGGGTGGCATCTGCCGAACCGCGCATCAGACCGAGAGGTGGGCTTCGCCCGGCCCCGGCAGCGCGTCACCGAGGATGCCGTACTTTTTCATCTTCTTGTACAGCGTGACGCGGCTGATCCCGAGGGCGTCGGCGGCCCGGCTGCGGCTGTGGCCGTTCGCCGTCAGCGCCCGCTCGATCACGTTGCGTTCGACCTGGTCCCGCTGCCCGTGCAGGGTGGCGGCGGGGGCGTACCTCCCCGGGGTGTCGTCCCGCCCCTGCGGCGCCGCGGCGAAGTGGTCCTGCACGGCCTGAGGCAGGTGGACCGGGAGCAACTCCGGCCCCTTGCTGACCAGGACCGCGTGCTGGATGACGTTCTCCAGCTGACGGATGTTGCCCGGCCACGGGTAGACTTCCAGGGCGGTCATCGTCCGGGCACCGATCGCGACCAGCTCCTTGCGGAACTTGCGGTTGAACCGGGTTACCATGGCGCAGGCCAGCGGGGCGATGTCCTTGATGCGCCCGCGCAGCGGGGGCAGGTAGAAGGACATGACGTTGAGCCGGAAGTAGAGGTCGGCCCGGAACGTCCCGCAGACGATGGCCTGCTCCAGATCCCGGTTGCTGGCCACGATCAGCCGCGCCTTGCACTTCTGGGTCGCGGTGCTGCCGACCGGCTCGAACTCGCCCGTCTCGATGACGCGCAGAAGCGTGGCCTGTTGTTCCAGCCTGAGAGTGTCGATCTCGTCCAGCAGCAGCGTGCCGCGGCCGACGGCGGCACACTTGCCGACCTTGGGCCGGTCGGCGCCGGTGAACGCCCCCTGGACGTGGCCGAACAACTCGCTCTCGACCAGATTGGGCGACAGGGCGCCGCACGGGACGGGCAAAAACCGCTGGTCCTTGCGCGACGAGTGATCGTGGATCAGCCGTGCGAGGAACGTTTTTCCCGTCCCCGTCTCGCCGTTGAGCAGCACGGTTACATCGTGGGCGGCCGCCAGGGCGACGCGGTAAACCTGGGGCAACAGGGATGGCGTCTGAGCCAGCAGCCGCCGAGACAGCAGATCTTCCAGCGACTGCGGCTCGTCTCCTGGAGGTTCCGGCCTCTCCGCTGGCAGACGTATCGGGTCGGTCCACACGCAGCCCGCCCGTCGGGCCTGCCGCGCGGGGGGGAGTACGCGGTCCTGTTGCGTCTGATCGAATTCTTCCGTTCGACCTGCAACCACCTGATTCCGCTTCATGGTGCGAGTTCCTCGTTGAATCCTGTCACGCTCCGCAGTCTTCCTGTGGACGGCACCTCCCGCCTGTCGGCCCGGGTTTGTGATGGAGGCGGCTCCCCGGAACGCGCGCCACGCTGGCTGGGTCGTTCCGCGAGTGGGCACGTCCGTACCGAACCAGATCGCCGTCGTGACTCACCGGATGGGACTGGGAACGCTTTGCGTCAGGGAGCAGAAAGCGTCTTCCGATTATAGCCGGAACATTTGTGAGAGGAAGTAAAAAGCATCGCGTTTCGCCCAGATTGTTCAAACTACCGGGATGCAGGCGAGGGAAGCGGGCGCGGCCGCTGTCAGGGAGGTGTCACCTCGGTCGCGAACCCGGGGCGCGGCCGGCGGGACGCCTGTGCGGGGTCGCCGGTGAAGTCGTAGATCAGGAACGTCGTCGTCCGCGCCACCGGCCGCTGGGTGCGCAGAAACGCGAGCGCATCCCGGTGCCCCGCGGTGAGCACGTTGCCGTACAGCAGCGTCACCCCGACCGCCAGGTGGCGGCCACGCACCCGCTCCGCGACTCCGGTCGGCCCGCCCAGTGGGAGGACGTGGAACGGGACGTGCCGGAACGCCCCGGCCCGGATGCGCGGGTCCGTCCCGAAGTACCACACGTCCACCGCGTCGATTCCGTGGGCGCGCCGCCACGCGGCCAGTTCCGCCAGCCCCTGGCCCCAGTCGTAATTCGAGTCGCTCACCAGCAGGTAGCCGCGCTCGGTCCCGCCCCACAACTCATTGACGTAACACAATCCGTGCGGCCAGACGGCGATCGCTGCCCGCGTCGCCCACACCAGGCCCGCTGCCGCTATCCCGCCGAGCGCCAGGCGCCGCCACCCGGGACCGACGTCCGCCCACGCCCGCGCGGCAGCCGCCGCCACCCCGACCGTCGCGAGGGCCACCAGCGGCAGCACCAGCCGAATGCCGATCTGCACCCGAAACGTGAGGCTGAACGCGATCAGTGCCGCGGCCGTCACGCACGCCCAGTTGCCCAGGCTGCGCGGCCGCACCAGCGCCACCACCAGCGGCGCCAGCAGCAGCGGGACGCTCAGCTTGATCGTTAGCAGGACCGGGAAGTAGTACCACAGGGCGCGCGAGTGGCTCTCTCCGAGCAGGTACGTCCCGTGCCCGTGCATGTTGTGCTTGACCTGGCGCACCAGACCCTCGCCGGCGTTGGGAAAGATGCAAAGGGTTTCCGCGACCCACGTCAGCGCCGACGCGATCGGCCCTTCCGGCAGCTGGTGCGTCCACACGACGAACGACTTCTGCGGCTGCCAGTCGCTCCCGCAGTAGAGGAACACCGCCACCAACCCCACACCGACGATCCGCGCGGCGTCCCTGCGCAGCGGCCGCAGCGTCTCGGAGAAGGGGAAGGAGATGAATGCCCACACCCGCGCGCGGCGTGCGGGGGACCGGACGTCTCCGGGCGCAATGGCGCGCAGCGCCCACAGCCGGTGCAGTTCCACCGCCAGCATGCACAGCGGGCCGTAGACCAGGCCGCTCGCCTTCGACAGCACGCAGGCGGCGAACCAGAACGCCGGAAGGCCGACGCGACGCACCCACCCGCCGTCGCGCCCGGTCGCGAAGTGGTAGACCAGTGCGAGCAGGCAGGCGGTGACGGCGATGTCGGTCGTCGCCAGCGCCGCGTGCGCCAGCAGGCTCGGCTCGCAGGCCAGCAGCGCGACCGCCAGCCGGCCGCCCCACGGCCCCGCCAGCCGGCGGCCCGCCAGGTGGGCGTAGAGGAGCAGCAGCCACCAGAAGACCAGCGTCCCAGCCCGCGCCCACGGCAGCAGCCGTTCCAGATCCTTCTCCGGATTGAGCGTCACCCCGGCCCAGCGTTCGTACAGGTAGAGCGGGAGCGTTTCCACATCGATCGGCAGCGGCATGGTGCCGACCCGCAGCAGCCCGCCGTGACTGCCTGCACGCCACCCCTCCAGCCCGTGGGCCACGTAGAGCGGTTCGTCGAACGTTGGCCCGATCTGGCGCGCCGCCGTCACACACCACACCGACGACGCCACCCCGCAGGCGACCAGCCACAACCAGTCCACGACCCAGCGGCCCCGCTCCGCTCGCTCCATCGGCACGTTCCTCCCGTCCGCGCCGGTCTGGCGCGGGACGTGAGGATACCGGCTCTGCGCCCCAGCGTGAAGCCCAGCTGGGCGGCGCGGGCGGCGCCCACCCGGCCCGGCTTACCCGGGTTCGCGGGGCCGCAGGGCCGCGGACCGCGGGCCGCGACCTGTCGGGATTTCTGTTGACTTTCCTGCGAAGTACGCCACCCTGAAGGGGAAGACGCGGCGTGCCCCGCCTTCCCGCCACCACCTTCCTGCCACGAGCCTTTAGGGGGCCAGAGCACCATGCTCGATCTGTTCACCGGACGGAGATCCGCAAACGGCACCGGCGTCTCGCGGCGTGAATTCCTGCGGGTCGGCGGTCTGAGCGCCCTCGACCTGTCGCTGCCGACGTTCCTCCGCCTCCGCCAGCAGGCAGCTGCCGCATCGCCCGCCGGCAGCCAGCGCCGCACGGCGGTCAACTGCATCCTGCTGTGGATGCAGGGCGGCCCGAGCCACATTGACACGTTCGACCCCAAGCCGAATGCGGCGGCCGAAATTCGCGGGGAGTTCGGCACCATCCCGACGCGCCTGCCGGGCGTGCGCATCAGCGAACACCTGCCGCTGCTGGCCCGGCAACTCGACAAGCTGAGCCTGATCCGCGGCCACGACCCGAAGAACGGCAGCCACGGCGTGGCCGACCACCTGATGATGTCCGGCCGGCCGTTCAACGCGGCGATGGCGTTCCCGTGCTACGGGTCGGTGGTGGCACGCGAGCGCGGTTACCGGGACGGCATGTTTCCGTTCGTCCAGCTCGGCCGCTTTATCGACCGGCGCTTCAACGGCGGCGTTGCCGGGTTCCTCGGCGACCAGTACGACGCCTTCGAGGTGCCCGACGACCCCAGTTCGGCAGCGTTCCGGGTCCGCGACCTGAGCCGGCCGGCCGGGACCGCCGGCGCCCGGCTGCAGCGCCGCTACCGGATGCTCAACGAGATGGACGGCGCACGCTCCCAGGCCGAAGGCGCCGTCCCGCTGGCCGTGCAGGCAGGCGACGCCTTCCGCGAACGGGCCTATAGGCTGATCACCTCCCCGACCGCCCGGCAGGCGTTCGAGATCGACCGCGAGCCGGCGCCGGTACGCGACGCTTACGGCCGCAACAGCCTCGGCCAGTCGTGCCTGCTGGCCCGGCGGCTGATCGAGGCCGGCGTCCACTTCGTCACGGTGACCGACGGCGGGTGGGACACGCATCAGAACAACTTCCGCAGCCTCAAGGACCGGCTGCTGCCGCGCCTCGACCGCGGGTACTCGGCCCTGCTGCAGGATCTGAGCGATCGCGGGCTGCTGGAGAGCACACTCGTCGTGTGGTTTGGCGACTTCGGCCGCACGCCGAAGGTCAATCCGTCGGCGGGCCGCGACCACTGGGCAACGGCCGGCGTGGCGTGCATGGGCGGCGGCGGGGTCAAGATGGGCGAGGTGGTCGGTTCGACCAACGCCTTCGGCGAGGTCGTGGTGGACGGTCGCGTCACGCCGCAGGATCTGGCGGCGACGATCTACCACGTGCTCGGCATTCCGCTCAACATGTGGTATCGGGCGCAGGACGGCC
This sequence comes from Gemmataceae bacterium, assembly GCA_020847555.1. The sequence continues at coordinate 5,487 of JADLBT010000059.1, forward strand.
AGCCGATCGAGGTGGCGCCGGAGGGCCGGCCGGTCCGGCAACTGCTCGGCTGATTCACGTTCGGCGCAGAACCAAGGCCCCGGGCAACCTCCTGGCTGCTCGGGGCCTTGCCGTTGCGCGGGGGCTCTGAAAAAGCCCACGGGTGGCGCCCCGTGGGCTTTATCGAAGATCGGCTGTCAGCGCACTTGCCCGTTGTCGAGGAACTCGGGCCGGGTGCGGAACTCCAGAGCCGCCATCCGCGGCGGGACGACAGCCAGACCCGGGGCGTGCGCCGGGACTGCCTCAGCGCCGCGATTGTCCTGCGCCGGCCGGGGGCCGGCGGCCTTCTTGATCTGCCCACGCAGGTACTCCAGCGCCTTCTCCATTACCCGGTCCTTGAACGGCTCCTTCTTCTTGCCGTCGGCCTTCTCGTCCTTCTCCTTCTCGACCTTCGGCGCCGGGGCGCCGTTCCGGCGTATGACGTCGCGTTCGCGCCGCCACTTGAAGTACTCGATGCGTTCCTCGTCGTTGAGCTTTACCTCGAACCCGTCGTTCGGCTTGACGCCCCACTCGTCCTGTTCCTTGCTGTCGGGAAAGCGGTGAATGTTCTTGCCGCTCGGCCGCCAGTAACTCGCCGTCGTCAGCTTCAGCGCGCTGGTGCCGTTCTCCATCGGAATGATGTGCTGGACGCTGCCCTTGCCGAAGCTGCGCTCGCCGATGACGATCGCCCGGGCGTAGTCCTGGAGGGCGGCGGCGACGATCTCGCTGGCGCTGGCGCTGTAGCGGTTCAGGAGGACGGTGATCGGGTAGCTGATCTGCGGCGGCGGGGCGCCGCGCTCGCGGCGCGACTCGTACACGTCCTCCTTCTGGTTGCGGCCCTTCGTGCTGACGATTCGCTTGCCGTCGGGCAGGAACAGCGAACTCACCTCGACGGCCGACCGGAGCAGCCCGCCCGGGTTGTTGCGCAGGTCGAGGATGAGCCCCTGGATGCCCTCCTTCTGGAGTTGCTCCACGACGCGCGTCAACTCGTCCGTCGTCGTCTCCGTGAACGCCGCCACCCGGATGTACGCAATCTTGTGCTGCCGATCGACGACGAAGTTCCATTTCTTGAGGTTCTTCGAGTCGCGCTGGTCGCCGAGGATGCTATCGACCCGGATCTCGGCCCGGACGATCGGGATGTCCACCGGCTTCTTCGCCCCCTCGTGGACGACGCTCAGGACGACCTTCTGCCCCGGGTCGCCCTGGATCAACTCGACCGCCCGCTTGAGCGACATGTTCTCGGTCGAGGTGCCGTCGATCTTGACGATGATGTCGCCCGCCATGACGCCGGCCTCATACGCCGGGGTGCCGACCATCGGCGACTCGACGAACAGCTGGCCGACCCGGTCCAGGCCGATCTTGATACCGACGCCGCCAAACTTGCCGCGGCTCTGCCGCTGGAACTGCTTGAATTCATCCGGGTTTATGTAATTCGAGTGCGGGTCGAGGCGTTCGAGCCCGCCGTTGATCATGCTCTCGACCAGCTCGCGCATCTTCGGCCGATCCAGATCCTTGACGTACTTCTGCTGGACCTCTTCGAGGACGTCAACGAGGAGCCGGAGGTTCTCGTGCTTGCTCTGCAGGCTACTGCTGCGGACCGGGGCGGTCTGGAGCATCGCCAGCCCGATCAGCGACACCGCGGCAATGCCGAGCAGCCAGGACAGGTTCCAGCGTGACATGGGAAAGCGTTCCTCCTGCGCTGAAATCGCGAAAGGAAATCTGACAGCGGGCCGTCAGCTGGGTGGATTATAACGGAGCCTGCGGCGGCAAGCGAGGGGAATGTGGTATGAGTGGTCTGGCGCGGGCTGGCGAGTCTCCCGGCCACGTCGCAGGCGACCCGGCAGCAGCGCGCGGCGCCGTGTGTCTCCGGAGAATCAGCGCTCATCGTTCCAGCCAGCGAACAGAGCCCCGCCGGCCGGCGGGGCTCTGCATCATGAAGCCGATCAGCGCCCGTCCGCCAGGTACTTTTCAGTCGCGCAACCGCAGCGCCACGTACTTTGTCTCCAGGTAGGCCTCCAGCCCCTCGTGGGCCAGTTCGCGCCCCAACCCGCTCTCCTTCATGCCGCCGAAGGGCGCCTGCGGCACCGCCGGCACCGGCTCGTTGATACCGATGATGCCCGCCTCCAGCCCTTCCGCCATCTTCCACGCCGTCGAGAGGTCGTTCGTGAACACATAGGCCGCCAGCCCGTAGCGCGTATTGTTCGCCGCCCGGATGACGTCGTCGAGGTTCTGGAAGTCGAGCACCGGCATCACCGGCGCGAACGGCTCCTCGACCATCAGCTTGGCGTTGTCCGGGACGCTCGTCAGCACCGTCGGCTCGAAGAAGTAGCCCTTCGGGAAGCGGTCGCTGCGCTTGCCGCCGGTGAGCACCTTCGCCCCGCACCGACGCGCGTCCTCGACCAGGCCGATGGTGTTATCCATCGCCCGCTTCTCGAACATCGGGCCGACCTCGACGCTGGCGTCCAGGCCGTTGCCGAGCTTGAGCTTCTGGGCTGCCGCGACCGCCGCCTCGGTGAACTTCTTCGCAACGTCCTTGTGGACGTAGAACCGGCTCGGGGCGATGCACACCTGGCCGTTGTTGCGAAACTTGCCGCTCACCGCGATCTTCGCCCCGACCTCCGGGTCCGCATCGGGGAAGACGATGAACGGCGCATGCCCGCCCAGTTCCAGGCTGACGCGCTTGACCTGGTCGGCGCAGGCGCGCATCAGCTGCTTGCCGACCTCGGTCGAGCCGGTGAAGCTGATCTTGCGGCAGATCGGGTTTTCGAGTAGCTCGTCGGCGATCTCCTGCGCCGGTCCCATGACGAGGTTCGCGACGCCCGGCGGCAGGCCCGCCTCCTCCATCCACTCGAACAGCTGGACGAGGCTCAGCGGCGTCTGGCTGGCCGGCTTGCTGACGATGGTGCAGCCGGCCGCCAGCGCCGGCGCGAGCTTGCGTGCCTGCAGCGTGATCGGGAAGTTCCACGGACTGATGGCGCCGACCACCCCGACCGGGTGCTTGAGGGTGAGGTGCCGCTTGCCCGGCTGGGAGTTGGGAATGATCTGGCCGTAGGCTCGCTTGCCCTCCTCGGCAAACCACTCGAAGGTGTCGGCCGAGTGAAGGATCTCCGCCTTCGCCTCGCCGAGCGGCTTACCCTGTTCGAGCGTCAGGGTGCGGGCGATGGCGTCGGCCCGGTCGCGCATCAGGTCGGCGATCTTCTTGAGGATCTTGCCGCGATCCCAGGCGGTCTGTCGCATCCAGCCCTGCATGGCGCGGTGGGCGGCCTCGAGGGCGCGCTTCGTCTCGGCGCGACCGCCGTAGGCGATCTCGGCGAGCGTTTCCTCGGTGGCGGGGTTGGTCACCGCAAGGGTTCGGCCGCTGTCGGCCGCGGCCCATTTGCCGTCGATGTACATGCGCTTGAGCGTGGCGGTGGCGGTCGCCATGAGAGTCTTCCTCCGCGGATAGGGATGGAGCGCACCGGACGCACGAGAACCGGGGTCAATCTAGGGTGGGCGGCGGCGCTGTCAAGCGCGGGCGGGGGGATACCAGCCCCAGGCGCGACCGACGGGATACCAGCCCGGCGGGCCCGCGCCGGACACGGCCAGCGCCCGGCGCTGGCACGCCGGGCTGGTAATCTGTCATCTCTCAAGTTGCGCCATCGCGGGCGACCTCTCCCCGACGGCCGTCACCTTGAGCACGACGAACGTTACGTCGTCCACCGGCCGGCAGTCGCCGCGGAACGCCGTCAGCCGGTCGAGGATGGTCTGCGTCACCTCCGCCGCCGCTCCGGTTGCGGCGGCGCGGATCGCCTCGCGCAGGCGGCCCTTGCCGAACTGCTCGCCCGTCGCGTTCGGCGACTCCCACACGCCGTCGGTCCCGACGACAATGATCTGCCCCGCGTGCAGCGGGCCGTAGGTGTGCTCGCCATACGCCGTGTCCGGCATGATGCCGAGCGGCAGGTCGCCCTTGTCGGGTTCCTCGAACGTCCCGGTGGTCGCGTCGAAAATCAACGCCGGGTCGTGGCCGGCGCTGACCCAGCGCAGCGTGCCGGTGCGGGCGCTCAGGACCGCCAGGTGCATCGTCATGAAGCGCTCGGCGCCCAGGTCTGCGGACAGGAGCCGGTTGAGCCGGCCCATCAACCCGGACAGGCTCCCCGCCATCTCCGCCCGGTCGCGCAGCACCGCCCGCGCTCCTGCCATCACCAGGGCGGCCGCGACCCCGTGGCCCATCACGTCCCCCAGCGCGACGAGGATGCTGTCCGGCGGCGCCTCCTCCAGCAGCAGGAAGTCGTAGTAGTCGCCGCCCGTCTCGTCGCAGTACGTGCTGTGGCCGGCGATGTCGAGGCCCCACACCTGCGGCGGGCGGCGCGGCAGGAGTTGCTGCTGCACCTGCATCGCCACGTCGAGCGAATGACGCAACCGGAGGCGGTCACGCAGGTCGGCGATCATCCGATTCAGCGCGTCGGAGAGGTGGCGGAACTCGCGGCTGCCGCCGAGATCGGCCCGCGCGTCCAGGTCGCCCGCGCCGACCCGGTGCATCAGTCCGATCAGTGCCAGCACCGGCCGCGACACGTGCCGGGCCAAAGCCGCCGCCAGCGCCACCGCGACCAGCAACGCGACGCCAGCGACGGCCAGCGCCAGTACCTGGCTGTCCCACACGCCCGACAGGAAGTCGGCCTTCGGCGCCACCGTGCCGACGGCCCAGACGAGGCCGCTGCCGACCTCGAACGCCGTCGTCGAGGCGAGGTATGCGGTGCCGTCGTGGTCGAACTCGAAGAAGTGGAAGGCGTCGCCTTCGCCGGTGCGGACGTGTTCGGGGCGCAGGTTCTTGCGAAAGGCGTCCACCAGCGGATCGCCCGTGTCGGCGAGGGTAAGCAGGGTGCCCTCGCCCCGTTGTCCGCCCGACCGCAGGACGCTGCGGCTGGGGTGGGCCAGCAGCACCTGATCGGCCGTGAAGAGGAAGAGTTTCGAGTGCGTGCTGACCTTCTGGCCGGCCACGAACGCCGACAGCGCCTTGAGGTCGAAATCAATGCTGATAACCCCGCGGAGTCGCCCGCCCCTGTCGGTCACCGGAACGGCGCACGAGATGCCGGGGACGCCCTGGTTGTAGAAGACGTAGGGCGGCAGCCACACCAGCCGGCCTTGCTCCCGGGCCTTGCGGTAGAACGGCCGGGTGCGCGGGTCGTACCCGCTATCCTCGGCCCGCCTCGCCACGGTCCACGACCCGTCCGGGTGGACGTCGTGCTCGACCAGGCGCGTGCGGCCCTCGACAATCTTGCTCTGGTTCACCCGCAGTCCGCCCTCGACCGGCCGGTAGGCGCCGGTGAAGGTGCCGGCCTCGTCACCGTAACTGACCCAGCTCAGGCCGGGGTTGGCCTCGAGGACGGCGAGCAGCTGGGCGGCGAGACGGTCGGAGTCGTCCAGGGCCAGGCCCTTCTCGGAAAGTTGCCGCAGCGACTCGACCAGCGGCGCGGCGCGCAGGACGAACCCGCGCGTGTGCGTGACCGCGTGCCTGCTTACCTCGCGGAACAGCGTGTCGGCGAGGTTTTCCGTCGTGGTGCGGGCGCTGCGGTGCGCCAGCCACGTCACGACCGCCCCCGTCAGGAGGACCAGACCGCACACCCCGCCGACGAGTTTCGTGCGGTAGCTCAGACCCCAGCCGCGGGAGGGCTCGCGTCCCGGACCGGGCGACGTCGCGACTGCGGGCGAGGGAGGATCTGCAGGGACTGGTACGGTCGTGGTCATCGTTGTCGGATCCCTGGTGCGTGCGTCATCGCTGCCGATAGGCACCTTCGATGGTATCGGGGGACGGCGGGAAACGCGACCCGATTCGCCTTCTTCCTGGCCCGGTTGCTGCGGACCGAGCCGCAGCGCTGCGTGCGCGGCTCGATCCGCAGCAACCGGACCAGGAATCAGCCCGTGGTCAGGGCTGCCGGGCGGGCGGCAGCTGCTCCGGGCCGCCGGGCGCCGGGGCAGGACTGTCGTCGGCCGCGACCCGGATGATGATCTGGAACCCGAAGTCCTTCTTGGCGGCGCCGCGGAACGGCTCCCACGCGCTGATCCACAGCGGGTCCAGCGCGTCCGGCGCGAACTCGGCCGACGCCGCCTTGCCGCACACTCCCTTGCCGTGCGAGGCGGCCACCCGGAAGGTCTGGTGCAGGGTGTACTTCCCGGCCTGGATCGGCACGGTCAGGACGCCCTCGCGGCAGTTGATCGACTCGTCCCCGCACCCGCCGACCGAGTGCGGCGGCACGCACAGGGTCGCGAACTGGACCGGGTCGCAGGTGATGGTGGCGCAGGCGTTCCCTTCCTCGGCCGTGCCGCCGCCGCGCCCGGACCGGAGCAGGCCGATGACGCGGCCCTCGATCATCAGCTTCGCCCGCTTGACGTCCTTGCTGTCGAACGTCACCTCGAAGCACTGGTTGAGGTCGAAGTTCAGGGCGGCCGCCGAGCCCTTGAACGGGTGCGGAGCGGCGACCGCGACGCCGGTCATGGTGACGACGACGGTGTCCGGGGACGGCTGGGCGACGTCGATGTTGCCGCCGGCGGTGTGGGTGCAGCCGACGCGCGCCGGGGTGACGTGGGCGTGGCGCCCGCCGAGGGTGATCGACACCGGCAGGGCGGCCGGCTCGGCCGGCTTGACGACGATCGTCACTGGCGTCCCGGCTGGCACCTTGGTGGGCTGGGCGGCGGCCGGGGCGACCGGGCCGAGCAGCAGCAGGCCGAGGCAAACCTTCCGCATGGTACTCCGAACTCCTTGTGTGATCATGGGACGGATCCTTCCGTGGCCGCCGCGGGCGGCACGAGTGCTTGAGTCAACAAGTCCTGAGAGGTTCCAGCGACCCCGGCGGCCGCTGGAGGGGAGGCGCCGAGCCCCCTCCGGCGTTACCACCGATAAACCAGGCTCGCGGCTGCGGTGAACAGCCCGTGGTTGCCCTCGAACGGGGTCGATTCAAAGTTGTAGTCGTAGCGCACCTCCGGCCGCACGATGATGCTGTTGTTGCGACAGCGGAACTGCATCCCGGCCGTGGCCGCCACGTACAGCCCCTCGAACCCGGTACGCTGCCCCTGGAAGTCGTCGAACGTCTCCAGGCGCAGGATCGCGGTGGCGTGCGGGGAGACGCTGTAGAACAGATAGTGGACCAGCGACGCCCAGGTGGCCGTCCCGTACCCGTCCGCGTTGGCGATGCCGGGGACGTTGGTCTGATAGCCGAAGATGGCCTCCAGGTTGTAGCTCAGTACCGAGTTGAAAAGGTGCGTCCAGACGACGTCGAACACGTTGATGTTGTTCCGGCCGGCCCCCTCGGACATCAGGCCGACGGTGGCCGGCGCGAACGGGTCGGCGGCGTTGAACTTCCCGCGCCCGACGGACGTCGCCAGCGTCACGGTGTTCCTGCCGCCGCCCGGCTGGGTCCACTTGACGTTGCCGACGAACCGCCACTCCGCCGCCGGGTCGCCGAAGTAGACGTCGTTGCCGTTGACTGCCATCAGGACGGCCGACCATTCGGGGTTGAAGGTGATGTACGCGCCGACCCCGCAGTGGGTGAACGGCGGGCACCAGTTGAAGGCATACGACCGCGACACCAGCGGGGTACTGACGGATTCGAGACTCTCGACGCCCCACGGCGTCCACAGTCGGCCGACCCGGAACTCGGTCCCCTGGAACAGGGTCGGGACGAAGACGTTGACGTAGTGCTGGATCGCGTCCACGCCGTACAGGTTCTGGTCTCCGTCCGCGTTGAGAAGCTGGCTATTCCACAACCCGCGCGGCAGCGTCATGCGGTAGTCGGTGCCGTACAGGAAGTCCGCCTGGAACCCGACCGTCGGCAGGGTGGTCCCGCTGGTCACGACGGCCCGGCCGAACCGAACCCACGCCTGCTGCATCAGGTACTCGTTGGCGCGGTCGTTCCACACCACCGGCGAGTTGTTCTCCGCGGCAGTGCTCGCCGTGAACGACTGGTCTACCCAGCCGTAGACGTACATCCGGTGCCCGTCCAGGCCGTACCCCAGCCAGGTGCCCTGCAGCACCTTCATCAGATCCCACCGGACCGGCGGCGGGGCGGGTGCGGGCGGCGGGGGGGCGGGTTCCGGCGCCCTGGCGGAGGGCAGCAGCGGCGCGGCCACGATGATGGTCGCTCCCTCCGGCGCCTTCTCCGTCGGGGGGCCGACGACCGCCACGGGCGCCAGTGCCTCGTCGGGGTCGGCCGGCGGGAGCAGGACGGCACGGGCGACCGGGCCGCTTTCCGCCGGCCCCGGGGCGGGAGGGCCGGTCTCGGCTTGCCCCACCATCAGGGCAGCGCCTAGTAGAAGGTAATCCAGCATTACATCCTCGTCTTGCCAGGTCCGTGGCAACCCGGGCGCCTCCCCCTGGCCCGGCCTTCGAGGAGGAGGCCCCGGGAGGGCATCGTCGCCCTGCCCGGTCGGTTCCGACCCGGGTCCATCCCTTGGTGAAACCCCGACTGAAGAGAGGGGCAAGCCGCTGAGCCTGCCGCAGCTGGGGACGTTAGGGTGGGTTCCCTGGGAATATATCGGAACAGCGGCGCATTCGCCCCAGAAGGTTTTTACGGGGCCTTTCGCGAAACCGGACGAACCTGCATACACGCGGAAAAGTCTGCCAGGACGGGGGAGGAGGGTGATGCAGGTCATTCGGTTCCCTGGGGGGGGGTGGGAGCGGAGCTGCTCTCACCGGACTTGCCAGGGCGCCGACGTGCTATCACCCGAAAACGTCGCCCAGAGCCCCCGCCCGCCCAGGGACCGAGCAGGGGTGCCAGTACTTCAGGCACGTTTACCGGATTGCGACCAAAGCCGATCTTGAACTATCTTTCCTTTACTTGTTACAGCAATGGCATTTATAGCCTTTGATGCGTCCGGCACTGCGTTTGCTGGCGACTGGGTTGCTTCGCGTTTGCGTTCCTCTCCCAGTTCGCACCGTGCGCCGGCTGCGGCGGTCGAAGGAGGCCACGACCTTGGGTACGTTTCGTTCCTTACCCGTTCTCGCGTTGCTGGGTTTCCTGACCCTGGGCATCCAGGCTGACCGCGGCCTGGCGCAGGCTCCCGCAGAGGCTCCGAAAGACCAGACGGCCGAGACACTGAAGAAACTTCAGGAGGCGGTGGACGAGGCCAGAGTGAAGGGCGACAGCGCCTGGATGCTGATGTCCAGCGCCCTGGTCATGCTGATGGTGCCGGGACTCGCTCTGTTCTACGCTGGCATGGTCCGCCGCAAGAACGTCCTGGCGACGATGATGCACAGCATGGCGGCGCTCGCCGTCGTCGGCGTTTACTGGCTCGCAATCGGCTACGCGCTGGCGTTCGGCACCCCGATCCTGGGCGGACCGCAATCCGGGTGGCTGGGCTGGAACAGCGACCTGGTGTTCCTGCGCGGGGTCGAGCCCAGCGCCCTGCTGCCCAACACGAACATCCCGATTTACCTGCATGTGCTCTTCCAGGGCATGTTCGCGATCATCACCCCCGCCCTGATCAGCGGCGCCGTCGCCGAGCGTATCCGCTTTGGCCCGTACTGCCTGTTCATGA
>JADLBT010000060.1 GCA_020847555.1 Gemmataceae bacterium
CCCTTCATTTCGCCGTACGCCAGCCATCGACCCGAGCCGCACCCCGAGGAATACCAGCGGAGGGCCCTGGAACAGGAATCTGCCGCGCGACAGAGGACCGCGGATGACCGGGGCGACGATGCGCTGGCTTCAGCCCTGCAGGGGCTCGCCTTCAGCGACGCCGTGAGGAAAGTCGAGGTGACGCTCATCTGGGACGCCCTCGACCGCTGCAGACACAACCAGCGGCGGGCGGCCGAAGCGCTCGGTCTGACCTACCACCAGTTCCGCGGTATCTACCGCAAATACCGCGACGACTTCGAAGGAGCCGACCACGAAAGCGACGACGCCACCGAGGACTGACATAGGAACCGGGAGCCGGTGGTCTACCGGCGTTTGGGCACGAAGTAGCGCTCGCCTCCGACCTCGATAGCGACGCCACGCCGCGTGATGTCAATCACTCGGGCGTTCGTGTCCCCCACATAGTCCCCGACGTAGTGGATCTGGTAGTTGATCAAGGCCGACGACCGCGGCCCTACGGCTCCCACATAGGTCACTTCGATATCAGGCAGCCCGAGCCGGTCGCGGTTCGCCGCCGTCAGCCGGTCTAGTGCCGTCGGATCGGCCGGAGCCCGGACATCCTCCGCGTTCACCGGCCTGCGCTCCTCAACGGGCAGCCTGACGGCCACGGGGGGATCCGCGTAGCGCGAAGTTTCACGCGCGGGAGCCGCTCCAACGCGCGCAGAAGGGCGGTCCGCCGCTTGGACGGACGGACTCTCAGGCCCAGACCCCGGATGCGACGGCAAATCCGCTCCTGCGGGATCCGGGTATGGATTCGACGGCTGGACGTGGGCCACCAGCCTCTCGCCAGGCGTGTTCGGCGGATCCGGGGGAGCCGCGTTGGGCGGCGGCGGAGGTGCGACCGGCGCAGCCTCGACACCGGTCTCGGGCGCGGCCTCCTGCACGGTTGCGTCGGGCTGCGAAGTTGCGGGCAAAGGCGGGGCTACGGGCGAACTGTCCGTGGGCTGCACGTGCGGCGCAGGCTCGGGCCTTGGCTCCGTCTCAGGCGCCGGCGTCGGCCTCGCCCCTGACTCGGGCCCCGCTGCTGGCTCGGGCCGAACCCCCTGGGCCACGGTCCGCCCGGCCTCCGGCTGACTCGGCTGCCTCGACGCCACCTGCGTTCTCACCGGCTCGCGCGACGGATCGCGGGGGTTCCGCATCTGCGGGTAGTACGCGACCGCCGCAGCACTCAGGCCGATCAGCAGGGCCGTCGCCGCGCCCGCCGCCGGCAGCCATCGAGGGAACGTCGGCTCGGGCGGTCTCCCCAGGAGGTTCGCCGCAACCAGTTCGTCCTCATCGATGGCATCAAGAAGCTCGTCAAGGTCCTGCGGTTCCTCCGCGCGACCTTTCTCCCGCTCCACCTTCTGGAGCGCGTCGAGTATCGAGCTCATCCGGGCCTCCGCGAAGCTGGGGTCAATCGACGGACCGAGGCACCAGGGGCATCCCGGCCAACGACGGGTCGGTCAGCTCACGCAGACCCGCCGGCGCCGTAGTCGAGTCCGGAGACGTCTCCCCGGCGACATCATCCGCGTCGGAGACCTCAGCACTGTTCGGAGCGGCTGCCGGCTGCTCTGGTACAGCCTCCGCCGCAGGTTCGCCGCCGTCCCCATCACCTGCCCGCGCGTCGACACCCGAGTCTGACGTTCCCGAACCACCGTCGGCTGCATCGGGCTCCATCGCTAGGGGCGCCTCGCCGCTGTCCGCGGCCGGATCGCCCGCCGGGACGGAAGGAGTCGCACCGTCGTCTTCTGGGGGCGCGCCTATCGGGGCCAACTCGATCGGAGCTTCCGCGTCCAACGGACCGCCTGGGGGAGAAGCCGGCGCAGCCTGACCGACCTCAGCGGGAGGCGCAGAGGCTCCCTGCTGACCGAGTGGCGCTGCGTGCGCGTCGCCGGTCTCATCCGTTGACGGCCCGCTGCCCGCGGCGTCCGTGGGCGCCGGCGTATCGGGAACCGCCGCTTCCTCGGGGGCCTCCGACGTGTCAGTCGGGGCGGGTTCGTCCAATCCTGTCGGGGACTCTACGACCGCCTCGGGCGTCGCCTCCGGAGGAGGCCCAGCCGGCTCGGGCTCGACCGCGGGCGCGGGTTCCGCCGCCTCAGCCGCAGGCTTCGGCTCAACGGCCCTGGCTTCGGAGTCGGAAGGAGGTTTCGCGGGTTCCGGCCTCGGCGCTGTGCTTGCCTGCGTGTCGACGCGCGCTTGCTGGGACTCCTGCACGAGCGTCTCGGGCACGGGCCGCGTCGCCAACGACGGCGTCGGGACGGTCGGAGCCCACGCTGCAAGCACCATGCGCACCTGTCGCCCGGCGACTCCGTCCGTGTCCAGGCCGGCATCGTCCTGTAGGGCGCGGACCGCAGCGACCGTCTCAGCGTCGTAGACCCCGGTCACGCGGTCGAGCCGGCCATACGCTGACAGGATGGTCTGCAGCGCCCGCACTCCGTCCCCTCGAGCGGAGGACCGAAGCGGCCGGGCCTGGGGCTCGGCATCCCGCCACAGAATCACCGCCTGTCGCACGTAGCGCTTCTCGAACTCCGCACGGGGGATCGACATCGTCTCCTCATGGGACAACGCCAGTTCCGCCGTGTCCGCTCCGAGACCGACCAGCCCCGTCCAGACGATTTGCTCGTTCCCCGTGACCTTCACAAAAGCTGGCAGGTTGATCGTCGCGAGCTGATCCGCGGTCGCCGACAGGACCTCGGCGTCCATGCCGTTATCGGCGGCGAACTTCACGAGCGCCTCCGGCGTCCCGTCTGCCGGGTAGTCCATCAGCGCCATGTTCCATGCACGCAGCAACGTCATCGCCGCGGCGTTGCGCGCCACCCGCGCGTCCAGTCCATCGAGCAACGCGGCGATCGTAGGGGGCTCCGGAAGCCGTTCGCCAACCGTCGGCGGTTCGTCCGAGTTTGTCGAGGCGTCCGCGGTGAGGTGCAGCGCGCCGTCGACTCCCCCGGGGCCTTCGGTCGTCGCGACTGGCGTGGTCCACACGGCCAGCCATGCGCGCATCCGCGTCGCCATCGGCTCCGCGAGAAACGCGACCGCCACGAGGACCACAAGCGTCGCGGCGGCGACTGCCGGGCGCGGCAACAGCCGCCTCAGGTTGGCCGGTTTGCGCGGCCGGATTCGCTCGCCCCGGACTTCGCGCGCCGCGCGGCGCACCATGGCCGATGTGATCTCGCGCGACTCCTGGGTGTAGCCCACAAGCAACGCGCGGTCGCAGACTGCGTTGATCACCCGCGGCGTGCCGGCGGAAGCACGGTATACCTCCCTGATCGCCGTCGGCGTGAACTGCAGCCGCTTTCGCGCCCCCGCCACGCGCAATCGGTACGCGATGTACTGGCCGGTCTCCTGGCGGTCGAGTTCGCGCAGATGGTACCGCGCCGTCACGCGCTGGTTCAGCTGGCGCAACTCCGGCAACGAGAGCATCGTCACCAGCTCCGGCTGCCCGATCAGGATGATCTGGAGCAGCTTCTCCCGCTCCGTCTCCAGGTTCGAGAGCAGACGGATCTGCTCGAGGACGGCCGGGTCGAGGTCCTGCGCCTCATCGATGATAAGGACGCAGTTCTTCCCCTCTGCAAACCTGTCGAGCAGGTGGGAGTTCAGTTCGTCGATCAGCCCTTTCACGCTGTCGGCTTGGGTCGAGATGCCGAACTCTTCGTTGATCTTGCGCAACAGATCAACCGCGGAGAGGCACGGGTTGAAGATGAACGCCACCTCGGTGTTGTCGTCGAGCCGCCCCACCAACGTCCGGCAGATCGTGGTCTTGCCGGTGCCGATCTCCCCCGACACCATCACGAACCCAGAGCGGTTCTTGATGCCGTAGAGCAGGTGGGCGAACGCCTCCTTGTGCTTCTGGCTCAGATAGAGGTACCGCGGATCCGGAGTGAGATTGAATGGTCTGTCTTTAAGGCCGTAAAACGCCTCGTACATGCGACCCTCCGAAGGCATAGGAATGCCCCGGGACAATAAAAACTATAGACAGGGCACAGTAGCATGCATGCGCGACGCTGTCAACCGCAGGACCGTCGCCAACCCGGCATCACGAAGCGCCGCCAGACAACGTGATCCCCGATGCGCGCGCCTCTCGCGCGACCTGGTCCGCCTCGCCAGCGCGGTTCAACAGCCGCAGCGACTCATACAGCCCCTGGTAAGCCCCGGCAGTCCCCGGAGCCAAAGCCAGTGCGCGGCGGTACGCGCGCACGGCCTCCCCAACGTCGCCGGACTGGCGCAGCACGTTCCCATAGTCCATCCACGTCAGCGCGTCATTGTCATCGATCTCTATCGCCCTCCGTAGACACGTCAGCGCCGTGCGTGTGTCTCCTCGCAGCGCGGCGACCCGCCCCAGGCCGCTGAACCCGAACGCGTGGCCCAGGCGCGACGCTACGGCGAAGGCCTTGGACGCGTCGTCCAGCCGTCCCATCCGCTCATAGAGCAGGCCCATGTTCGCCTGCGCATCGGCCAATCCGGGATTGAGCCGCACTGCGGCCTGGTACGCCGCAAGCGCCCCGTCAAGGTCGCCCTTATCCTCCAACGGAAACGCCAGCCGCGCAAAGCCGGTCGGATCCGTCGGCATCAGCTCCGTGTACCGGCGGAACTGCTGAATCGCCGCATCGAGATCGCCCACCTCGTACAGGATTTGGCCGAAGTTGAACACGGCGTTTGGTTCGTCTGGCCAGCGGCCCACCATCGTACGGTACACCTCGAGCGCATCCTGAGACCGGCCCGCCGCCCGCAGCGCGTTGCCCAATCCGCCGTAGGCTTCACGCAGGCCGGGATCCGCATGGATCGCCCGTCGGAAGCCCCGCTCG
>JADLBT010000061.1 GCA_020847555.1 Gemmataceae bacterium
ATGGAACGGGAGTTCAGACAGTGCTGACAGACCCCGGTAGGATCAACTTCATTGAGGTACTCCCCTCGCAAGCGGCAACTGTTCCGGAGCCATCGACCATCATGGTGTTCGGTATCGGCATCGCCGCCTTGCTTACTTACTGCTGCCATCGTCGCCGAAGGGCATTCTCAGTCGAAACGGGACTGAATTGACACGACCATGCTGAGGTTCGTCAATTCCTGATGAAGCGCTGCGGCAGCAGCCCCCAGGGCGTCGAACGGAAGAGCAAAAAAAGCGGCGAGCGGAAGAAGCCTTCCGCCCGCCGCTGACCTCAGTTGGCTGTTTTGCCTACGTCTTGGGCTGATTCTCGGCGTTGCCCGCGGGCGGCGTCTGCTCCGGAGCAGACGCCTCGCCCTGCCCCGCCGGCTGATCTGGGGCGCCGGGAGTCTCCGGCGTCGCGGGCGTCTCGGCCTTCCCTTCCGGAGGGGCCGGCGTCTCTTCCCGCTCCTCGTCCTCGATCTGCGGCCGCGGCGTGGTCGGCCGTGCCCGGACCTTCGTCTCGCCTTCCTTGAGCAGTTCGATGAACGCCGTCCGGCCGCCGTCGCCGAGGCGGCGCTCGGAGCGCTTGATGATGCGCGTGTACCCGCCCGGCCGGTCCTTGAAGCGCGGGCCGAGGTCGTCGAACAGCTTTGTCAGGACGCGGCGGTGATCGGCGTCGGCGCCGTCGCCTGGGGTGACCTCCGCGTTGCCCGGCGGGCCAAGCCGTGCCATCGCCAGCCGGCGCGCGTGCAGCGTCCCCTTCCGCGCCAGCGTGATCAACTTCTCGACAAAGGGGCGGACCTCCTTGGCCTTCTCCACCGTCGTGATGATGCGCTCGTGGCGGATCAGGGCCATCGTCAGGTTCCGCATCAGCGAGAGGCGGTGGCTGGCATTACGCCCCAGTTGCCGCCCCGCTTTTCGGTGTCGCATGGGTATTTTCAGGGGTTAGGGGTTAGTTTAGTAACTCTCCTGAAGCCCACGGGTTGCGTTCCGTGGGCCAGGTCTCCGGCGCTCCGCCCTCGGGCTGCGTCCCGTGGGTCCTGGAAGATGTACTGACCACTGCTCAACGCCGGATGGAGGACGGTAGCTTCATGCCCAGCTGCAGGCCGTGCTCGGCCAGCTTGCCCTTCACCTCGCGCAGCGTCGTCTCGCCAAAGTTGCGCACCTCAAGCAGCTCCTCGTCGTTGCGGATGACGAGGTCGCGCACCGACGTGATGCCCTCGGATTCGAGGCAGTTCGTCGCCCGGACCGACAGCTCCAGCTCGGCCAGGCTCATGTTGAGCTTGCGCTCCAGGTCCGGGTCGCTGATGTCCACCATGAGCGGCTGCTCGACGCGCTCGTCGAGCGACATCTCCGGTCCCGGCTCGGCGTACTGGATGAACGGGTTGAGGTGCTTGCGCAGGATCTTCGCGCCCTCGACGATCGCCAGCTGCGGGGTGATCGTGCCGTTCGTCCAGATCTCCATCACCAGCCGGTCGTAGTTGGTGCGCTGGCCGACGCGCGTCTCCTCGATTTCGTACTTGACGCGCACCACCGGGGAGAAGCTCGAATCGACCGGGATGACGCCGATCTCGCGCTCCTTGCCGGCGTTGTCGTCGGCGGTCCGGTAGCCGCGGCCGTTCTCGACCGTCATCTCCATCAGGAACGACACGTCGTCGGTCAGGGTGGCGATGATGTGCTCGGGGTTGATGATCTGGACGGCCTCGTCGGTGATGATGTCGGCGCCCTTGATCACGCCGCGCTCGCGCCGCTCGATGCGGATGGTGCGCGGCTGGTCGCTGGTGTTCTTCACCACCAGGCTCTTGACGTTCAGGATGATGTCGGTCACGTCCTCGACCACGCCGGGCATGGTCGAGATTTCGTGCTGGACGCCCTGGATCTTGATGCGCGTGACGGCGCTGCCTTCCAGGCTCGACAGCAGGATGCGGCGCAGGCTGTTGCCGACGGTGACGCCGAAACCGCGCTCGAACGGCTCGGCGTGGAACTTCCCGTAGGTGTCCGAGAGCGTTTCCCGGTCACTGGAGACGCGGTTGGGTAGTTCGAGACCACGCCATTTGATACGCATGGGGATTGGCCTCCTTCTTTCGGGAAGGATGAGGGATGAGGGATGAGGGATGCAGGCACGACAGGAGAACCTGTCTGCCTGCATCCCTCATCCCTCATCCCTCATCCTTTGCCTTGGCTAGCGGGAGCAGACTTCGATGATCAGCTGCTCGCGCAGTTCCTTCTCGCGGGTGAGCCGCGGATCGACGTCGGCCCGGGTGGGCAGGCGTACCATGCGCGCCTCGGGCGGCTCGTTGGCGATCATCTCCAGGAAATCGGGAATTGGCTGCGGGTTGTCGCCCTGATTGAGCTTGATCAGCGTCAGCGTCCCCTGTCGGCCACGCACCTTGATGGTGTCGTTCTGCTTGAGCAACAGGCTCGGGATGTTGCAGGCCCGGCCGTTGAGCAGGAAGTGCCCCTGGCCGATCAGCACCCGGGCAGCCGGGCGGGACGGGGCCAGGCCGAGCCGGTGGACGACGTTGTCGAAGCGCCGTTCGAGGATGCTGAGGAGCACCTCGCCGGTGTTCTCCTTCGAGTGGGCCGCCAGGTCGAAATAGCGGCGGAACTGCTTTTCGAGGACGCCGTAGAACCGCTTGAGCTTCTGCTTCTCGCGGAGCCGGACGCCATACTCGCTCTGCTTGCCGCGGCGGTAACCATGCATGCCGGGGGCGGAGTTGCGGCGCTCGATGGCGCACTTGGGACTTTCGCAGCGACTGCCTTTCAGGTAGAGCTTGATGCCCTCCCGGCGGCACAGACGGCAAACGGGATCAATGTGACGAGCCATATTTCCGTGGTCGTTATGTGGGGTTGGTGGTTGCGTGTCCGGTGCGACCATCCGAGCCCGAAGCGTCAGCGCGGGGAGAGATCCCACCCGCGCTGACGCTTCGGGCTCGGACGGGACTAAACGCGCCGCTTCTTCGGGGGCCGGCAGCCGTTGTGCGGTAGCGGCGTGACGTCCTCGATCGCCTTGACGTTCAGGCCGGCGGCCTGCAAGGCGGTGATGGCCGATTCGCGGCCGGAACCGGGGCCCTTTACCTTGACCTCGATCTCCTTGAGGCCGAACTTGCTCGCCGTGTCGGCCGCTGTCTCGGCGGCGCGCTGGGCGGCGAACGGCGTGCTCTTGCGACTGCCCTTGAACCCGACCGTGCCGGCCGAGGCGAAGCAGAGCGTGTCGCCGTTGGTGTCGGTGATGGTGATGATCGTATTGTTGAACGTCGCCTTGACGTGGGCGATGCCCCGGCTGACGTTACGCCGTGCCTTGCGTTTCTTGCTCTTGGCCATGTGGTTAGTGGTCAGTGGTTAGTGGTTAGTGGTTAGTGAATAGCGGCAATGGCCAGGCGTTACTAACCCCCAACCACTAACCACTCGGCGTTAGCCGCGCATCTCCTTGACGCCCTTCTTGCCGGCGACGGTCTTGCGCGGCCCCTTGCGCGTGCGGGCGTTGGTGCGCGTGCGCTGGCCGCGGACCGGCAGCCCGCGACGGTGCCGGGTGCCGCGGTAGCAGTTGATTTCCTTGAGGCGTTGGATGTTCTGGTGGATCTGGCGGCGCAGCGGACCCTCGACCGTGTACTCGCGGTCGAGGATGCCGGCGATGCGGCTGATGTCGTCGTCGGTCAGATCCTTGGCGCGCCGCTGCGGATCGACCTTGGCCTTCTGGCACACCTCCAGCGCGCTGGTCGGCCCGATGCCGTTGATGTAGCGCAGCGAGACGTGCGTCGGCTTGTCGTTGGGGATGTCCACACCCAGGATACGCGGCATGGCGGTCGGTCTCCTCGCTCTAACCCTGACGCTGCTTGTGACGCGGGTTGTTGCAGATCACGTACAGCCGGCCCTGGCGGCGGACCAGCTTGCAGTTTTCGCATATACGCTTGACACTCGCACGAACTTTCATGTTCGCCTTCCCTTGACTGACGGCAGATCCCGTGTTGAGGAAATTATTATCGTAGCGACCATGCCCCGTGCCAACAAGAGGGAAAACCGGCGCGGGCGCGGATTTTGCTTGCAACGCCCGCCCGCCGCGGGCCGGCCGGAATGCTCCTTGTCGGCCGCCCCGCGGCGGTTACATTGAGCGTGGCAACTTCCACACCCCCGAGCGCGCCCGGCCCTGTGTCCGCGCCGGGCCGACGACGAAAGGTTCCCCATGTTCAAAGTAGCTACCCTTCTTGCTTTCGGCATCGCCCTCTTCCTCACGGCCCCCGCCCAGGCCGACAAGCTGGTCCTCGTGGCAGGTGGCGGCAAGGGGGGCGACGGCGTCCCCGCTACCCAGGCCCGATTGATCGAGCCGTTCGGCATCGACTTCGACCGCGGCGGCAACTTCTACCTCGTCGAGCTGAGGGGCGAGCGCGTCCTGAAGGTCGATCCGAAGGGCGTGTTTACCGTCCTCGGGGGGACCGGCAAGAAGGGCAAGGGGGGCGACGGCGGGCCGGCGAAACAGGCGCAGTTCAACGGCATGCACAGCCTGGCGGTGGCGCCCAACGGGGACGTCTACCTCGCCGACACCTGGAATAACAAGGTCCGCAAGATCGACGCGAAGACCGGGGTGATCACCACCGTCGCCGGCACCGGCGAGAAGGGATTCAGCGGCGACGGCGGGCCGGCCGTCAAGGCGCAGTTCGGCGGCATCTACTGCATCGCGTTCGGCCCGAAGGCAGAGAAACTGTACCTCGCCGACCTGGACAACCGCCGCATCCGCGCCGTCGATCTGCAGACGGGGATCGTCACAACGGTCGCCGGCAACGGCATGAAGGGCGCCCCGAAGAACGGCGCCGACGCGACCGCGGCTCCGCTCGTCGATCCGCGCGCGGTGGCGGTGGACAGCAAGGGCAACGTCTACATCCTGGAGCGCGGCGGGCACGCCCTGCGTGTCGTCGGCACCGACGGCAAGATTCGCACCGTGGCGGGCACCGGCAAGGCGGGCCTGAGCGGCGATGGCGGGCCGGCGAGCAAGGCGCTGCTGCGCGGACCGAAGCACCTGTGCATCGACCTGGAGGACAACGTCATCCTCGCCGACACCGCCAACCACGTCATCCGCAAGTACCTGCCGCGCGAAGGCACCATTGTGCGCCTCGCGGGCACCGGCAAGAAGGGCTCGGCGGGGGCCGGCGGGCCGGCCCTGAAGGCCGAGTTCAACGAGCCGCACGGCGTCTACATCCACCCGTCCGGGACGCTGTACGTCGTGGACAGCCTCAACCATCGGGTCTTTCGCCTGGAGAAGTGACCCGCGTGGCCCGGCGCCGGCCGGTTCCGGGATGCGGGCGGTTGCGCGGTGTGTTAGAATTCTGGCTGCAACGATCGGGAGAGGATTCGCAACCGTCCCAGGAGCTGTCCCGCCTTTGAGCTGATTGGAGCCTGCCATGACCCCACCCAACCAACCCCAGCCCGCTGCGCATGACGAGAACCACCTCGAACGCCTCAACAAGGTGCTGGCCCACGCCGGGGTGGGTTCCCGCAGGCACGCCGAGGATCTGATCCGGGCTGGCCGGGTCACCATTGACGGGCGCACCGTCCGGGAACTGGGCACGCGCGTCGCGCCCGATCAGCGCGTGTGCGTGGACGGCGACCCGATCCACACCGAGCGTTCCGTCTACTGGATGGTCCACAAGCCGACCGGATACATCTGCACCAATAACGACCCGGACGGCCGGCCGGTCGCGACCGACCTCGTCCCCCAGGTGACGCAGCGCGTCTACACCGTCGGCCGGCTCGACGAGTCCAGCGAGGGGCTTCTCCTGCTGACCAACGACGGCGACCTCGCCAACCGGCTGATGCACCCGCGCTACGGCGTCGAGAAGACGTACCTCGTACAGGTGGCCGGTAATCCGTCGCGCGAGGATCTGCTGCAGTTGCTCAAGGGCGTTTACCTGAGCGACGGCCACGTCCGGGCCCGCCGGGTCAAGCGGCTGAAAAAGGCCGGCGAGAGCACATGGCTGCGCATCGCCCTCGCCGAGGGCAAGAACCGCGAGATCCGCCGCATGCTGGCCCGTCTGGAGCACAAGGTGCTGCGCCTGCGCCGCATCGCCCTGGGGCCGCTCCGGCTCGGCGGGCTGGCGCGGGGTAAGGCTCGCCGACTTACCGCCGAGGAGATCGCGGACCTCCGAACCGCCACTCAGCGCGGGCGGCGCCAGGCGGGAGGACAGGGGAAGAAGGAGAACCTGTAAACGTCCCCGCTCACGCACGCTCGCGGCTGGTTAACGCTTCAACCGCAACCAACCCCTAACTGTTGAGGAGTTGTTCCCCGATGGTTCGGACGCGCTCCATGCAGCTCTGCAGGTGGCGCTGGGCGTTGCGCATGCTGGCGACGGCGCTCTCGAACTTCTGTACGCAGTCGTCCAGCTCGGACGCCGTGCTGTCCGGGTAGAGGAGGCAGCTGGACAGCTCCTTGATGGCCGGCTCGATCTCGGTTTCAAGAACCTGCAGGAAGCGCCGGCCGTGGTTCTCCGACTCGATGGTGGCCTTGTGCAGGGTCGTGAGCAGGGTGCCGTGGACGTGCGGATCCACGGCGCGATCGGGATCCTGCGGGACGGGGGTCGTCGGTGCGGGCGAGCGGGCCGCGGGCGCCGCCGGAGATGCCGGAGCACCCCCACCCGCCTGGGCCGCTTCCGCCTGCTCCAGGAGGCGAACCGCCTTCTCCCAGTCCGGGCGCAGCTCCAGAGCCTGCCGGTAGTGGGCGATGGCCAGGTTGTACTGCTCCTTCTCGAGATGGAGGTTGGCGAGGTTGAAGTGGGCGTCCGCCATGCGCGGGTTGATGCGCGTCGCCTCGCGGTACGCGGCGATCGCCAGGTCCAGCTGTCCCTTGCGCCGGTACGCCAGCCCCAGATTGTAGTACCCCTCGGACCGATTCGAGTCGAGCTGAATGCCGCGCCGCAACACCGCGATGGCGTCGTCGAGTTGACCCAGCCGATTGTACACGGCTCCCAGGTTGACGTACGCGCTGGCCCGGAGCGGGTCGAGCCGGGTCACCTCCTTGAAGTGGTAGGCGGCACTGGTCATGTCGTTGAGCAGGAAACAGACGGTGGCCAGGCCGTAGTGGATGTCCGGGGAATCGGAGCGCAGACCCAGAGCCTGGAGGTACAGCCGCCGGGCGGTTTCGTTCTCGCCCGCCGTGATTGCACGTTGCGCCTTCTGGCTGAGGCTTTCGACCGTTTCCTTCGCCATAATACCGCCCCCCGGTCCGGTTGGGTATGGGGCAAGTAGACAGGTGTTCTTGAAGCCGTCAGGACGATTATACTCGGGCCGCCTCGACAGCCTCAACGGCAAATCCTGTTCCTTTCGTTCGGGCGCGCCCCGGGATTCGCGGAACGCTCCGACCCCCGGTCCGCTTCCCTGGTTGCGCGGGAGGGTGTTCCACTTGCTGCTTCCGAACCGGCAGGCGTCCCTCGAACCAGGCACGCGACCATTTCTTTTTTAGGGCGGTTCGCGGACGAGTGGCGCAAGCTGTTAGCCCGACGCGCCAGCGCGGGCAAACGCGACCCGCGCTGGCGCGTCGGGCTAACTTGCCCCCGTAGGCAACCCGTTGGTGAACCGCTCTATTTCGTTTGCTCGCGTACCGTGAGCGTGAACGCGCCCCGGCCGGGACCGAAAGCGCTGACGCCGAGGCGGTAGGTGCCGGCCTGCGCCGCACGAAAGATGAGCCGCGCGTTGCGTCCGCCGCCGCCATCGTCGTCCGCCGCCAACTCCTGGCCCGCGACGTCACAGAGGCTCAGGTACGGATCGAACGCTTTCGGGTCGGCGCTGACCAGGTCGATGACGTAGGTCTTGCCGGCCGCGAACTTCACCTGGTAGACGAGCGCCGGCGTCTGGGCCTCCAGTTGGCCCCTGAGCGTCACGCCGCCGCCGACCTCATGGACCGGGCCGACGAGCTTGCCGGTGAAACGCTCGGCTTCCTTCCGCCACTGCGCCGCCGCGTCCTGCCTGCCCAGTACCTCGTAAAGCTGCACCAGCCGCAGGGCCGCCTCCGTCAGCCGCGCCCTGGCTTGCGGTGTGATCGCCCGGACGCGGGCCTTCAGCCCTTTGTAGCCCGCCAGCAACAACGGTTCCGCCGCGGTGTACTTCTTCTGACCGAGCAACGCCCCGCCGAGCATCGACTGGATGGTGAACGTGTACCAGGCGTCGGGCAGTTTCTTCCGGCGGATGGCCAGGCACTCCTTCAGGGTCGTTTCCGCCTCGGTCCATTTCTGCTGCCGGAGCAGGTTCAGGCCGAGCAAGGTCAGTTGGCCGGCGCAGGCGAGCGATTCGGCCCCGGCCTGCTGCTTGACCACGGCCAGCCACTTCCGCCGCCAGGTCTCGGCCTGGTCGAGTTGCTGAAGCTGTTCGTGGCAGATGATCAGGTTGCCGACGATGCCGTCCGCGTACTGGTGCGGGAAGTGGCGTTTCTCGATGCCCGCGGCCGCCTGTTGCAACAGCGACAGGGCCAGGTCCAGCTTCCCGGCGGCCTGGTAGCCCACCGCCAGGTTGCTCATGCTGGCGAGCGTGTCGGGGTGGCCGGCCCCCAGTTTGGTCTTACTGAGCTTCAGGATCTCTTCATACAGCGGCAGGGCCAGGTCCAGCTTCCCGGCGGCCTGGTAGCCCTCAGCCAGGTTGCTCAGGCTGGTGAGCGTGGCGAGGTGGTCGGCCCCCAGTTTGGCCTTCCTGAGCTTCAGGGTCTCTTCCAACAGCGGCAGGGCCAGGTCCAGCTTCCC
>JADLBT010000062.1 GCA_020847555.1 Gemmataceae bacterium
ACGGACCTCTACTACGACCCGACGTGGCCGAACGGGGCGATCTACCTGTGGCCGGTGCCCACGCAAGCCTACGGGTTGGATCTCCGGACACGGGTGCTCTTGGACGCGGTGACGCTCAGTAGCACGTTCTCGTTGCCGCCGGGATACCAAGACGCCATCACGCTCACGCTGGCCGAATCGCTCGCATCAGCCTACGTGCGGCCGATTGCGGCGAGTCTCGCGCAGGCGGCCTTGGCCGCCCGGGCACGGATTCAAGCGAATAACGACGTGACACCGACGCTGCAAACCCAAGACAGCGGCATGCCGGGCTACGGGTCGGGCATGGACTCCAACTTCAACTATCGGACGGGGATGCTGACACCATGAGTTACGTCGCCTTCGAACAAGTCACCGTGGCCGCGACGTCGATCGGCTTGACCGCCGCCACCATCAACAACGGCAACGGGCATCCGCAGGCCGTCTGCGCGCTGCTCCGGCTCCAGGGCGCGCAGATTCGCTTTCGCCTGGACGGCGCCGATCCGACGACGACGGTGGGCACCCCCCTCGAAGTGGGCGATGTCCTGTCGATTCAGGGCAACGCCCTCCTGAACAATTTCCGCGCGATTCGCACGGGCGGCACGAGCGGCGTGCTCAATTGCACCTACATCGGCGAAGGGGACGGCGCGTCGGCGCTCATGCCGGCGGCCCCGCTGAGTTAATCGATGAGCGCATTCCCGGCCTTCATCGGCGGCGCGTATCGGTCACAGTCCTATGTGTCCGATAACGAAGCGCTGATCAATTGGTACATCGAAGCGATGGAGTCGCCCGGTGCGACGAGTCCCGCCTCGTTGTACCCGACGCCGGGCTTTCAGGCCGTGGCGACGTTTGATACCTCCGGTGGGCGGGCGGCGGCCGAATGCCTCGGGCGCGTGTTTGTCGTGTTCGGGAGCGGGTTCTATGAAGTCTCGGCCAGTTGGGGCGTGACGCCGTGGGGGACGCTCGCGGTGGATTCGAACCCCGCCACGATCTGCACCAACGGGGACGGCGGTGGGCAAGTCTTCATTACGTCGGGCGGGAATGGCTACTGCTTCGACCTCGACACGAATGTGTTTACACAGGTCCTGACCGGGGATGCCACACAGGGCGGGATGCTCTACGGCTATTTCGTGGCGTTCGACCGGGTCACGTCCACGATCCGAATTTCCGATCTCTTTGACGGGTTGACGTGGGACCCGACCCAGTTTGCGCAACGCACGATCGGCGCGGACCCGTGGAATGCGATGCTCGTGACGCCCTACGGCTACATCTTCCTGCCGGGCACGAAGACGGGCGAGTTCTGGTACAACGCGGGCACCTTCCCGTTCCCCTTCGCACCCGACCCGTCAGGGCTGATCGAGGAAGGGATCGCGGCCACGTTCTCGATCCGTCAGGCGGCGAAAACGCCGGTCTGGCTCTCCCGGAACGCCAACGGGGGCTACCGCGTGATGCGGGCCACGGGGTTTACGCCCGAGCGGATCTCGAATCACGCGCTCGAATATGCCCTCTCGCAGTATGGGGATGTTTCCGACGCGCTGGGCGAAACCTACGAGGAGCGCGGCCACGAGTTCTATTTACTGACGCTGCCCCGGCAGCGGGTGACGTGGGCCTATGACTTCACGACGCGCATCTGGGGCCGACGCGGCGTCTGGATCGCGGAGGAGAGCCGGTATGACTACTGGCGGCCTGTCTTTCACTGCTTCGCGTTTGCGAAGCATCTGATGGTGGACCGCTCCAGCAATGTCCTCTACTGGATGTCCGATGATTTCGGGCTCGACGTGGAGGAACGGCCGATCCGTCGCCTCCGGCGTTCCCCGGCCGTCATCGCAGAGCACCAGCGTCTGACGTTCCCGGAGTTCGAACTACTGATGGAAACCGGGATCGGCACAGCGAGTGGCGCGAGCCAGGATCAGGACCCGCATGTGATGTTGCGGTATTCCAATGATTTCGGGCAGACGTGGGGCTCCGAGCGACAGGCGGCCGTCGGGAAGCTGGGGCAGTACTGGCGGCGTGTGCGGTGGCTCCAGTGCGGAAGTGGTCGGGGGCGCGTCTGGGAGGTCTCGGTCTCGGCCGAGGTCCCCTGGCGGATTACCGCAGCGTTCCAGAAGGTGCAGGGCCCGACTGATGCGGTGGCGTGATGCAGACCCGATTGCCGATTGGGGAGCCGTTGACGAGCGCGCAGGGCATCTTGCGCCTGCCGTGGATCATCTACTTCCGCAATCAGGCCGATGCGGTGGCGAACACGCCCCAACAGACCACGTCACCTGTGTCGGTGGCGGGATCGACGGCGTCGATCGGGATCACGCCTATCCCGAGCGACCCACTCGCGCCGGGGTTGTACCGGGTGACGTGGTACGCGCGCATCGTGACGGCGGCCGGGGTCTCGAGCAGCCTCACGGTCACGATCAGTTGGACCGACGGCGGGATCGCGTGCAGTACGAGCGGCGCGGCGCTCAATGGGAACACGGTGGCGAGCGCGCAGAGCGAGACGCGGATGGCCCGGATCGATCAGGCCACGCCGATCAGCTACGCGACGACGTACGCCTCGAATCCGGCGGCGGCGATGGCCTACGACCTCGTGATCATCGTGGAGCAGTTGAACTGACGGCGCGGGTGCTGCCGCCAGAGGAATGGCATCGGTTACCGGATGATGCGGCCAGGGCCCCGAATGGGCAGATTGTGTGGCGGTTCCTGGACCCAGCGACGACATCGATTCAGGTCGTGGAAGCCGAGGGGCGGATTGTGGGCACGGTGGCGCTGATGCAGGTCGTCCATGCGGAAGTGCTGTGGATTGATCCGGCCTACCGCCGGCAGGGCGGCGTGATGCGCCGGCTCCTCGCGGGGCTGTATCGCGGGGCCCGTGATCGGGGCGCGTCGGTGGTGTGGGCCGGGGCGCTCGTGGAGGACATGGTGGCGCTGTTGTATCGACTAGGAGGCGTGAAAGTGCCGGGATTCTCGTATCTGTTGCCCGTGCGGGAGGGTAGGTAAATGCCGGTACCGGTACTTGTTGCGGGGATTGCGGCGGCTGCCGGGATCGGGACGAGTGTGGCGGGCGCGAAATCCGCGAGCGGCGCAGCGAAGCGCGCGGCGCAGGAGCAAGCGCGATCCGACGCCGCCACCCTCGCCTATCAGCGCGAACGGGACGAGCAGGGGCGCCTTGAACGGGAACAGGAGCGCGCCGACGACCGGGCCCGCTGGGAAGCCGAGCAGGCGTGGAATGAACGTCTCTGGAACGCCCAGGAGCAAGACAAGCTCCGCGTGGCGCAAGAGCGCGAAGCGGCTGATGCCGCCCGTGCGTCACAGAACGCCGCACGCTCCGCCGACTACCAATCCGCAGCCGCCGCCGCCGAAGCCGCCGCCGCCCGCGCGAAAGCCGAGCAGGATGCGAAGCTGGCGCCCTACCGCGCGCTCCGGAGTCAGGCGCTCCAGAACATGGGCCAGTACTTCGGATTGGGGGCGGTGTCTGGCGCAGCGGCCCCGACTGGTGCGCCCGTGCCAAGCGGTCAACCCGCCACACTCGGGCGCGTGATGGGGATGGCCCAGGCGCCACAGGGGCCCACGGGCCCGGTGGGGCCGAGTGTCGCCTCAGTAGCGGCGCCGTCCAGCGTCTCGCCGTTTGAACTACAGAACCCGGCGACGGGTCAGCCGATGCGTGGCGGGCCAACGCTCGGTCAGGTGCTCCAGATGAGGAGGGCGTAATGGCGAGCTACCGAGAGGGATACCAGCCAACTGAGGAAGACCTGCGGCTACACAACGATCGCTCGCGGTTTATCGTTCCCAACGAGGCCGAACCGATCCAGCCGCCCGCGCCGGGTGCGCCGGCCCCCGCGCCCTCCCCGTTCCCTGGGTTCACGCCGCCGGCCTATACGCCCCCGGCGCCGATGGCGGCCCCGCCGCCGTTTGACTTCGCGTCGTTCTCCTACGACCCGTTCGCGGCGCCCACGCCCGAGCAGGCGCGGAATGAGCCGGGCTACGCCTTCGCGTCCGAGCAGGGGCGCAAGGCACTCGAAAACAGCGCGGCGGCACGCGGCGTGCTGCGCAGCGGCGGCACGCTCAAGGACATCTATGGCTGGGCGGATCGGTTCGCGGAGCAGAACTACGGCAACGTCTACAACCGGACGGCCGACAGCTACGACCGGAACCGTGCCAACGCCTTTTCGAATTGGGCCGGCAACCGCGAGAACGCCGCCAATAACTACTCGCTCAACTACGGGATCTCCCGTGACGTGTGGGACCGGAACACCGGGGTCCAACAGGACGCCTACGACCGGAACTACACGGGCGCCCGTGATGCCTTCAACGCGGATTTCCGGGCGTCCGAGTTGACGTTCGAGGATCTGTACCGGCGATGGCGCGATCTGCTGAGCGCCAACACCACGATTGCCACGCAGCCGCCGTTGTAAGCCGATGCCCTACACCCCCATCGAATACATCCGGCAACCGTACGTCCGACAGGCGTACCAGCCGCCCGAGAGCGGTATCGGGGATCTCTTGCGCGTACAGGGCCACAACGCCGCCCAGGCGCAGCTCCGGCAGGGCGACATCGGGGCGAATATGTGGGCCAACATCGGGAACACGATCCAGGGCTCCATCGCCAACTATCAGCAGCAGCGCGACTACGAGCGCGAACGCGCTGAGCGAGAAGCGGCCAACGCCCAGTCGCGCACGATGAACGACCTCACCATCCGCAATCAGGAGCTGGCGGTCGGAGAGGCGGAGCGCGAAGTCAAGGGCCGTGGGTTTGAGAGCGCGATCCTCCCGAAAGCGCTCCGCCAGAACGAGGCGGGCGTCTTCACCTACGACCGCGATCTATTGAAGCGCGAATTCGAGCAGGCGGGGATGGGGGATCGCCTCCCGATGGTCTTCAAGGGCCTGGACGACGCGGACGCCTCGATGCAGCGCGTGAATCAGGCGAAGCGGGATACGTTCGCGGGACTGGCGTTCTCGGCCCTCCAGCTTGGGGCTACGCCGGAAGCCTTCGAGGAGGCGTTGCACTACGCCCGCGAGAACGACCTCGCAGGGGAACGGCATTTGGAGCGGTACGCCGAGCAGGCGAAGGCGAACCCGCAATCGATCCCCGATCTGCTGTTGTCGATTACCAGCCTGTCGCCCGACTACGCGCAGCTCCTCGAGCCCGAGAAGCCGCTCGTGTTAGGCGAGGGGCAGCGCGCCGTAGACCCACGAAGCGGGCAGCTGATCGCGGAAGGGGGCGTCAAGACGCCCACGAACATCGAAGCGGCGCTCCTACAGGCGCGTCAGGTCGGGGACGCGCCGGAAGTGGAGCGGTTGATGGGACTCCGCGAGCAGTTCGCGCGGGCCGGCCAGAGGCCTGAGCGCATCAATCATCAGTGGGTCACACGAGACGGGCAAGCGATCGAGATCCCGCAAGGGAGCGCGCAGCCGGGCGATGTGCCGTTCACGCCCAGCAATCGGACGGGCGCGACGGCGGGCGGGTATTCCGCGCAGATGCCGGCGGACGTGCAGAACACCTTGGACCGCGCGATTCTCAGCGTGCCGGGGACGCGGCGCGGGCCCATCGTGGCGCTGGCGAACCGCATGGCTGAGACGGGCGATTTTGATGGGCTTAAGGACGTCATCCGGCAGGCCGCCATCGAAGGCGAGAACGTGGATGTCAAGAATCAGATCATGGGCCGCATGGCAACCCTGGCCTCCCTCTCGGACACCCGCGAAATCCTCGAAGAGATGCAGCGCGAAGGCATCCCCACGAACTGGCTGTCGGGCACCTGGGAGGATCTGAATCGGAAGGTTGGCGCGTCCACGAATCCGCGCTTGGTGGAACTGTCCAACCGCCTCATGGGCACGCTGATCAACTACCGCCGCGCGGCGACGGGTGTGCAGTTCTCACAGCGTGAGTCCCAGGACTATCAGCGCATGTTCCCGAACTACCGGAATCTGCCGGAGGTCAACTTGGCGCTCATTCGCGGCCTGGAGCGCGAAATGACCACGTA
>JADLBT010000063.1 GCA_020847555.1 Gemmataceae bacterium
AGGGCCGCCATCACCGCCAGTGACAGAGCGTTGACACGGAGCAGATCGAGCGGCGCGTCCCACGCCCGGAGGAGGATCGACCCGGCCAGGCAGGCGAGCAGGCCGGAGGCGTAGACGTGGGCCTGCGCCCGCGACCAGACCGCCAGCACGCCAGCCAGGGCGCTGACGATCAGCAGCATCGCCACCGGCCAGGCGGTCCCGGTCGTGCCGTGGGCGACCTCGCGCAGCGCCAGGAAGGCCACAAGCCCGCCGATCATTGTCACCCACACCTGCAGCGACGTCGGTGCGTACCGCAGCCGCTCGGCCCGTTGCCCCCCTGCCGTCCGATGTCCCACCAGCCAGACGACCGCCAGCGCGGCGGCCGCGGTCAGGGTCCACGCAGCGGTGAGCGTGTGGTATGCGATCCAGGGCATCCGCTCCTCCAGGTGTGCGGCGGTGCAGGCGGCGAGGACGCCGACGCTCAGCCCCGCCAGGCACAGCACGTCAGCCGGAGAGCGGGCGCGGCGCCCGAAGTACCACCCGGCGGCGGCCAGGGCGGCGAGCAGCGCCAGCCACCCCAGCGGCGAGCCCACGCCGGCCACGCCCGCCCCGACCGCTTCCGGGTGCGTAACCAGGCGCACGCCCGGGCCGACGAGTACCAGCGCATTCCCGGCCAGCGCGAGGATCACCTGCACGGTCAGCAGCGGGATTGTCAGCGGGCGCGCCGCGCCGTCGAGCCAGCATCGCGCCGCCATCCAGAGCAACCCGACGCCTGCGGACGCCAGGGCGTTGGCCTGGATCGCGGTCACCCACCACCCGGGGAGCGGACGCCCGCCGCGCGTCTCCCAGAGCAGCAGCGAGACGCCGAGGTTCAGAACCAGCCCGGCACCGAACGCCCACACGTCACTGCGTCGCCACAGTGCCATGACCGCCGCCGTCGCGCTGACCGCCAGCGCGATGCCGCTTGCCCAGACTGTGCCGGCGGGATCGGGGCCGACCCCGCGCAGCGCGAGCGTGAGCACCACCCCCGCGAGTGCGGCCACCCACGCCTGCACCGCCCCGGGCAAGAGCGCCGGCCGCCCGCTCTCGCGTGAGGCGCGGCGCGAATCTATCCAGCCGACGCTAAACACCGCCAGGCCGATCAGACCCCAGCTCGCCATCAGGACGTGATACGGGAGCCAGCTCCCCGACCCCTCCCGCGCGGCCGCGCTTGCACTCAGCACCCCGACGCCCAGCCCGACCACTCCGACGATGTGAACGCGGCTGCGTGTCAGGAGACGCTCCACCTGCCGGTGACCGACTCCCAGCGCGGCAAGGAGCGCGACCCAGCCCGCGGCACCGCCCGCGAGCCGGACAAACACGGGCGCCTGGTCCGGGATCGCGATCAGGCCGAGTCCGGCGATGACGAGCGGCGCCGCAGCGAGTGTCATTGCGATGACACTCTGAAGGGCCAGCAACGGCGCCAGGTCGAGGGGTGGTCGGGCGACCCCGTAGAGTCGGCGCGCCGCGCCGAGCCACAGGAACACCGCCGCGGACGCAGCCAGCGCGTTGCCCTGCACAAGGTACACCCACCAGTCCTCCGGCGAGCGGTCCGCGTAAAGATGCAGCAGCACCAGCGACACGGCGAGGTTGCCGGTCAGTCCAGCCGCCAGAGCCCACCCTTCCTGACGCCGCCACAGCGTGAGTCCGGCAGCAAGCGCGCCCACCGCCAGCACGACCCCGGCGGGCCACCACGGCGCCAGCGGGTCGGCCCCGACCCCGCGCAGCCCGAGCGCCAGCACCACCCCGGCCAGGACCGCCACCCAGAGGTAGGCCGACAGCCCACGGTCCGGGAGCACGATGGCGCTCCGTGGTTCATCGAGGACATGCGAGCGCCGGCTCGCCCTCCAGCCGCCGCGAAGTGCTGCGGCGCCGGTCAGCGCCCAACCGACGGTCAGGATGCGATAGGCCAGCCAGCCGTCGCCCGCCACGTTCGCCACCGTGCAGGCAACCAGGACCGCCAGCGCGAGCCCCAGCGTGCCGAGGACATGGACGCGACCGCGCGCCAGCAGTCGCCCGGCGTACCATCCCGCGGCCGCCATCGTCAGCAGGAGGGTGAGCCACCCCAGGAACGAGCCCGCCTCGGCGACATGGGCATGGAGCGGCTTCGGCTCCCCGATCAGCAGGACCGCTGGCCGCACGAGCAGGACCACGTTACCCGCCACGCAGAGGACGATTTGCAGGCTGAAGAGCGACGCCGCGCCCGGACGAACCATCCCGTACAGTCGGTGCGCCGCGGCCAGCCACGCCAGCGCCACGCCCGAACCGGCGATGACGTTGACCTGCACCAAAAACAGCCACCAGGCGTGGACCGACTGTCTGGCCATGCCGTCCCAGACCAGCAGCGATGCCGCGAGGTTGACGCCCAGCCCGGCGAGGAACGCCCAGCCCTCGCGTCGCCGCCACCCGGCCACGGCCGCCGCGGCGGCACCCGTCAACGCGATGGCGCCCGCCGCCCACGCTCGATCGCGATGCCAGAAGGCTGTATTCAGCGCCAGGAGGGTCACGGCCACGACCATGCCCCCGAGCCACGCCTCGGCGGTCAGCGCGTCCCACGGCGAGGCCTTCTGCTCCTCGGCGGAGCGCCGCGCCACCAGGCGCCGCGCGAGGAAGACGTAGATCAGGGTGAACGCCGCCCACCCGGCCAGCAGCGTCCGATACCCCCACCCTGCGGCGAAGGCCTCCACGGTACACGCCGCCTGGCCGACCAGCGCGAGCCCGGCCGCCCCCGCACCGTGCAGCGGCGCGGACACTCCGCGCTGGCGCGCCCAGGCCGCTACCGCAGCGCCGGCCAGCACCAGGGCGAGCCAACCCAGCGGGTCGCCGACCCTCTGAACCCAGTCCGCGGCCGGCGGGTGTTCCGCACCGGCCGCCCACGTTGCCGGCGCGCCGATCAGCAATCCGACCGCTCCGCCCAGGAGACACACCGCCCCGACCCCCACCGCGTTGACATGCAGCGCCAGAAGTTCGCCGGTCCGCGCGCGCGCCACCCCGGCGCGATCCAGTCGGCGGGCCAGCAGCCACAGCAGCGCGGTAAGCGCCCCGGTGATGAGGTTCACCTGCGCCAGCCGGAGCGGCCAGTGGGTGACGGGAGCGGCTGTATGGTGATCCCAGAACAGGAGCGAGACGGCCAGGTTGACGCCCAGCGCTGCGGCGAACGTCCAGCCATCGCTGCGCTGCCACAGGGCCATCGCGCCCGCCAGGACGCTGACGGCGAGCACCGCGCCGGCCTGCCAGAAGTAGCCCGACGGATCCGCGCCCACACCGCGCAGGGCCAGCCCAATCACCAGCATGCACACCGCTGCCACCCACCCGCGGACCATCTCCACGGTGAGGAGCGGCGGGGTCGGCAACTCGCCCGCCAACTCGTTCGCTCTCCGGTGATTGCTCACCCACCCTACGGCCAGGACCGCAGCCCCAGCCAGCGCCCAGCACGACATCAGGACGTGGTACGCCAGCCAGCCGTCTCTGTGCGTCAGTCGGGCGGCGCTGCTCGCAGCCAGCACGCCAACGCCGAGTCCCATGCCGCAGAGCAGGTGCAGGCCGGCCCGCGCCCGCGTCTGCCCCAGATGCCAGAGCGCCGCGCCGGTCGCGACGGCCAGCGCCGCCCACCCCCAGCCGCCGCCGACCTGCAGGAAGTGCTCGTGGGGCACGGCGGGGCGGGCGATCAACCACGCGCACGCCCCAACGAGGAGCACCACGTTGCCGATCAGACCGATGGTCACCTGCGCCCGGAGCAGCGGCGAGGGGGTCGGCCGACCGTGTACGTACTGCCGGCGCCGCGCCGCCAGCCACCCCAGCGCGGTCAACGCCGCCGCCAGCACGTTCGCCTGCACCAGTTCCACCCACCAGCCGGTCGGGTCGAGCCCGCGGTTCGTTTTCCAGACAGCCAGCGTTGTCGCGACGTTGACGCACAGCCCGGCCGCGAACGCCCACCCCGCGCTGCGCCGCCAGGCAGCCGTCATCCCATTCAACCCCGCCACCGCGAGCACCGTCAGCGCCGGCCACCATGCGCTGGTATCGGGCTCGACCGCCTCGCGCAGTCCGAGCCCGAGCAGCAGGACGTTGAACAGCAGCACCGCGTGGCGGACCACCTCGGCGGGGAATACCGAGGGAGGCGCCGGCATCGGGGCCGCATTTGGTGACGCCACATTGTCACTCTCACGGTCGCCCTTCCACCCCGCCGCCACGACAATCAGCCCGGTCGCCGCCCAGAAGGCCGTCAGGACGTGGTACGACAGCCAGTCGGACTGGTCCCAGTGGTTGGCGGTGCAGGCGGTCAGCGTACCGAGGGTCAGGCCCAGGCCGCAGACGACGTAGACGCCGAAGCGCCCCGCGATGTGGCGGAAGCGCCACGCCGCGGCCGTCAGCGACATCAGCAGGGCCAGCCAACTCCACGGGTCGCCCGCCTGCCGCACCAGGTCGTGCTGGATGCCCGGGGTAGCGATCAGGAGGGCCAGCGGCCCGACGAGCAGCAGCGCGTTCGCGGCCAGCTCGGCGGTGATCTTGACGCTCAGCATTGGCGAGGTGCCGACCTCCTCCGCCCGGTCGAGGTAGCGCTGCCGTCGCACCGCCAGCCAGATGAGGGTGGTGGCGGCGCCGGAGATGATGTTCACCTGCACCAGCACCGTCCAGAGCGCGCCCCAGTCGGCGGTCTGCTGGTAGTGGATCACGGTCAGCGTCGCCGCCAGGTTGACCGCCAGCCCGGAGGCGACTGCCCACCCCTCGTGCTGCCGCCACAGGGCCGTGAGGCAGAACAGCAGAGCGACCGCCGCCACCGCCCCGACCGATCCCCACGGATCGAAGAGTGCGCTCCCGAACCCGCGCAGGGCCAGCCCGACGACGAGCAGCGCGATGGCGGTTTCCCATGTCAGCACCGGACGCAGGTCGAGGCCCGGACGAACACTGGCCGCCCGCCATCCAGCGAACAGCACGACGAAGGCGGCGGCCGCCCACGCCGCCGTGAGGGCGAGATACGCCTCCCACCCCCGCGTTCCCTCCCCGACGACCGAACTCGCTGCCAGCACCCCCACCGCGAGCCCCAGCCCGCAGAGCGTGTGCAGCCCGACGCTCCCGCCGACACGGCGCAGGTGCCACCCGGCGACGAGCGCCGCGGACAGCAGTGCCAGCCAGCCCACCGGCCCTCCGGCCTGGGCCACGGTTGCGGGCAGGCCGCCCGGATCGAGGACCAGCCAGACCAGCGGCGGCAGGAGCAGGCCGGCGTTCCCCGCCAGTCCGAGCAGGACGTGCAGGTGCAGCAATCGGCCCGGTGCGCGGTCCGGGTAGAAGCGCCGGTAGGCGGCCAGCCAGATCACTGCCACCGCGGAACTCGCGAGGACGTTCGCCTGGACGAGGAAGACCCACCAGCGGCCCAGCGGGAGGCCGTGGTGCTGCCCCCAGGCGAGAAGGGAAACGGCGAGGTTGAGCGCCAGTCCGGCGGCAAACGCCCAGCCCTCGCGCCGTTGCCACAGCGCCACCCCGCCGCACAGCAGCGCGACCGCCCCCACGGCGCCCGCGGGCCACCACGGGCCGGCCGGCTCCCACGCCACGGCGCGCAGGGCGAGCGCCACCACCAGCAGGGCGAACGACCCGATCCACGCGCGGACAGAGTCCTCGGAGATGCGGGGAAGGCAAGTTTCATCGGTACTCGGCAGGCAAGAATACCTGCCCCACGCCGCCCAGCCCGCCGCGAGCAGGACAAAGCCAGCGACGACCCACGCTGTCATCAGCGAGTGGTAAGCCGCCCAGGTGTCAGGCGCCCACGCGGCCACGGTCGATGCCGCCAGCACGCCGAGCGTCAGCCCGCCCACGCCGAGCAATTCGGCGGCCCGGCTGCGGGCGGCCAGACCGAAGTACCAGGCGGCTGCCGGCAGCGCCGGGAGCAGGGCCGCCCAGCCCCACCCGTCGCCCGCGAGCGCCACGACCTCATGTACCGGCGTCGGTTGCAGCGCCAGGATGGCGGCGGCGCTGCCCAGGAGCAACACGTTGCCGGCCAGCGCGAGAGCCACCTGCAACGTCAGCAGCGGACGCGGTCGCGATGCCTGACCCAGCGCGCGTCGCACCCCCAGCCACACCAGGGCAGCGACGGCGCAGGCCGCCACGTTCGCCTGCGCCAGCCGCAGCGGCCACGGGTGGGGCAGTCCGACGTGCTCCCCCCGCCACAGCACCAGCGACGCGGCAACGTTCAGCGCCAGCCCGGCCGCGAACGCCCAGCCTTCGTGTCGTTGCCACGCCGCGCGCACCGCCGTCAGCGCGCCCAGGGCGAGCACAATCCCTGCGGGCCACCACGGGCGAGCCGGATCGTCCACGGCGGCGCACAGCGCCAGCCCAAGTACCAGCAGCCCGACCCCAGTGAGCCAGCCGCGCAGCGCCCACAGTTCCGGGAGTCGCGCGGGCGTCTCGTCGGCGGAATGCCGTTCCACCCCGAACGGCGCAGGCCAGCGCTTCCGGCCAATCGCGAGCAGGAGAGCGCCGGCCACAGTCCAGCCAACGGCGAGGACGTGGTACGCCAGCCATTCCCCGGCCGGCTGCCATCGCCCCGCCGTGCAGGCGGCCAGCACGCCTGCTGCCAGAGCCAGCCCACCGACGAGGTGCAGACTCACGCGGCTAGCCATCGCACGCAGGTGCCGGAGCGCGGCTGCCCCGGCCGCCAGGAGCGCCAGCCACCCGCCAACTTCACCCACCGCCGTGACCAGATGGCCGAGGGCGTCGGGGTGTGCGATCAGGTGGACGGCCGCAGCGCCGACCAGAACCAGGTTGCCGGCCAGGGGCAGCGCTATCTGCACGTTCAGCAGCGGAGCCTCGCCGAGGCGCGGAACTCTCGAACCGTACAGGGGGCGACGGGCGGCAAGCCACAGGAGAGCCGTGCCCGCCCCTGCCGTTGTCACAGCCTGGACGAGGAACACCCACCACTCCTCGAACGGTCGGCCCAGGTGCGACTCCCAGACGACCAGGCCGACGGCGAGTTCGAGCGCCAGCGCGGCCGCGAAGGCCCAGCCCTCGCGCCGTTCCACCAGGGCCGTCGCGGCGAACAGGGTGCCCACCCCCAGCACCGCCCCGGCCGCCCAGGCGTGCCCCGTCGGATCGTGCGGCGCGGCGCGCAGCGCCAGCCCGACCACGAGCACGCCGACCGCCGCCAGCCACGCCAGGACAGCGCCGTCAAGGTGACCTCGCGGCCCGTTTGTGTCCGTCCCTGCTCTCCGCCGCGCCGCCAGCCAACCACCGACGAGCGTGGCCAGTGCCGTCAGCACCCACGCCGTCATGAGCGTGTGGTACGACACCCACGGAACGCCGGGCGCCCACTGCAGCGCGGTGCAGGCCGCGAGCACGCCGACCGCCAGGCCGAGCCCGCAGAGGACGTGTGCGGCTCCACGTATCAGAATGCGCCCGGCGTACCAGCCGGCCGCCGCCAGCGAGGACAGCAGCGCCAGCCAGCCCGAAAGCTCGCCCGCCTGCAGCGCGAGGCGATGTACGCCGTCCGGTGCGACAATCACTTCCACCGCCGGCACCGCCAGCAGCAGGATGCCGCCGAGCAGGGCGAGCGCGACTTGCAGGTTCAGAAGTGGGGCCGCACTCACTTCCGGTCGCCCAGTGCCGTACAGTCGCCGTGCCAGCGCCAACCACGCCAGCGCCACGCCCGCAGCAACGAGCACGTTCGCCTGTCCCAGGGTGTACCACCATGCGGCCAGCGCTTCCCGGTGGTGGACCACCAGCAGGGACACGGCGGCATTCGCGGCCAGCCCCGCCGCGAGCATCCATGCCTCGCGGCCGCGCCACAGCGCCAGCCCTGCCGCCAGCCCCCCGGCGACGAGGACCATCCCCGCCGGCCACCACGGACCGAACGGCGTTTCCCAGGCCGCGCGCAGCCCGAGGACCGCCAGCAGTGCGATGTACCCCGCCAGCCACCCGGCCCGCATCCGATCGACCGGAAGTGCCGCCGT
Organism: Gemmataceae bacterium; assembly: GCA_020847555.1. The sequence goes on from JADLBT010000063.1 coordinate 7,959, forward strand.
CTCCTCATCGCGGCGCAGTCGCAGCCGCACCCAGCCCGCCAGCAGCAGCCCCGCGCCGGTCAGCCCTCCGGCGCCGGCCAGCACGTGGTAGGCCGCCCAGCCCTCGCCGCCCCGCAACCGGACCGTGCAGGCGGCGAGCACGCCGACAGCCAGCCCGACCGCCCCGAGCACGTGCCCCGCCGCATAGGCCGGCGTCCCGCGTGCGTACCACAACCCGGCTGCCAGCGCCGCCCCGAGCGCCAGCCAGTTCCACGCTTCGCCCGCCTGCAGCACGCTCGGATGGGCGACTGCCGGCTGCACGATCAGCTGCAACGCGGGGCCGGCGAGCAGCAGTGCGCTCCCCAGCAGGGCAAGTGCGACCTGGACGGTGAGCAGCGGTGCCGTGCGCGGGTCGGCCCGCCGCTCACCGTGGAGTCGCCGCGCGGCGGTCAGCCACAGCATCGCCCCCGCGGCGCTGGCGAAGACGTTCGCCTGGGCCAGCCGCACCCACCAGTGGCCCGGCTCGTCCGCCGCGTACCCCCGCCAGACGATCAGGGACACGGCCACGTTCAGCCCCAGCGCCGCAGCGAGCGCCCACCCCTCACGCCGCTGCCACAGGGCCATCCCTGCGAGGAGCGCGCTCGCGGCCAGCACCATTCCGACCGGCCAGGCGGGCCGCGCCGGGTTGTACGCCGCTTCGCGCAGCGCCAGGGCGACGAGCAGACCGCCCAGCACGGCGACCCAGATGCGGACCAGTGGAGCGGGCAGGACGGCTTCGGCCCGGCCCTCTCGCGAGGTCGTGGTCGGGAATTCGCGCCAGCCGCCCGCGAGCAGGAGCGCCGCGGCCGCCGCCCACCCAACGCCCAGCGCGTGGAAGCCGGGCAGCAGGTCCGCCCCCCCCATGGCCGCCGCGCACGCGGCCGGCACAGCAAGTGCCGCGAGCAACGCGCATCCCACCGGCCCCGCGCCCTGCCACGCCAGGCCGCGCAGTTCCCATCCGAGCACCACCCCGGCCAGCAGCAGAGCCACCCAGCCCCACGGGCCGCCGCCCTGCTGCACGCTCGCGGGCACCGCGCCAGCCACCTGCACCGCCAGCCCCAGCGCCAGGCTGCCCAGCAGCAGTGCGTTGATCGCCGGACCGATGGCCACCTGCACGACCAGGAGCATCCCCGACCGACTCTCGCCGTAGAGGTGGCGCCGCGCCGCCAGCCAGAGCAGGGCCATGACCGCAGCCGCGCTGGCGTTGACCTGCGCCAGGTACACCCACCAATCTTCGAGGTTTGCTCCGCGGTGGTGGTAGCGCAGCAGGAGCGACAGGCCGACGTGCAGCCCCAGCCCTACCGCGAATGCGTACCCCGGCGACTTCTCGCGCAGGGCATGCCCGACCAGCCCCACGCACACGAGCACCAGCGGCACCACCGTCGCGACCAGGCGCCCGGCCCGCACGAAGAACGACTCGGCGAGCGGTCCCGCCGGAAGGTGTCCGCTCAGCCGGACCGCGATCGGCGCCAGCGTCAGGAGCACCACCGGGAGGGCGGCGCAGGCGATGAGCGACCAGCGCGCCGCCGTGGAGACGTCGAGTGTCGTGTCGATGCGCCGGCCCGCCCGCCGGAGCAGGCCCGCCAGCTGGCCGCGCCACCAGAGCGGGACCGAGCAGCCCAGGAAGCACACGCCAAGCCCCCAGCGCAGCGCCGAGGCGACCGCCCGCTGCTCGGCCGCCAACCCTGCGACCAGCGCCGGCACCGCCAGCGCGAGCGGTATCAGCCCGAGCAGGGCAGGTGCCTCCACCTCGTCCCACGACTCGACAAGCAGCGCCAGCGCCAGCACCGCGAGCAAGATCCAGCCCGCCGCGCCCACCCCGGCGACCGCGGTCGGCGGCGCCCCCGCGATGACGGGCGACAACTCCGCGCTCACCCCCGGCGCGATGCCCGTCGCGGCGAGGATCAGCTGGGCAAGGAGCAGCGCTGCGAGCAGGATTCGGTCCGGTTGCGGCCAGCCCGGATCGAGGAGATGACGTGCGACCGGGTAAGCGCGCAGCACGCGCCGCACCACGACCCACACGAGGCTCAGCGCCGCCAGCCCGATCCCCTGGACCTGAAGATCCTCCAGGCTCGCCGGCACCCCGCGCCAGACCGCGCCGGCGAGCACGACGGCTGCGGCCAGCGCCGCCTGGAATCCCGCGAACAGGATTGGCCAGCGCTCTCGCCACGCCATCACCAGCCACAACGCCGCCAGCCACAGCGCGTGACCGGCGAGCGCCCCGAACGACGCCCGGTCCGGACCGAGCAGCAGCGGCACCGCCAGGAAGGAGGAGAGCAGTGCCGAGCGTCCGAGTGGAATGACGACGTCTGCTTCCACCGTCGAACCGCCGTTGGTGGCAGCTGCCCCTCGCGCCCGAAGCAGCAGACTCGCCCCCAGGGCCAGGGTAGCGTGGGAGAGCAGGGCCACCGGCCAGGGCTGCGCGACGTGCGCCGCGCCCGGTCCCCAAACCGCCAGGTTGACGAGCGCCCCCAGCGCCAGTGTCGCGCCGACCCAGGTCCACGCCGCCGCCGGCACCTCGACCAGGACAGGGTGCGCCGTCGAGTGTCTCACCAGCAGGAACGCGGTCGCGGCCAGCAAGGAGGCAGTGACGCTGTGCCACGGCCAGGTTGCCGACGCGAGCGCCACGGCCAGCGCGGGCAGGATGGCGAGGGCGGCGGTTTCGAGCCAGACCGGCGCCAGCAGGCTGGACCAGACCGTTGTGGTACTCGCCGGCCTCCGCGCGACGACGACGGCCCAGCCCGCCATGCCCAGCCCTGCACCTGCCAGACACAGCGCGATCAGCCCGCCGAGTTCCTCGACCTGGGTCCAGGTTCCGAGCCAGCCGGCCGCCGCGACAACGGCACCGAGCAGCAGCCACGATGCGAGCCGGGCGTGAACAACGCGCTGGCCGACAACCGCGCTGACACCCCACAGGGCTGCAAGGGCAAGCGCGCTAACAACCTGGGCAAACGGCCACGCGCGCATGCCGCCGTCGGCTGCCGCCACGAAGGCATACCACCCCGCCAGCGCCAGCGCGATCCAGCCCACCACCTGCCCGCAAAAGGCGAGCGGCCGGCGGTAGGCGTCTTCCTGCGGCGGCAGGCTGTCCGGCGGATATCCCTCCGCAAGTTCCCGTGCGGCGTCGCCCGATTCGCGCAGCGATGGGCGCGGCCACAGGGCGGCCAGCACGGCAACGGCCAGCCCTTCCACGGCCAGCGCGGCCGCCCACTCCGGCACCACGCGCCCGTATGCCCACCACAGACCCCACAGGGACGCAACGCCGAGCAGACCGAGGCTGAGATAGGTTGCCTCGGCGCGCCGCCAGCGCAGGTTGCTCACCAGGATGCCGGCACCGTAGAGAGCGTAAGCGCCCACCGCCCGCCCCGGTTCGTTCACCCCGCGCATGGTCACCAGCATCAGGCTCAGCGCCGCCACCCCGCCCGCCACCAGCGCGTACACCTTGCCGTGCCGCGGCCGGCCGAAACGGGCGAGCAACTCGCCCACGATGCCGAACAGTACGAACAGCGCCGCCAGCGCCGTCCCCGTCTCCGCGCTGGCCGCCAGCACCGTCAGTCGCCCCGCCAGTTCCTCCGGCGGAATGTCCAGGCGCCCGCTCACCAGGTAGAAGCCGACCAGGTACGCCACTGTGAAGCAACCGAGGGCCGCCACGTGAGCGATCGGCAGCCGCGCCCGGAAACCGACCACGGTCAGCGCGGCGAAGTTGAGGGCACAGACCGCCAGCACCGGCGCCGGCCGCGGCCAGGCCAGGGCGACGGCGAGCAGCATCGCCACCATGCCAGCCAGCGCTACCGCGGTCCCAGCTGCTCGCCGGCCCGCCTCCTTGCGCTCGTCTTGCAGTCCGCGGTGGACGACCAGCCCACCCGCGAGGACCGGCAGTCCTGCCAGCGCCAGCAGCATCGACGTCCACCCCAGGGCGAGCGCGGGGTCGCCCGCCTGGTAGATCAGCAGCCCCAGCGTGACGGCCAGGGCAAACGTCGCGGTGCCGAGGGCGAGGAAGACGCCGTTGGCCTGCACCGCGCCCATCGGCTTTCGCCCGACGCCGCGCAGGTATGCCCCCAGGCCGAGACACTGACAGACCGTCGCCGCCAGCCCCACCAGCAGAAAGCGGACCTCTCCGGTCGCTGGTCCCACCAGTCGCACGGCGAGCAGCTGGCAGGCCGAGGCGCCGATCACGGCCGCCGCCACCGCCGCCGGGCCATCCGGCACCAGCACACGCCCGCCGGTATAAGCCAGCAGACCGAGGACGAGGAGCGAGGCGAACTGCGCCGGCACCTCCAGCCGCCCGCCGCCGTCCACCGGCACGATCATCGCCAGCAGAGCCACCGGCGCCAGCGCCAGCCCGATCAGCAGCAGGCCGCGGCTGGCTGACTCCAGTTTCCAGCGCCGGAGCGTGTAGAGGCCGGCGCCCGTGACCAGCGCGTCGGCGCCGACGAAGGTGCAGAACTTGAACAGCGGGTTGGCGGCGAGGGCGTCCCAGAGGGTGACGATCAGGGCGACCGAGCAGCCGACGATGAGCACGGCCCCAATCAGCTCGCCCCAGAAGATGTTGCGCTCCTCCATGAACGCGGCAAAGGCAGCCGCAAAACCGCGGCGGCGCGGGGGCGGGCTCGGTGCCCAGGAAGGGGGCTGGGGTTCCTTCATCATGGGCAATCTCCGGTTCAGACGGGGATGGCGCCCTCGGCGAACGCGGAGAACGGGCCAGTCCCCGCGCCGCTCAGGGATGGGCAACAACCCTGGCACGAGAGCCAATCGGATATAACGGAGGACCACCGCAGCCAGACAGGGTGGGCGATCGGGGCCGCGCGGCGCACGTTCCGCCGCGATGCACTGGCCAGGATGAGGTAGCTGCGCGGAGATTGCAAGATAATTTGCCCGGTGGGTTTTGGTGGTTGCAATCCCTTGCCCCGATCCGGATACTAATCTGCATGGAGTCCCGTCGCCCAGGCTCCGCGCCCGTGCCGCAACCCCAGACGCCAGCTACCGTCAATACGATGCCAACCGTGAATCTCGCTAGCCGACGACTCCCTCCCGGACTCGCCGCTGGTGCCCTGCTGGCGCTCGCGCTGGGTGCGCCAGCCCAGCCGAAAAAAGCGCAGCCGCCCGTCCCACCCGACCCGGCCGCGCTGCAGTTCTTCGAGAGCAAGGTGCGTCCGATCCTCGCCGAGAACTGCTTCGAGTGCCACAGCGGCAAGAAGCAGCGCGGCGGGCTCCGGCTCGATTCGCGGGCGGCCGTCCTCGCGGGCGGCGACCTCGGGCCGGCGGTCGTCCCCGGCGACCCGGAGAAGAGCCTGCTCATCAAGGCGATCCACTACCAGGACCGCGAGCTGAAGATGCCGCCCACGAAGCGGCTACCGAAGGAACACGTCGTTGCCCTGACCCGCTGGGTCAAGATGGGCGCCCCGTGGCCCGGGGCCGACACGCCGGTCGCAGGGGGCACGCGCAAGGGCAAGTTCCAGATCACCGACAGGGATCGCGCCCACTGGGCGTTTCAGCCGGTCAAACGGCCCACGGTGCCGGCGGTGAAGGATCGCGGCTGGGTCCGCAACCCGATCGACGCCTTCATCCTCGCCGGACTGGAAGCGAAGGATCTGCGCCCGAACCCGCCCGCCCCGAAGTTGGAACTGCTGCGCCGCGTCACCTACGACCTGACCGGCCTGCCGCCCACGCCGCAGGAGATCCAGCGCTTCCTGAGCGACGCCTCGCCCCGCGCTTACGAGGATCTGCTCGACCGCCTGCTCGAGTCGCCGCGCTACGGCGAGAAGTGGGCGCGCTACTGGCTCGACCTCGTCCGCTTCGCCGAGACGAACAGCTACGAGCGCGACAACCCCAAGCCGAACGCCTGGCGCTACCGCGACTGGGTCATCCGGGCGTTCAACAGCGACAGGCCATACGATCGCTTCCTGCGCGAACAACTGGCCGGCGACGAGTTGCCCGACGCCGGCCCCGACGCCCTCATCGCGACGGGGTTCTACCGCCTGGGCATCTGGGACGACGAGCCGAGCGACCCGGCTCTGGCCCGGTACGACGGCCTCGACGACGTCCTCACCACGGTCGGGCAGGTGTGCCTGGGGCTGACCATCGACTGCGCCCGCTGTCACGACCACAAGATCGACCCGATCCCGCAGAAGGACTACTACCGGCTGCTCGCGTTCTTCCACAACATCAACCACTACCGCGGCGGCAACGGCCCGACCGACCAGCGGCCCATCGTCTCCGCCGAGGGGAAGCGGGCTTACGAGGCGCAGCTCCGCGCGCTGGAGGCGAAGCGCGAACAGGCCCAGGCGGCCCTGCGCGAGATCGAGCGGCAGTTCGTTGCCCTGTCGCGCAAGGGCGAGGACGGGCCGCGTCAGTCTGACATAGACGACCTCCAGTATCGCTTTTATCGCAGCGCCTGGGACAAACTGCCCGACTTCGACGCGCTCAAGCACGAGGACGCGGGCAAGCTGCCGCGAGGGCTGTTCGACCTGGCGCCGCGCACGCGCAACGACTCGTTCGGGTTCGTGTTCGAGGGCGTGCTGCTGGTGCCGCGGGCGGGCCGGTACACCTTCTACCTCGACTCCGACGACGGCTCGCGCCTGACCGTCGGCGGCAAGAAGGTGGTCGAGTACGACGGCATCCACGGCGTCGGCACCGAGCGGTCCGCGACGGTGGAGTTGCCGCAGGGTCGGGTGCCGATTCGCCTCGACTACTTCCAGCGAACGTTCGGGCTGGGGCTGGCGGTCGGCTGGTCCGGCCCCGGTTTCGCGCGCCGCTCACTGTCCGCGTCCGCCGCGGAGCTGCGTCCGGTGGATCTCGTCAAGGCCATCACCCGCGACGGGCTGCGGCTGCTCGGCAAGGAGCGCTTCGCCCGCTACCAGCAGCTGAAGAAGGCGTTCGACACCCTCAAGAAGCAGAAGGTGCCGGCCGAGCTGGCACTGTGCGTCACCGAGGCAGGCACACGCGCGCCTGACACGTTCGTCCTCCTGCGCGGCAATCCGCACGCCCGGGGACCGAAGGTCGAGCCGGGGTTCCCGGTCGTCCTGGGTGGCGCCACCCCGACCCTGCCGTCTCCCCTGTCGGGCGTGCAGAGCAGCGGGCGGCGGACGGCGCTGGCGGACTGGATCGCCTCACCCGCCAACCCTCTGACGGCGCGCGTGATGGCGAACCGCATCTGGCAGTACCACTTCGGCCGCGGCATCGTGCGCTCGACGAGCAACTTCGGCCTGCAGGGCGACCGACCCACGCACCCCGAACTGCTCGACTGGCTGGCCTCGGAGTTCGTCCGCGGTGGGTGGCGCATGAAGGCGCTGCATCGCCTGATCCTCACCTCCAGCGCCTACCGGATGTCGGCGCGCGCCACACCCGAGGGGCTCAAGGCCGACCCGGCGAACGACCTGTGCTGGCGCTTCGACATGCGCCGCCTGACCGCCGAGGAGATCCGCGACTCGATCCTGGCGGTGTGCGGCAACCTGAACCTCAAGATGTACGGACCCGGCATCTACCCCGAAATCCCGCCGGAGGTGCTGGCGGGACAGTCGGTGCCGGGCCGCGGGTGGGGCAAGTCCCCGCCGGAGGAGCAGGCGCGGCGGAGCGTCTACGTCCACGTCAAGCGCTCGCTGTTGCTGCCGATCCTGGAGACGTTCGACATCGCCGAGACGGATCGCTCGACGCCGCTGCGGTTCGCCACGACGCAGCCGACGCAGGCGCTGGCGATGCTCAACAGCGACTTTCTGAACAAGCAGGCGGCCGTCTTCGCCGGGCGACTGCGCCGCGAGGCGAGCAACGACGAGGCGGCACAGGTGCGGCTCGCGCTGCTCCTGGCGACGTCGCGCCCGCCCGCCGACGCGGAGGTGCGCCGCGGCGTGGGACTGATTCGCGGGTTGCGCCAGGACGGCGCGTCCGAGGAGGTGGCGTTAAATTATTTCTGTCTGATGGTGCTGAACCTGAACGAGTTCGTCTACCTGGACTGAGATCCCACCCGGGAGTACTCGGTACTCGCCGGGAATTGGCGCGACGGAGAACCTGCCATGAGCCATCACCCCGCGGGATCGTTCTGCCGGCGGACGCGCCGCGAGTTCCTCTGGGAGGCCGGCGCCAGCTTCACCGGCCTGGCCTTGACCGGCCTCTTATCGACGGACGGGTTCTTTGGCTCCGCGCGAGCGAACGAGCCGCGCCGGCCGGCCAACCCGCTCGCCCCGCGCCCGCCGCACTTCCCCGCGAGGTGCAAGAGCGTCATCTTTCTGTTCATGTACGGCGGGCCGAGCCAGGTCGATACCTTCGACTTCAAGCCGACCCTCTACCGCCTCGACGGGCAGACTGTCCCGGTGCGCACGTTCGGCCGCGGCGGGCACCGCAACCAGGGCCGCATCGTCGGGCCGAAGTGGCGCTTTCGGCAGTACGGCCGGTGCGGCAAGCGGATCAGCGACCTGTTCCCGCACCTGGCGACGTGCGTGGACGACATCGCCTTCCTGCATTCGATGACGGCCGACTCGCCCATCCACGGCTCGGCGATGCTGCAGATGAACACGGGCAAGATCCTCTCCGGCAGCCCGTGCCTGGGCTCGTGGGTGAACTACGGCCTGGGCAGCGTCAACGAGAACCTGCCGGGGTTCGTGGTCATGCTCGACCCGACCGGCGGACCGATCAGCGGTGCCAAGAACTGGGCGAGCGGCTACATGCCTGCCACCTACCAGGGCACCATCCTGCGTTCGGTGGGCGAGCCGGTCCTCGACCTGCAGCCGCCGCGCGGGATGACCTCCGCGATGCAGCGGCGCTTGCTCGATAGTCTGAACGAGTTCAACGCCACGCACCAGGCGCCTCGCGCCGATAACAGCAACCTGTCGGCCCGTATCGCCAGCTATGAGATGGCCTTCCGCATGCAGACCCACGCCGTCGAGGCGGTCGATCTCACGCAGGAAACCGAGGCGACGAAGCACCTGTACGGCCTGGACGACCGGCGCACCGCCGACTTCGGCCGGCGCTGCCTTCTCGCGCGGCGGCTGGTCGAACGCGGCGTGCGCTTCATCCAGCTGTACGCCGGCGGGGCGCACAACGACGACAACTGGGACGCCCACGGCGACCTGGTGCGCAACCACACCCACCACGCCGGCCGGACTGACAGGCCGATCGCCGGGCTGATCAAGGATCTGAAGCGGCGCGGTCTGCTCGACGAGACGCTGATCGTCTGGGGCGGCGAGTTCGGCCGACAGCCGACAGCGGAATACGCGATGGGGACCGGGCGCGACCACAACGCCTACGGGTTCACGATGTGGGCCGCGGGCGGCGGGATCAAGGGTGGAGTGAGCGTGGGCGCGACCGACGAGCTGGGGTCGGAGGCCGTGGAGGACCGCCTCCACGTCAAGCACCTGCACGCGACGATCCTGACCTTGATGGGCCTCGATCCGGACCGGCTGACCTACTTCTACGGTGGGCTCGATCAAAAGCTCGTCGGCGTCGAGGGGGCCGAGCCGATCCGCAAGATCATGTCATAACCAGCTCGCCGCTGGCGCTCCGGGCTGGTAGAGCGCACGCTTCACGCGCTCACGCGCCAAGCGCCGCGGCGACCGCATCCCCAACCTGCGCCGTCGTCGCCGAGCCGCCCTGATCGACCGGCAGCGCCTGCCCTTCTTCCAGCACCCGCGCCACCGCCCGCTCGATCCGTTCGGCCGCCTCGACCAGTGCCGGCTGACAGTGGCGCTGGCCGAGCCACTCCAGCATCATCCCGCCCGACAGGATGGCCGCCACCGGGTTGGCGATGCCCTTGCCCGCGATGTCCGGGGCGGTCCCGTGGGCCGGCTGAAAGACCGCGTGCCGGTCGCCCACGTCGCCCGACGGCGCCATGCCCATCCCGCCGATCAGGCCCGCCGCCAGGTCCGACAGGATGTCGCCGAACAGGTTCTCCGTCACGACCACGTCGAACCGCGCCGGACGCTGGACGAGGTAGAGCGCCTGGGCGTCGATGTAGGTGCGCTCGCTGGCGATGTCGGCGTTGGCGGCCGCAACCTCGTCGAACACCTTGCGGAAGAACGCGAAGCTCTTGAAGATGTTCGCCTTGTCCACGCACGTCACCTTGCGGACCGCGTCCGGGGCGGCGCGGCGGCGCACGCGCGCCAGGCGATACGCGAACTCGCACACGCGCTGCACCCCCGCGCGCGTCATCACCAGGGTGTCGGTGGCGAGCTGGTCGTGCAGCACGATGCCGGCGTTCTGCGAGGCGAATAGTCCCTCGGTCTGCTCGCGCAGGATGAGCAGGTCGATGTCGCCCGGCCGCACCCCCGCCAGCGGCGAGCGCGCCCCTGGGTAGAGCCGGCACGGCCGCACCCCCGCGTACAGGTCGAGCAGGACGCGGAGCGTCACCTGCGGAATCAATTCGGTGCCGTCCGGCTTGCGCACGTCCGGGTGGCCCATCGCGCCAAGCAGGACCGCGTCGGCGGCGCGACACGCCTCCACGGTGGCGGTCGGCAGGTCGTCGCCGGTGCGCCGATAGCAATCGGCCCCACAGGGGTAATCCTTCAGCTCCAGGGTGAAGCGGCCCGAGACGCGCTCGGCGGCGCGCAGCACCTTGACTGCCTCGGCGGTCACGTCCACCCCGATGCCGTCGCCGGGGAGGATCGCGATGTGGAAGGTCGATCGAATGGCCATGAGGTGCTCGCGTTGGACGGCGGAAACCCAACTCCCCGGCCCCCTTCCCTGCGAGGGAAGGGGGAGAAGCCGGGCAGAAGCGCCGGAATGATCACCCAGGCGCTTGCACCCTTCTCCCCCCTCTCCGTTTCGGGGAGGAGGGCGGGGGGAGGGGTTGGTCCGCGCTGGCGGGACTCGTTTTTGATATACGAACCCTGCCCCGAGGAACTACAATTCGCACTGTCGCCCGCGGGCCGTTCCCGTCCAAGGAGACACCGACCCATGACCGCGGTTTCCGTTCGTCTGTCGCTCGCGTGCGTCGCCGTACTCCTCGCCCCGGTGTGCGTGAGCGCCGCGGACTGGCCGAACTGGCTCGGCCCCAACCACAACGGCTCCTCCCCCGAGAAGGGTCTGCTCGTCCAGTGGCCGGCGAAGGGGCCGAAGATCCTCTGGAAAGTCCCCGGCGGCGAGGGCTATTCCTCGGTCGTGGTCGCGGGCGGGCGGGCCGTCACCCTGGTTCAGCGCGGAACCGAGGAACTCGTCCTTACCCTGGACGCGGCGACCGGCAAGGAACTGTGGCAGACGAAGATCGCCCCGAACTTCAAGAACGCCTACGGCAACGGCCCCCGCAGCACGCCGACCCTCGACGGCGCCCACGTCTACGCCCAGTCCGTCAGCGGGCCGGTCGTCTGCCTGGAGGCCGCCTCCGGCAAGGAGGTGTGGCGGCGCGACCTGCTGAAGGAGTTCGGGGCCAAGAATATCACCTGGGGTCTGTCGGCCTCGCCGCTGGTGGACGGCGACCTCGTCCTCGTCATTCCCGGCGCGAAGGGGGCCGGCGTCGCTGCGCTCGACAAGCGCTCCGGCAAGACGGTCTGGCAGACCGGCGACGACAAGGCCGCCTACGCCTCCCCGGTGGCGACGACGGTCGGCGGGCAGCGGCAGATCATCTTCTTCACCGCCCCCGGGCTGCTGGCGGTCGAGGCGAAGACCGGCAAGGAACTGTGGCGCATCCCGTGGGAGACGGAGTACGACGTCAACATCTGCACGCCGCTCATCATCGGCGACCTGATGTTCGTCGCCTCGGGCGAGCGGGTCGGGTCGGCCCTCTTCCGCCTGAAGGCCCAGGGCAAGCCGGAGGTCGTCTGGGCGAGCAAGGGCAAGGGCGGCAAGCTGACGACCTACTGGGCGAACGCCGTCCACCTCGACGGCCACCTGTACGGCCTCTCGGGCGAGTTCGACAAGCAGATCGACCTGAACTGTGTGGACCTTGAGACGGGTGCGCTGCGCTGGTCGCAGAAGAAGTTCGGCAAGGCGGCCATCACCCTCGCCCAGGGGCACCTGTGGATTGTCACCAAGACCGGCGACCTGGTGCTCGTCCACGCCAACCCGAAAGGCTACCTGGAGGTGGCGCGGGTGCGGAACCTCCTCGGCGACAACCGCACCGTGCCGACGCCCGCCAATCGCCGGCTGTACCTGCGTGACCTGCGGAACATCTACTGCCTGGACATCGCCGGGGAATGACGAACCTTCCGAGCCCGAAGTGTCAGCGCGGGTCTTTGCCTCGCCCCTCGCTTACGCTTCGGACTCGGACTACCGATCTCGGACTTTACCCCTCCTCATGCACATCCTCTTCGTCCACCAGAACTTCCCGGCCCAGTTCGGCCATATTGCGGAGTATCTCGTCAAGAAGAAGGGGTTCCGCTGCTCGTTCGCATCGCAGCAGAGCCTCGGTCAGGTCGAGGGGATCGAGCGCATCCAGTACCACGTCAAGAGCGGCGCGACCGAGCGGACTCACTACTGCAGCCGCACGTTCGAGAACGCCATCTGGCACAGCCACGCCCTGTACGAGGCCCTCCAGAGCCGCCCCGACCTCAGGCCGGACCTCGTCGTCGCCCACTCAGGGTTCCTCACGACCGTCTTCCTGCGCGAGCTGTACGATTGCCCGATCGTCAACTACTTCGAGTACTTCTACCAGCCCCGGGGGGCCGACATGGACTTCCGGCCGGACTTCCCGTCACCGCCGCTCAACCGCCTCCGCGCCCGCGCGCGCAACGCTACCCTGCTGCTCGATCTGGAGAACTGTGACGCCGGGTACAGCCCCACCCACTGGCAGCGCGCCCGCCTGCCGAAGATCTTTCACGACAAGGTCCGGGTCATTTTCGACGGCATCGATCTCGACATGTGGAAGCCGCGCACCGGCCTGCCCCGGCGCCTCGGCCAGTTCGCGATTCCTGACGGCATGAAGGTCGTCAGCTACGTCTCGCGCGGCATGGAGTCGATGCGCGGCTTCGACATCTTCATGAAGGCGGCCCACGTCCTGAGCAAGATGCGCAAGGACGTGCTGTTCGTCGTCGTCGGCCAGGACCGTGTCTGCTACGGCGGCGATCGGGAGATGACCGGCAGGCTGACGTTCAAGGAGTGGGTGCTGACGCAGGGCGACTACGACCTGTCACGCTTCGTCTTCACCGGCCTGGTTCCGGCGCCGGTGCTGGCGGACCTGTTCTGCCTCACGGACCTGCACATCTACCTGACGGTGCCGTTCGTCCTGTCCTGGTCGCTGGTGAACGCGCTGGCGTGCGGCGCGACCGTGCTCGCGTCCGACACGGCCCCGGTGCGCGAACTGATCGAGCCCGGGCAGACCGGGCTGGTGGAGGACTTCTTCGACGTCGAGGGGCTGGCACGCACCGCCTCCCGGGTGCTCGATGCGTCCCAGGACTACCGGCACCTGGGGGCGGCGGGGGCGGCGCTGGTGCGCGAGCGCTGCAGCCTGGAGGTGTGTCTGCCGCAGATGCTCCAGCTCTACGAGGCCGCGGTGGCGGCGCGGCGGGCTCGGACAGGAGAACGCCGCGCTTCCCAATCCTCGCCCGGTGAGGTACAGTGAAGCCGGCGGGGAGGGCGCCTCCCCCGAAGAGCCGGCCCCCCGGTGTGCCCAAACCCCCTTCCGCGCATGCACGATGTCGTCGAGCGCCACAGCAGCGAGTTGATGCTCCTGGTTCTGTTCGCCATGCTGGTCGGCACGTTGATCGTGCTGGTCCCGCAACTCCTCCGCGCCCACCTGCGCAAGGCGGAGATGCAGCACACCGAACACCTGCGCGCTCTCGAACAGGGCATGTCGTTGCCCGACCCGGACGAGTCGGCGCGGATGGCCGGCCGCACCGCGATGCTCGTGCCGATAGTCGTGATGATTACCGCCGGCACCGTCACCTGCTTCCTGGTCACGTACAAGACCGAGAACATGGTGGCGGTTTCGCTGGCCGTCTGGTGCGTCGCCGGCATCGTCAGTCTTGCCGCGATCACCGGCGGCGTCGCCCTGATGGGGCGGTTGGCCCAGCTGCAGACGGGCGAGGCGGAGGAGCAGATGCCCGAGAACCCGCTCACCGGCTGAGAGGGTGCCCCCAGCGAGCGCAGCAAACGTTACGGGACGTTCAGCAGGACGTTGTCGATCAGCCGCGTCGTCCCGAAGTAGACCGCCAACGCGACCAGGACCGCGCCCCGCAATTCTTCCACCGGCTGGAGGGTGTTGAAGTCCACCGCAGCCGCGTAGTCCAGCCGCACCCCGGGCGTCGCCTCGACGCGCTCGCGGAGCAACCGCACCAACTCCCGGGCGTCGCGCTCGCCTTCCTCAACGCGCCGGCGCACCTCGGCGAGGGATTCATTAAGAACCGTCGCCCGCCGGCGCTCGTCCGCGCTCAGGTACTGGTTGCGCGAGCTGAGCGCCAGGCCGTCCGACTCGCGCACCGTCGGACATCGACGGATCGTCACCGGCACGTTCAGGTCGGCAACCATCTGCTCGATGACGCGCACCTGCTGGGCGTCCTTCAGCCCGAAGAACGCGGCGTGCGGGCCGACGATCGTGAGCAACTTCAGCACCACCGTCGCCACTCCGCGGAAGTGCCCCGGCCGGGACGCGCCGCACAGAACGTCCTGAAGCCCCTCCACCTCGACGCAGGTGCAAAACCCCGGCGGGTACATGACGGCCGGCTCCGGGTGGAAGACCAGATCGACCCCCTGTTCCGCGCACAGACGCAGATCCTGGTCGAGGGGACGCGGGTAGCGGGCCAGGTCTTCCTTTGGCCCGAACTGGGTCGGGTTGACGAAGATCGACACGACGACGTACCCCGTCTCCGCGCGAGCGGCGCGGATCAGGCTCAGGTGGCCGGCGTGGAGCGCGCCCATCGTCGGCACCAGCCCGACGGACTGGCCGCGGGCGCGGGCCCCGGCCACGGCGCGGCGGACCTCCGGGACGGTCCCGGCGAGTTGCGGTTGCATGGCGGCTCCCGTTCACGACGCGCGCTGGCGTTTCTCCAGCAGCAGTTCCAGGTACGCGCGCCGCTCGGAGCCCGACAGCCCCAGCTCGGCGGCGGTGCGCAGCAGCACGTCGCGGCCACGCTCCAGGTCCGCTTCCGGCGCCTGGATCTCCAGCTCCACGAAGCACCCGACCTCATCCACCTCGTCCAGGCACACCTCCAGATCGAACCCCTCGCGCGGCAGGTGGTAGATGTGCCGGCTCTTGTGGACGACGGCGGTGGGGCGGTAGCCGAGGTGCATGAGCAGGCCGGCGAAGTCCTCCGCGACGCGCGGACCGTCCGCCAGCGGCACCTCGATCTCGGTGCGCGTCTTGGTCAGGGCGTCGCGCTTCGGTCCCTTGTAGGTGACGAGGTTGGTCGGGCCGATCCGGCGCAGACGCAGGGCCTCGTCGGTGCGGGCGAAGTCGCGGTCCGGGGCGTTGAAGTAGTGGTCCGTCTCCTCGCGGACCGTCGCCGCCTCTGCTGCCCCCCACTCGGCCAGCCGGGCCAGCAGCGGACCGAAGTCCGCGAGCGGGAATTTCATCTCGATCTCGAGCATGATTACGCCTCCCGATCGTTGCGCCGCGCTGCAGGTGGAACAGATATAATCATGACAGCCCCCGGCGGCGAGGGCCAGGGGGACGGGGGGATGGCAGTGAACACCAGCGCGGGCGCTGTCCCCGGTGAGTCTCCGACTGCCTGCACGGTCGGCGGCCCGATCAACCGGAGGTTATTGGCGATGGAGTCCGCGACGCCGAAGGGCGAGGAGCCGCGGGGGTTCCAGACCGTGTGCAAGGTCACCGACCTGGTCGAGGGCGAGGGGAAGACGGTCGAGGTCGGCGGCAAGCTGATCGCGCTGTTCCTCAGCGGCGGCCGCTATTACGCGATCGACGACCTGTGCCCGCACATGGGCGCGTCCCTCAGCGGCGGGTGGGTCGAGAACGGAGCGGTCACCTGCCCCTGGCATGCCTGGCGTTTCCGGCTGGAGGACGGCGCCTGGGCGAACTACCTGAAGGTGAAGATCGGCTGCTACGCGGTGCGCGTCGAGGGCGACGAGGTGCAGGTCCAGGTGCCGGCGCCGAAGCGCTAAGCAGCGGTTGCCAAACTGGCCCCGCGCGCCAGCGCGGGGCCAGTTTGGCAACCACTGCTAACCGGAGGGAAGCGCGATGGTCCGTCGTGTCGTGTTCGCCGGCTTGCTGCTTGGGGCGGCCGTGTTCCTCACGTGGCCAGCCGGCGCGCGACCACAGGTCCAGCGGCCCGCGCCGCAGCTCCTGCCGGCCCCGCGCCTGGTCGAGCCGGGGACGCGCGTCACCCCGAAACTGGAGCCGGTCGCCGAGACGCGGCTGCTCATGGAGGGGCTGGCCCACGCCAACTTCCGCGGCGTCGAGCGGCTGCTGCGCGCGAAGCCGGCCAACGTGCAGACGTGGACGTTCATTCGCGGGCAGGCGCTGCTGATCGCCGAGACAGGCAATCTGCTGATGCTGCGCCCGCCGCGCAGCCAGGGCCAGCCGGCCTGGTTCGAGCGGGCGATGGAGATGCGCAAGACTGCCACCGACCTCGGACGCGCCGCCGCCGCCCGCAACTTCGCTCTGAGTCGGACCACGTTTGTCAACCTGGCCAATGCCTGCAACCGCTGTCACCAGACCTTCCGCGTCCCGGTCGAGATCGAGCCCTTCCAGGAGCCGAAGGCCGCGCCGAAGGCGTGACCGCCTCTGGGGGAGGGAGGAGGGAGGAGCTGAAAGCCCACGGGTGGCGTCCCGTGGGCTTTCAGCTTGCATCTCACCGCTCCTTCGCTCGCGCCCTACCATAGCGGAGGGACTCGAACGGATCGCACGCTCGGACCCAAATCACCTGCGCAACGATCGCGAGGAGCTTCTCCGTGCAAGACGTCCTGGGCCTGATTCTGGGCGGTGGTCGTGGGGCTCAACTCTATCCCCTCACCAAGCAGCGCAGCGAGCCGGCCGTCCCGCTCGCCGGGAAGTACCGGCTGATCGACATCCCGGTCAGCAACTGCATCAACAGCGGTATCAACCGCGTCTACGTCCTGACCCAGTTCCTGTCGGTGAGCCTGCACCGCCACATCGGCAACACCTACAGCTTCGATCCGTTCGGTCACGGGTTCGTCGAAATCCTCGCCGCCCAGCAGACGAACGAGACGGCCGACTGGTATCGCGGCATCGCCGACGCTGTTCGCCAGAACCTGCGCTACGTCCACAGCGATCCGTGTACCGACGTGCTGATCCTCTACGGCGATCAACTCTACCGCATGGACTTCCGCGAACTGGTCCGCACGCACCGCGACGCCCGGGCCGACGTCACCCTTGCCGTCAAGCCGGTCGGCGCCGACCGCGCCCCCGGCTTCGGCATCGTCCAGACGGACGAGGGCGGGCGGGTCGTCGCCATGACCGAGAAGCCGGCGCCGGATCGGCTGCCCGCCCTGCGCACGTCTGCGGCCTGGCTCGACGCTCGCGGTATCCGCAGTCGCGGACGCGAGTACCTGGCCAACATGGGCATCTACCTGATCCGCCGCGAGGTGCTGTTCGAGTTGCTCAACGCGGCCCCGTCCGCCAACGACCTCGCCACGGAGATCCTTGCCGGCGCCCTGGGGACACACCGATTCCAGGCCCACCCGTTCGACGGATTCTGGGAGGATCTCGGGTCGATCCGATCGTACCACGTGGTCCACCTGACCCTCGCCGGAAGCGAACCGCCATTCGACTTCAACAGCCCGCAGGGGGTGATTTACACCCACATGCGCCACCTGCCGGCGTCGCGCGTCAGCGCCGCCGAGGTGGACGGGTGCTTGCTGAGCGACGGCTGCGTGATCGAGCGCGGGTCGCGGCTGGAACGGTCCGTCGTCGGGGTCCGGACGCGGATCGGCCGTAACGTGACGGTGCGCGACGCGATCCTGCTCGGGGCGAACTACTACGACGGTCAGGGGGCTCCGCCCGTGGCGAGCACCGCCCCGCCGCTGGGGGTGGGCGACGATTCGGTCCTCGAGTGCGTCATCGTGGACAAGAACTGCCGGATCGGCCGCGGGGTGCGCATCACGAACCAGGCGCGGGTGCAGCGGGCCGACGGCCCGAACCACGTGATCCGCGATGGGATCGTCGTCCTTCCGAACGGGGCCGTCGTCCCTGACGGGACGGTTATCTGACCTGGCCCCTCGCCCGGGTCGTCACCCGTGCCGCGCCGGGCTCACCAGCTTGCTCGGGTCGGCTCCTGGATCTCCCGCGACTCGAAAAACTCGAAAACTACTCCAGAGAGCCGACTTGACGCCCTCCCCCGCTCTCGGGTAAGATCCTCCCCGACGCTTCCAGGTAACGCACCTTGGGTCACAGGGCCAGGACGCCTCCCCGGCCCGCACCCGCAGAAAAAGGACTTTCGACGGGTATGTCTGCTCGTTCCCACGGATGGGGTTCCCTTCCCCTCCTGCCCTACCCCCGATGCTGATCGCGCACTACGCCGATGACGTCGTGGCCTGGGCGCCGGCCAAGGTGAATCTCTACCTGGAGGTGCTGTCCAGGAGGGCCGACGGGTTTCATGAGCTGGAAACGCTCATGGCGGCCGTCAGCCTGTACGACACGCTGGTGTTCAAGGAGGATCCCACCGGAGACATCCTTCTCCGGTGCAACCGACCCGACCTCTCCACAGGCTCCGACAACCTGATCCGGCGCGCGGCGGAGGTGCTGCGGCAGCATACCGGCTGTACCCGTGGTGCGCGCGTCCGACTCGTGAAGCGCATTCCGCTGGCCGCCGGGCTGGCGGGTGGCTCGACCGATGCCGCCGCGACGCTGGCCGGACTGAACCGGCTCTGGAGCCTTGGACTCACCAACGTGGAACTGGCCGCTCTCGGCGCGCGACTCGGCAGCGACGTACCGTTCTTCTTTGCGACCCCGGCCGCCTGGTGTACGGGCCGGGGAGAGAAGGTGGCGCCCGTCCAGCTGCCGCGGCGCCTGGCGCTGGTTCTGCTGTGCCCGCCGTTCGGCCTGTCCACTGCGGACGTTTACCGCCGCGTGGCCGTGCCGGACCGGCCGCTGTCGGCGGAGGGGATGAGGCAGGCCATCGCCCGGGGTGACGTCGAGGCGGTCGGTCGCCGGCTGCACAACCGCCTGCAGCCCGCGGCCCTGGCCCTCCACCCGGAACTGGCGGAGTATCTGACCCGGCTCAGGGCAACGGCGCCCGCCGGGGAGGCGATGAGCGGCAGCGGGAGTACCCTCTTCGCCCTGTGCCGCAACCATCGCGAGGCGGTCCGCCTCGCCCACGCCTTACGCAACGACCCGGACGAGAGGGGCAAAGCGCACGTGTACTCGGTTCATAGTTGCGCGTAGGGACGGGCGCCCCCGGACCTCCGCGCGGGGTCCAACACCGCCCTTCAGGACGAGGGAGACCCGTCCCAGGCTTGTGCCACAGGTAAAAAAGGAGAACAGCTGTGGTCATCACCGAAGTCCGTATCAAGCTGATGGACGACAACAACGAGCGGCTTCAGGCCTTCTGCTCGGTCACGTTCGACGATGCGTTCGTCGTCCGCGACCTGAAGATCATCGAGGGCACCAAGGGGTCGTTCGTGGCCATGCCGAGCCGCAAGCTGACGGACCGCTGCGGGCAGTGTGGCTGCAAGAACCACCTGCGCGCCCGCTACTGCAACCAGTGCGGCCACAAGCTCGACGAGGACCGCGCCACCCGCGATGCCGACGGTCGGGCGAA
This sequence comes from Gemmataceae bacterium, assembly GCA_020847555.1. The sequence continues at coordinate 27,572 of JADLBT010000063.1, forward strand.
ACTGCACGCCGACATCGCCCACCCGATCAACTCCGCCTGCCGGGAGGTGATCCAGACGGCGGTGCTCAAGGCGTTCAACGAGGAGCGCGTCCGGTCCAAGCAGCCTGGGTACATCTGTACCTATGACGACTACGACGCCGAGTACGACGAAGGGTACACCGCCCTGGTCGCCGACCTGAACGGCGGGTCGCGGACCGACGGCTACCGGACCCACGCTGCGCATACCCACGGCCCGCGCGGCACGCACCACAGCCACGAGAGCAAAACGCCGGTCGCGCCGCGTTCGGACGAGCGTGAGGGCGGCTTCGGCGCCGGCATCCTGTAACCCGGACCGGCCGCCAGTGGCCTGGCGGAATTGGGTCGCCAGGCCACAGGCGGCGGTCAGGCGCGCTCGCGCATCACCTCTCCGCAGGCGACAGGCCGCCGCCTTTGAACACCCGGAACAGCGCCTGGAGCGCGGCCGCTTCCGGTTCCGACCACCAGTACCGGAATACCGCCTTCCCCTTTCATGGCAGGAGCCGTGTCCCCACATGAGGGAAGAAGTTATAACACCCTCATGCTCACCGTCGCTCCTCACCCGCTGCTGGATCTCCGCGCGTTCCTCACCCAGTTCCCGCGTCCGCTCGGCGAGATGCCGTCGCCGCCGGAGTTGCAGGCGCTGCTGCGGGCCGAGGCGCCCGCCCCGCTGCGCAGCGACGACGCTGTGCGCGAGACGGTGCGCGCGCTCCTGCGGCACGGTGGATTCAAGCCGACCGGGCGCAGCAAGCCGGCGTCGGAATACCTGATCAAGGCAGTGCGGGAGGGTCTGCTCGCGTCAATCAACCTCGCTGTGGACGCCTGCAACGTCGCATCGCTGCACAGCGGCCTGCCGATCACGGTGGTGGATCTGGACCGTGCCCGCGCACCCTTCCGGGTGGAGGTGGCGCCGCCTGGCGCGAGTTACATCTTCAACGCCTCGGGGCAAACGATCGACCTGGGCGGACTGCTGTGCCTGGCCGACACGGACGGCCCCTGTGGGAACGCGGTCAAGGACGCCCAGCGCACCAAGACCGCGCCGGAGACGCGCCGCACGCTGTCGATCATCTGGGGGACGGTGGCGCTGCCGGGCCGCGCCGCCGCGACCGAGAAATGGTATCGCGAATTACTGGAATTGTGCGGCGCGACGACGCAGGCGGAGTGAGGAGTTATCAAAGCCCACGGGTGGCATCCCGTGGGCTTTATCTCCCCACTTCTCATTCCTCTGCGTCGGTGACGACCTCGTACCACAGCGTGCGGTAGGCCGGCCCGATGCGGAACGTCACCTTCCCGTCCGCCACCTCCGCCGGCACCTGCCCCTGGCGCCGCCCGGCGCCGTCGAGCGCGTACACTGTCGCTGATTTTGCCCGGCTGTCCAGCGCAATCGCCGCCGGGATCCCCTCGGCGCGCGTCGGCCCCTGGCCCCAGGCGCGGCCGACTGATGTGCGGGTCGCGTTCCACCCCATGCCCTTGTTCTCGACGCGCCCGACCGCCGTCAGCAGCAGGGAGCGCGAACGGTCCGCCGGCCGGCCGTCCCGCGCCGAGAGGGTCAGCGCCGCGAACCCGGTAGCCGTCTTCGTCATCTCGACCTGCCACCCGGGCAGACTGAGCCTGCGCCCGCCGAGGAAGCCGACCATCACCTTGGAAGATGGTGAATCTACTGTAAACAGCGCCTGATCTGTCTCCGTCCCCTCCCAGCGCAGCGGCCCGCCGCCGGTCGGCGGCTCGCCCTTGCGCTCGATCGTCGCGGGGTTGGTTCCGGAGACGAACGTCACCGCCAGGCGCCGGGTCACCGCCTCCTGCGCAGGACTCTTCGCCGCCTCCCAGGTGGTGTGCGGCTCGCGGTCCTTGGTGAGTAAGGCCGGTGCATCGTCCTCGGGCAGGAGGAGGCGGGCCTCCGCGTCGGCCGGCCGCAGGTCGGCGCGGCGGAACAGCATGGCCGCGGTTGGGAGGAAAGCTGTCTTGGCGGGGTTCGAGGTGATCGAGAAGTAGCCGCGAATCCGGTTGCTGGTCCACTCGTCGCGGTCGGCGCTGTAGTCGAACAGGTAGATCGCGTCCCAGTCCTGGTAGGCGGCGAAGGCGGCCAGGAGCGGCACGCACTCGGCCTGGTAGTCGTTCGGGGCAGCGTGGTTGTACTCGCTGACGCTGAACGGCATCCCGGCGAGGCGGTGGCGGGCCAGCCGCAGCAGCGCCCCGCAGCTCCGATCGCGAACCATCGCCGTGTTGCCGATCTTCCAGTCTCCGGCGTCCCACGGGCGGTTCGGGAACTCCGGGTGCTGCCAGTAGGCGTGCATGTCGGCGTAGTCGGACAGCCGCTCGCGGTACAGCCCGCCCAGCCCGCCGTAACTCGCCTGCGAGCAGGTGACGCTCGCCCGCGCCCCCAGCTCCTGTTTGACGAAGGTCTGCATCCCTTCCTGATACCGGCGCTCCACGTCGAGCAGGAACGTGATCCAGTCGCGTCCCGCGGGCGTGTCGGTCGGCCGTCCGAGTGGGACCGCTCCTTTCTCCACACAGCCGGCGGGCAAGGTCTCCTCGCTGCCGCTGCGCAGCGAGACGCCCGCGACGTCCACCGTCCCGGTCGCAGTGCCGACCCCGAACACGAACCGGACGTGCTTCTCGACGGCGCGCGTCGCCGTGAACCGGAACCGGAACGGCTGCCACTCCGGCGTCAGCTGTGCGGTTTCGCGCAGGCCGACGTTGCGCCAGTCCGCCTGATCGAGGAGAGCGTTCACGGACATGGCACGCTTGCGGTCTGCCCGCGCCCAGAACGTGACGGTGTACAGCTCGCCGTCGGTCAGGTTCACGCCGTCCTGCTGAAACTGCGCCTGCCACGCCTGCTTGCCGGCCCTCGTCACCTCCAGACGCGCCACTCGCCCCGCCACGCCCGGCGGCGCGCCGAGTCCGGGCGGAACCTGGACCCGCGCCTGCGCCCCCTGGTTCAGCTCGAACCGCCATGAGGCCGCCCCTGCGGCGAACTCGCCGTTGCGGAGCAACTCCGGGCCGACCTGCCCGGCGCCGAGCTGCCACGCCTTGGCCAGGTCCGCGGTGCTCTTGTGGCGAGCTTGCAGCCAGCGGTTCCACTGCCGGGTCAGTTCGTCGCGATAGCGCGGCGGCAGCTTGCTGAAGGTGTCGCCCCAGGCGGCGCCGACCAGCGAGTCCTCGTTTGTCAGCTCGATGACCGCGACCGCCGGTTCCTCGGTGTAGCGCGTCTTCGTGTACGGGTTGTAGTGGGCGAGCAGCTCGCGCGCGTACTTCTTCTGCAGGTCGAGCATGCGCGGCTCGAAGTAGCGGACGACGCCGCTGTACGGCGGGAGGCGCTCGGTGTCGGAGAACCCGTCAGCGGCCCGGAAGGTGCGCCCGACGTGCAGCGGGATGTTGACGTAGATGCCGTGCCGCTTGAGCTGGTGAACGAGGTAATCGAGGCGGTCGAGCTGTCCGGCGTCGAGGTGCTGCCTGTCGCGGTAGCGG
>JADLBT010000064.1 GCA_020847555.1 Gemmataceae bacterium
CGGCATGCTCATCCCGCTCGGCATGCTCATCCCGCTCGGCATGCTCATCCCGCTCGGCATGCTCGTCCCGCTCGGCATGCTCATCCCGGCCGGTGTGCTCGTCCCGCCCGGCGTCGCCTCCATCGCTATCGCGTCGATCACACGTGCCACCACTTGCACCTCGCCCGCCCGCGCGAACGTCAGGGTCAGGCCGACCTCGTCCCCCGGGTGCAGGTCACGCGTCAGGTCGATCAGCATGACGTGGTACCCCCCGCGCTCGAGCTTGAACTGCCCGTGCGCCGGGATGTCCATCCCCTCCACCTTCGACATCCGCATCGCACCGTTCTCCATCCGCGTCTGGTGCAGCTCCACCGTCGCCGCGGCGTCCGAGGCCGCGCTGACCAACCGGTCCGCCTCGCTGCTGTGGTTCTCGATCACCATGTACGCCCCGCCCAGGTTCGCCGGCGGGTCGGGGATACGCGGGTCCACGATGACGATCGGCCGCTCCTCCGCCTCTGCCTGCGGCGCCGAGTCGTCATCACCGCACGCCGTGGCCGTGAACGCCACGAGCGCCAGGCCCAGCAGGGCCCCCACAATCCGGTACGTTCGCTGTTTCATGAGTCACGCGCTCCAATCTGTGCCAGCGTCTCGAGGGTGTCGGCCCACGTCCGGAACCCGACCCCGAGCGGGAAAATCCAGGTTTGCTCGTCGCCGGCCGTGTAGCCGGTCACCCAGGCGGCGTGGCTCACGCCGTACCGCCCGTGCTCGTCGGCCGGCCCTCGTTCCGCGACGGGCACCCCCGCCGCTTCCTGCGCCACCCGCAGCTCCTCGTCAGACCCCGTCAGGCCGATAAACGTCGTGTCGAAGTGGTCCAGCCACGACCGCAGCCGCTCCGGGGAATCTCGAGGTGGGTCCACGCCCACGAAGATGACCTTCACGCGCCCGCGGAGCGCCGGCGGTATTTCGTCGAGCGCTGCGGCGATGCTGCCGAAATGCACCGGGCAGACGTCCGGGCAGTTCGTGTAGCCGAAGTACAGCAGGGTCAGGAATCCCGTCGTCTCCGCTGCGAAGTCAAAGCGCTCGCCGGCGGTATCCGTCAACACAAACGCCGGCCGCGGCTCCGACTCCGCCAGCAGCAGCGCCGCCTCCTCCGCGGTCGTGGCTTCGGGGTTTTCAGCGACCGCGTCTTCAGAGCCGCACGCCGCGGCCGTGACGAGGGCGGCCACGGCCAGCAGCGCCAGCAGCGGCCCGCGCCACAGGCGCACGCCCGCGATGCGTCGCCGCACGGCGACGCGACATCGATTCATGTCAGTTACTCCAGGTGGGCGAGGGCAGGAGCTCAGCCGCAACGGGAGGCATGCCGCTTTCGAGGCACGCGAAGCTCCTCTGCCCGCCCTCGGCAGGGCAGGATCAGGCTGCGAGGTACGAGAGCGACCTGGGAGGTGGCGCCTCCGGCGGCGTCACAAGCGAGGAGAGTCCGCGGGCTGCGCCCAGGCGGGAAACCGTGACGAACCCGGCGCACGTCGTCGCGGCGGGCCCCGGCGCCGGCAGGATGCTGCCCGTCACATCCGGGTCGAACAGGAACACCACCTCCGCGGACACGTCCTCGACCTGGGCCTGGGCCTGGGCCTGAGACCGGGCGTCCGAGGGTGTGGCCTCGGCGGCGCCGTTCGCCGTCGCGAGGTCGGCGACGTCGGCGGGGGCGGCGGCGTCGGCAGGGTGCAGCAGACAGATGTGTGGCAGAGGAGCGGTGCTCGGGGCGCTCGCTCCCGGTTCCCACGGATGGGAATGTGGCACTTCCCGGCCGCCCGCGAAGATGTGGTCGTGTTCGGGAGTCCACGCCGCCAGCGCAGGCGCCGCCGGAGTCAACAGCGGCAGGAGCAACGCGGCGATCGCAACCGCCGCCAGCACCTGGACCAGCCGCTGCATCACGCGCCGGTGCGCATCAAACCACATCCCATTCAACATCGAGCGAAACACACACGAGCGCAAGCAGGAGCGTCGGCTGCCGCCTCCTCACCCGCCCGCGTCGGCTCCTCCTCCTTCTGGCGGTTGCCCGCCCCCGGTCACCGCCGTTCGGACCCGTCGCGCATCTCACCGCCCGCGAGGCGTGCGTCCGTCACAAAAACCCCGAGGACATCCAGTTCGTATTCGCCGGATTCCCCACGGACACGCGATACCACCACCCCGCCCGCCGACCTGGGCGGCAGCTCCGCTCGCCGCATCGGGGGGACGGCCGGGCGGCGAGGTCGCCTCGTCGCCCGGTCCACCGTTCCTACTTGTCGAGCCAGGCCTCCGCGATCTGGTCGCCCCACTCGTAGTACGAGCTGTTGTCGCCCAGCGCGCCGCCGAAGCGGATCCCGCGCAGCCACGGCTGGTAGATCTCGAACGTCATCCCACGAGCCGTGATCGGCCGGTACACCTGGTCGAGCATCTTGTTCCACATCTTCAGGTGCAGCTGCTTCCGGTTCTGCGGGTTCAGCTCCACCTGCTGTGCATCGGCCCACGAGTCAATCTCGCTGTCCGTGATGTGGTCCCGGTTGCCCGGTGACTTCGAATGCACCTGGTTGTAGAAGAACGTGTCCGCGTCGAAGCCAAGCGCGTAGTA
>JADLBT010000065.1 GCA_020847555.1 Gemmataceae bacterium
CAGTGCGGAATGTGGTCGCGCCCCCTCATCTGGACGTGCGCAGTCCAGCCCCGAAGACGCTCGCGACCCCGGGAGAACGTAATGCGGTTGTCGGATTTTGCTCGGATCGAAGGCGACCTGAACCGGCTGAAGCGGGACGTCGAGCGCGACGAGCGACGCAAAGAGCAGCAGAAGAAGCACGACGAGGCCAAGCGGCTGGAGGTCGAGAAGCGCCGCCGGGCCGAGGAGGCGCGAAGGGCCGCCCTGCCCCCAACCGTCGGCGACCGCGTCCGTGTCATCGAGGAGATGCCGGCGGACATCGACGTCGGCGCCGAGGGCACCGTCCAGGCCGACAACGGCCGCGGCTTGCTCCGGGTCGCGTTCGAGACGCCCGAGGGCCGCACCCGCTCGATCCTGACGAACCTGCGGTATCTCCAGAAGGTCCTGCCGGCCGGCCAAGCGGTCGCGGCCGGTGGTGAGCCGGAAGAGAAGGCCGCGTCCTAGCAGCCTCGGGCCGGGCCGAGCGATGCCCGGCGCCGGGCGCGGCCGGTCGCGCCCGGGTGACGGAACGGTCGGTTGCCTGTATAGTGTGCGGCCAGCAGCGATGCTGGGTCCGCAGCCTGGCAGCCGAAGAACGCGAAGGGGGCGTGCCGCATGAAGCTCGAAGGCAAGGTCGCGATCATCACCGGCGGTGGCAGCGGCATGGGCCGCGAGATCGCCCTGGAGTATGCCAAGGAGGGCGCGTCGGTCGTCATCGCGTCCAACGCTCGGGAGCAGAACGAGCAGGTTGCCGCGGAGTGCCGGACGCACGGCGGGCGGGCCTTGCCGGTCTACGCTGACGTCGCGAAGGAAGACGACGTCCGGGCGATGGTCCAAACCTGCGTCGACGAGTTCGGCAAGCTGGATGTGCTGGTCTGCGTCGCCGGCATCGGCATGTTTGCGGTTGGCGGGCGCGGCCATCTGAACATCTGGGAGACCTCCCGCGAGCAGTGGGAGAAGGTGCTGGACGTGAACCTGAACGGCACGTTCCTCGCCTGCAAGTACGCGATCCCGCACATGATCCGGAACGGCGGCGGCTCGATCGTGACCTTCTCCTCCGGCACGGTGCGCTTCCCGATCCCGCATGAGGGGCCATACACGACCTCGAAGTTCGCAATCGAGGGCTTCACCAAGATCCTGGCCCAGGAGTGCGAGCCGCAGAACATCCGGGTCAATGCGCTGCAGCCGGGCGGCGTGACCGATACCGGCCTGCTCGGCCCGCAGACGCAGGACTCGCCCGATCGCGACCGCTCCGACTACCACCGCCCGTCGGTCGTCCGCGCCGCGGCCGTCTACCTGGCGAGCGACGAGTCGCGGATGATCACCGGCCGCTCGATTGTCGCCAGCGTCTGGAACCAGGAGCATGGCCTGGTCCTCTGCCCCTGCAGCCGCTGCAGTACTCGCACCGCCAAGCTCGCGATCGAGTGGCGCGGGCTGACGGCGCTGTGACCGGGCCGAGGAGACAGGACCTGGCGACCGCCGTGACGGACGTCCCTTCCCCCTGTGGCGAGCCGCTGCCCCCGCAGGCGCGCGAAGGCATCGAGCGCTTCAACCGGCGGGAGTTCTACGCCTGCCACGAGTCGCTCGAAGAAGCCTGGCTGGCGGAGCAGCGGCCGGTCCGGCGGCTCTATCGCGGCATCCTGCAGGTTGGCGTCGGGTTCTACCACGCCGGGCGCGAAAACTGGGATGGGGCCATCAAGCTGCTCGAGTCCGGCCTCGAGAACCTGGCGGCCTGGCGGCCGGTTTGCCAGGGGGTGGACGTCGAGGCGCTCTACCAGGCCGCAGAACGGGCGCTCGCGGAGCTCCACCGCCTGGGGCCGGACCGGCTTCGCGAGCTCGATGCGAGCTTCATTCCAACCATTCGCCTGGTGGACGCCCCGGCCTAAATCGGTGGCCGGGGCTGTTGTCAGGCCCCGGTTGGGGCGGAACCGAGGCCAGGGGCTTACCGCAAACGGCGCCGGCTCGGGGGCCAGCGTACCGCCTGCCTCGCCACGACCTGACGGACGTGGCGGCCGGTGGGCCGGGCAGCTTTCATCCCGCTTGGTGGCCCTACCGGGGCCATGATCCCACCTCGCAATGACAACGAAACAGTCCGCCTGCCGGGTGCCAGCGAGGTTTGCTGGAATGCCGGTCGCGGTCGCGAACCGTTGGGGCTGAACCGCGACGCTGCCGCCTCTTTACCGAGGCGGCAGCGTCGGTGCGGAACGCGATAACGGTGCGTTGAGTGCGGGCTTGCGGGGCTCGTTTATGAGATGCCGAACTCCGCCTCGACCTTTGCCAGCGCCCGGTCCGTCTCCGTCAGGATTCGGTCGATCTCGGAGCGCGTTACGCAGAGCGGGGGCAGGAAGGGGACGATGTCGCCGATCGATGGCGTCACGGAGACGATGATCCCGGCCTCGTCGAAATGCCGGCTGATGATCTGCCGCGCCCGCGGCCGCTCGTCGGCCGGGAAGGTCGCCCGCGTCGCGCGATCTTTGACGACCTCGATGCCGCACATCAGCCCGCGGCCGCGCACGTC
>JADLBT010000066.1 GCA_020847555.1 Gemmataceae bacterium
AAGCCCGCGGGCTTTGCAGAGTACAGGATCAGGCCCTCACAATGAATGTTCCTCTGGAAACCTTGCGCGTCCTGCTGATCGTCCTGCTGGCGCTGCCGGCCGGTACGGCGGTGGTCGTGGCCCTGCTCGGGGCGCAGCGGCTGCGCGCGATCCGTGCCCTCAGCCTGGCTGCCACCCTGGCGACGCTGGCCGTCGCGGTCGTGCTGACGATCGGCTTTGCCGAGATCCGCACCGACCCCGCGCAGGCGAAAACTGCGCCGTCGCTCACCTTCCGGCCGGAGGTCGTCCCGGGGGCGCTGGAGTCCGAGCCGCACCGCACCAGCTGGAATCTCATCCCGGTCGGCCCGCGGGGGGCCATTCAGTTTTACGTTGGGCTGGACGGACTGAACGTCTGGCTGGTGGTCCTGACGGCGCTGCTCATGGTGCCGTCGGTGCTGGTCTCGTGGAACGCGATCCAGGAGCGCGGCAACGAGTATTACGCCTGGCTGCTCGCCCTGGAAGCCAGTATGCTCGGCGTCTTCGTCGCCTTCGACATCATCCTGTTCTACGTCTTCTTCGAGCTGACGCTGGTGCCGCTGTTCTTCCTGATCGGTATCTGGGGCGGGCCGGAGCGGCGCTACGCGGCCCGGAAGTTCTTCCTCTACACCCTCGCCGGCAGCCTCATCACCCTGCTGGGGGTGCTGGCTGCGGTCCTGGTCTGCTGGCAGCGGACCGACGTGCTTACCTTCTCGATTCCTCAACTCGTCGGGCGCCTCAACCTGGCGATGCTCGCCGGCACCGACGGAGCGTTCTGGCAGTCGTTCCAGTTCTGGCTGTTCCTGGCGCTGATCGTCGGCTTCTCCGTCAAGGTGCCGCTCGTGCCGGTCCATACCTGGCTGCCGCTGGCCCACACGGAGGCGCCGACGGCCGGCAGCGTGCTGCTCGCCGGGGTGCTGCTGAAGGTCGGCACCTACGGGTTCCTGCGGTTGGCCGTGCCGCTGGCGCCGGACGCCGCTCTCACGGTCGGGGTGCCCCTCATCGGCACGCTCGCGGTGATCGGCATCATTTACGGCGCGTTCTGTGCCCTCACCCAGGACGACATCAAGAAACTGGTCGCGTACAGCTCCGTCAGCCACCTGGGCTTCGCGATGCTCGGCATGTTCGCTCTCAACCAGGCGGGGCTGGCCGGCAGTCTGCTGCAAATGCTCAACCACGGCCTGTCCACCGGGGCACTGTTCCTGCTGGTCGGCATGCTCTACGAGCGCTACCACACGCGCAAGATCGTCGACTACGGCGGGATGGGGGCGCGGCTGGGCCTGCTGGCGACCGCCTTCGTGTTCGTCACCCTGTCGAGCATCGGCCTGCCGGGGCTGAACGGGTTCGTCGGCGAGGCGCTCGTGTTCCTGGGGATGTTCCAGGTCGAGCCGGTACTGGCCGGGATCGGGACGTCGGGGATCCTGTTCGGGGCGTGGTACATGCTGACGCTGGTGAAGCGTGTCTTCTGCGGCCCGGTGAAGGAACCGCACCACGAGGGGGAACGGCCGGTCGGCGATCTGAACCTGCGCGAATGGTTCGCTTTGGGACCGATCATGGTGTTGTGTGTTGTGGTCGGCGTCTATCCGCAGCCGATCCTCGACACGGCCCGAGACGACCTCGCGGTGGTCGAGCGGATCGTACACACGCGGCGGACGGCGGCAGGGGTGGCGGAGGCGCGGGGCCAAACTCCTGTCCCTCGCAGGGAAGGGGGGCCGGGGGAGTTAGGTTGGACCGCGCGGGTGACGGGGAGGATCGACGGTGAGTGACGAGCAGAACATCATTGCCGCCCTGCTGCAGAGCTACCGCTTCATCATCCCCGAGGTGGTGCTGGGCGTGGCCGCGTGCGTCATCTGGCTGGGCGGCACGTTCCGGGCGGGGCGTAACCTGTGGGCGGTCGCGGCCCTCGTCGCGCTCGGCGTTGCCGGGGCGGCGCTGGCCCTGACAGCCGACGCCGGGTTCTCTGACCCCGGCGTCGCCCGCGCCGCCACCTTCGCCGGCTCCCTGACTCACGACTCGCTCGCGCTGCTCATCAAAACGCTCGCCATCGCGGGCGGGGTCGTGCTGGTTCTGTTCGCGTGGGAGGAGCTGCCGGATCGCCAGGCGGCCGACTTCCACGCCTGCCTGCTGATCGTCGTCGCCGGGATGTGCCTGACCGGGGCGGCGAACGATCTCGTCGTGCTGTTCCTGGCGCTGGAGTTGACCAGCATCCCGACCTACATCATGCTTTACCTGCCCCGCCGCGACACGGCGGCGCAGGAGGCGGCCCTGAAATACTTCCTGCTGAGCATCTTCTCGTCGGCGCTGACGCTGTTCGGGTTCAGCTACCTGTACGGGCTGGCGGGTACGACCAACCTGGGCGCGCTGCTCGACACCGTCTACCGCAGCGCCGAGGTGGACGTGCCGGCGGTGGCGCAGGTGGCGGTCATCCTCGTCGTCGCCGGCCTCGGCTTCCGCATCACGGCGGTCCCGTTCCACTTCTACGCTCCTGACGTTTACCAGGGCACCGCGACATCGATGGCGGCGCTGCTGGCGTTCGTCATGAAGGTGGTCGGGTTCGTGGCGCTGCTGCGGGTGTTCGGCTTCATCCTTCCGACCGGCGTGAGCCTCGGGGAGCATGCCCTCGGCACCGGACTGAGCGCCCAGCTGCCGATCCTTCTCTGGTTCCTGGCGGCCGTGACCATGTTCCTGGGCAACGTCCTGGCGCTGCTGCAGGAGAACCTCAAGCGACTACTGGCCTACTCCAGCGTCGCCCACGCCGGGTACATGCTGATCGCGCTGGCAGTCGCCCCGTACCTGCGCCGGACCGGGACCACCCTCGCCCCGGACGCGATCGAGGCGTTGCTGTTCTACCTGGCGGCGTATGGCGCCATGACGATCGGCGCGTTCGCGGTCATCGCGTATCTGGACTCGCCGCAGCGGCCGGTCGAGATGGTGGACGACCTGTCGGGGGTGAGTCGGAGCCATCCGGGCGTGGCACTGATGATGATGGTGTTCCTGTTCAGCCTGATCGGCGTCCCGCTGACGGCCGGGTTCGCGGGCAAGCTGTTCGTCTTCCTCAGCGCGATGGGCGTCCCGCGCGACCCGGTCACGGGACAGTACGCGACGCTGTTCCTGGTGCTGGCGGTGCTCGGCATGCTGAACGCGGCCATCGGTGCCTGGTACTACCTGCGCATCATCGCGGTGATGTACCTGCGTACGCCGGTTCGGCCGCTGGAAAAGCGCGGAAGCTGGCCGGCGCTGGTGACGCTGTGGGTCTGCGTCGTCCTGACCATCGGACTGGGCATCCCGCCCGGAGTGCGGTGGCTCCTGGAAGCGGCCGGGCAAGCCACCGCTCCCCAGGCGGCCGTGCGGGCGCCGTGACAACCTGATACCGCCTCGTCTTGAACTTGCTTCTTGCCGCCAGCGGCAAGAAGCAACCAGGCGCTTCCGTATAACCCGGTCGTTCCGGTCATCCAGGGAACGCGGGCGCCCTTTTTCACCCGGGAAATCCTGCCCCGGAACGGCTGCGCTCGCTGCACCCGAGAAAAAACTGAAGCCCCCCAGCCGGCAGAGCCGATACCATCCCTACAACTCGCACTTCGAGGAAGGTTCTCCGGGCAGCGTGTCCCGGAGACAGCAGGGGGTATCTCGTAGCCAGTCGGTCCCGCACCCCGTTCGGGGTAGCAGGCTTGCGGGCCGGCTAGCGGTTTCACCAAGTTCGAGGGGCTGCCATGATCGAGGCGACTTCCAGGGGCAGAAAGGACGCGGGCCGGCTCAACTGGGGCCTGGGCCTCGGCGGCTGCCGCGGGCGCCGGGGGGGACTGGGCGGCGGCCTGGCGGCCGGTTGCGTTGCCGTCCTCCTGGCCCTCGCGGGACCGGGGGCGGCCCAGCAACCTAAACTCCCCGCTCCCCCAGGCGACGGGAAGCCCGGGCCGGAGAAGGTGCCCGGCTTGCCGGAAGTGGAGATCCCGCCAGCGCCGCAACCCTTTCCCGGGTTCAGCCCGCGCGCCGTCCGCCTGCCGCGATTGCCCGGGGCACCCGCCCCTCTCGGGTCTACCCCGATGCCCTCGCCGAAGGACATTGCGGAGTACAACCGCTTCATCGAAAAGTTCGTCGATCCGCGCAATACCCTCGACCTCATCGTCAACCGGCACCGGCTGATGTTCCTCAAACAGGAGCCGAAGCGCATCCAGATCGGGGACGAGAAGGTCGCCAGTTACAACCTCATTAAACCGACCGAGATCATCATCGTCGGCCGGCAAGTCGGCACCACCGTGCTGAATCTGTGGTTCGAGGATCCGGACAAGAAGGGCAAGGAAGTTATCCTGAGCTACCTCGTGCGCGTCCTCCCCGATCCGGAGGCCAAGGAGCGGCTCGAGCGCGCCTACCAGGCGCTCGCCGACGAGATCAACGACACGTTCCCGGACAGCTTCGTCAAGATGCGCATGGTGGGCGACAAGCTGATTGTTTCCGGGCAGGCGCGCGACATCGCCGAGGGCACCCACATCCTGCAGATCATCCGGGCGAACGCCCCACCCACGGAACAGACCAGGATCCCCGTTAGCAGCATCAACCTGAACGTCACCCCGGGCGACCTGTCCGCCCCGGGCGGCGTCCCCGGGCTGGAGAGCTTCCTGATGGCCGGCGGGCCGAACGTGGTGAACCTGATGCGCATCCCCGGTGAGCAGCAGGTCATGCTCAAGGTCACCGTCGCCGAGGTGAACCGGCAGGCGGCTCGCACCATCGGCCTGGACTTCAGCATCAGAAACAACCAGGGGATCACCGTCTTCTCGAACAACACGGGGACGCTCGCCAACGGCGCGGGGTTCAACTCCAACGCTGGCGGGGCCGCTGGCGGGGGGAACGGGACCGGCGGCGTCAACCTGCCGATCAACCTGGACAACGGGCAGATCTCGCTGAGCCTCCACGCCCTGAAGCACCTCAACTACGCCCGGGCGCTGGCGGAGCCGAACCTGGTGGTCATGAACGGCCAGACCGGCTCGTTCCTGGCCGGCGGGCAGTTCCCGGTCCCGGTCATCACCGGGTTCACCGCGGCTGGCCTGCAGGGGGTGCAGTTCGTCCCCTACGGCGTGCAGCTGGCCTTCACCCCGTACATCACGGACAAGGACCGCATCCGGCTGACCGTCCAGTCCACGGTGAGCGTCCGCGATCCGGGCAGCGGAACGTCCATCGGCGGGGGCAACATCGCCGGCCTGAACACCCGCAACTTTACCACCACGGTCGAGCTGCGGGAGGGCCAGACGCTGGCCGTCGCCGGCCTGATCCAGCAAAACCTCGGGACCGACTCACAGCGCCTGCCGTTCCTGGGCAACATTCCGTTCCTGGGCCAGCTCACCGGCGTGACGCGACACTCGGCCGGCGAACAGGAACTGGTCGTCCTGATCACTCCGGAACTGGTCCACCCGATGGAGCCGAAGCAGATCCCGCCGCTGCCCGGGTCGGATCTGTTCGAGCCGAGCGACCTGGAGTTCTACGTCCTCGGGCGGATGGAGAGCCGCCGGGCGTACGACTACCGCAGTCCGGTGATGACCGATATCCACCGGATGATCCGGTATCACAAGTGCGAGCAAACCTACATGTTCGGCCCCAGCGGCCACGAGGAGCCCCGGTAAGGCGGGGCGGGGGCCGAACACGGACGGTTCGGCTCCCTCCGCCAGCCTTCACCCTTGCGAATATCCTTGCGAAGGAGAACGATCATGGATGCGACCGCCTCCCACGCTGCCGTGGGCCGCGGCAAGTGGGTTCGCCGGTGGCTCAAGGGGGCGCTCCTGGCGCCGGTCCTGCTCGCCGGCTGCTGCGGGGTGAGAACCCTCTGGACCGGCGGGTGCTACACGGTCCCCCAGGGGAGCCAGCCCGAGCCGCTCGGAGCCCACGTCCGCCGGTATCAGACGATTCAGGAGAACAACGCCGAGGCCGACGACTTCGTCATCTACCTGCACGAGTGGTTCAAGGGCGGGCCGGAGCTGGGGCCGTACGGCAAGTACCACGTTCACCAGATCATTCAGCGGCTGCCGGGCGTGCCGTTCCCGGTCCTGCTGCAGGTGTCGCCTGACCCGAACATGGATCAGGTGCGCCGGTCCCGGATCGTTGCCCTGCTCCTGGCCGGCGGCATCGCCGAGGCCGAGGAGCGCGTGATCCTGGGCTACCCGGCGGCCGAGGGTCTGTTCGGCGAGGAAGCCCCACGGATCTTCCAACGTCTGCTCATGCCTCAGTACGGCTTCGGCGGCATGGGCGGCGGCTACGGCGGCTTCGGCGGCGGCTTCGGCGGCTTCGGCGGCGGCTTCGGCGGCGGCGGCTTCGGCGGCGGCGGCTTCGGCGGGTTTGGCTTCTAGACCGAGGCCGGTGGCCGGACGGGGAGGGGCGACTCTCCCCGCCCGGCCGTCTTGCTGTCGCGGCGGGACAGGGACGATCTTTCGGGAGGCACGACGATGAAACGTTACACGGCGTGGGCGGTCCTGGCGGGGGCACTGGCGGGCCTGGGGCAGACCGGCTGCACCTCGATGACCCTGCTAAGTCCCTCGGATCCCGTGCCCCCGATGGAGGATACGGCGGCGGCTTCGCCGGTCAAGGAGTTGCCCTCCGACGCCGCCGCGAAATTGTGTCTGACGACGGCAGAGTCGCTGGAGAAGGCCGGGAAGATTGGCGAGGCCACCGCCCTGTACGAGAAGGCGCGGCAGGCCGACCCGCGGTTGAAGCAGGTCAGCCGCCGGCTGGCGGTCCTCTACGACCGGCAGGGTAACTTCCCCCGTGCCCAGGAGGAGTACGACCTCGCTCTCAAGCAGTCTCCCAACGACCCAAGCCTGCTGAACGACCTGGGATACAGCTACTACTGCCGGGGGCAGTGGGAGGAGGCGGAGAAGCACCTGCGCAAGGCGCTGGAGAAGAACCCGAAGCACGAGCGGGCGTGGAACAACCTGGCGCTGACACTGGGGCAGCAGGGCCATTACATCGAGAGCCTGGAGGCGTTCACGAAGGTGGTCGGCCCGTCCCGCGCCCAGTGCAACCTGGGGTTCATCCTGACGACGCAGGGCCGGCGTGAGGAGGCCAAGACGGCGTACCGCGAGGCCCTTCGACTGGATCCTGAACTGATTCTCGCCCAGGGGGCGCTGGCGAAGCTGGAGGGACGGGAGGTTGTCGCCGCGGCTCCGAAATCCTCCGAGAAGCCGTCGCGCCGGGAAAGGGAGAAGGCGCGGAAGGCGCTGGAGGACAAGTACGGGGTGGACGAGGAGCGGGCCAGGGAGACGGTGGACACCTCGCCAATCATTGTTGATCCGGCGGCGGGCCAGTCCGTGGACGCGGTCCCGGTCGGGGCCGTCCCCGCAGCGGGTCGCGCGGCCGACGACACTCCGGCCAACGCGAGTGCCGCGGCGCCGGTTCAGCCGGTTGCCGCCGAGCAGCGGCCGACTGTCGCCGAGACGACATCCCCGGCACCCGCCGCCGAGGCGCCGGCCCGCCTGCCGCTGCCCGTCCCCGAGCAGTGATCGCGCCAGGGAGCCGCGAGCGGGGCGACCGCCCGTGGGCTTTCCAGAAAGAATCTAGCCGCAACGCGGCTGTGGGCGCTTCCAGTTCGGGTCGTAGTCGAGCGAGAAGATGCGCTGGATCTGCTCGGCGCGGTCGCCGCTCTCGTCGTGCAGCACCTCCAGCGCCTGGCGGATCTTTTCCAGGCGCGGATCGCTGTTCGAGGCGGTGCTGTCGCGGCCGCGGTCGATCCGGTCGAGGATGGCGGCGAGGTCGAGCAGCTTGCTGCGCGCCTCCAGGAAGTAGCTGTCCAGAGCCTTGGCAGCGGGAAGTGGGTTCATGGGGAGCCTCATACACCCCACGGGGTTCAGCCCGTGGGCTTTCGGTCAACTGCCGTGAGGGGCGGTCGCGAAGAGTTTCTTGCTTTCCAGGCTGACCAGGCTGTTCAGGCTGCCGGTGCGGAAGCCCTCCAGATCGAGCGTCACGAAGCGGAAGCCGAGCCCCTTCAGATGCCGTACCAGGCCGTCGCGCACGACCGGGTCCGCCAGTCGCGTGAGCGCGCTCGTCGGCACCTCGATCCGGGCCAGTTCGCCCTCGTGCAGGCGCACGCGCAGCTCGCGCAGGCCGAGTTCCTTCAGGTACGCCTCGGCCGCCTCGACCCGCCCGGTCCGCTCGCGCGTCACCTCGACGCCCGGGGCCAGACGGCTCGACAGGCACGGCGCGGCCGGCTTGTCCCACGTCGGCAGATCCCACGCCCGCGCCAGCGCACGCACGTCCGCCTTGGTCAGCTCGGCCTCCTGCAGCGGGTGGCGCACGGCGTGTTCGGCGGCCGCCTTCAGGCCCGGCCGATAGTCGCCCAGGTCGTCGAGGTTGGCGCCGCTGACGACAACGTCCGCACCCACCTCGGCCAGCAGCGTCTCAATGGTGACGTACAGCTCCGTCTTGCAGTGGTAGCAGCGTGTGCCGTCGTTGCGGACGTAGTCGGGGTCGTTGAACTCGGCGGTCGGCACCAGGCGGTGGCGGATGCCGATACGGCGGGCCAGGTCGACCGCTTCCGCGACCTCGGACCGGGGCACGCTCGGACTGTCGGCGGTGACCGCGACCGCCCGGTCGCCGAGGGCGAGGTACGCGGCCTGCGCGACCACCGTGCTGTCGATCCCGCCGCTGAACGCGACCGCCACGCGCCCCAGGTCGCGCAGGATCTCCAGCAGGCACTCGCGTCGCGCCAGCAGGTCGGGCGGCAGGGACAGGTCGGCGTCCGGCATGCGGTTGGTCTCCGTGGGGGGACACCATCATCATAAGCCACCGCAGCGCCCCGCTCAAGAACCCACCCGCCCCCAGGGACCGATGCGGCTGCACCCGCGCCGGCCCGGCCGGATCTTCGTAGAGCAACCTCGACGGCGACCCGCGGCCCGCCCGAGGATACGAAGGGAAGGTGACCGATGCGCTTCGGCTGGATCCTCCTGACTGTACTGCTCCTGGCCCCCTTGACTGCGCAGGAGGCGCCCAGGGCGGTCGAGTTTCACGTCGCTCCGAACGGCGACGACAGGAACCCCGGGACGCAGGCGAAGCCGTTCGCCACGCCTGCCCGGGCGCGGGACGCGGTCCGTGCGTTGAAAAAGGCGCAGGGCGGCACGCTGAAGACGCCCGTCACGGTCCTCCTTCAGGGGGGGACGTACTCTCTCGCCGAACCGCTGCTGTTCGCGCCGGAAGACTCCGGCAGTGCGGCTTCTCCGGTCACCTGGGCGGCGGCGCCGGGGGCAAAGCCGGTGCTGAGCGGCGGGCGGCGCATCGGCGGCTGGAAGCAGGTCATGGTCCAGGGCAAGGCGCTCTGGGGGGCCGACATCCCCGAGGTGAAGGCGGGCAAGTGGGCGTTCCATCAGCTGTGGGTCAACGGCGAGCGGCGCACCCGGGCGCGGCACCCGAACCAGGGATTCCTGCGCATCGCCGGGCTGCCCGACGTGAAGAAGGAGACGCCGTACAACCAGGGGCAGAAGCGCTTCCGTTTTGCGGCCGGCGACCTGAAACGCTGGGACAATCTGACCGACGTCGATGTCATCGTGCTCCACCTGTGGGTCGGCGTGCGTCTGGCGGTCGAGTCCCTCGACGAGGGCGAGCGTCTCGTCAACTTCGTGCAGAAGAGTCGGCGGCGTCTGACCGACGGGAATGTACCGGCGCGCTACTATGTCGAGAACGCGCTGGAACTGCTCGACGAACCGGGCGAGTGGTATCTGAACCGTAAGACCGGGACGCTTTACTACTGGCCGCTGAAGGGCGAAAAGGTGGGCGAGGCGGAGGTCATCGCTCCCGCGCAGCCGCACCTACTGCGGCTGGAGGGCCAGCCCGAGCAGGGGCGGTTCGTCGAACACCTGCACCTGCGCGGGCTGACCTTCGCGCATGCCGAGACGTGGCCGCCGCGCCACGATGCGGTCGATGTCCAGGCGGCGGTGTCCATTCCGGCCACGGTCCAGGGCGACGGCGTGCGGCAATGTGCGATCGAGGATTGCACAGTGGCCCATGCCGGCGGGTACGGCATCCACCTCGCCCGCGGCTGCCAGGACAACCGCATCGCCGGCTGTCACCTTCACGACCTGGGCGCCGGCGGTATCCGCATCGGCGAGCCGGGCATGCGCCAGCTGGCCGCCGAGCAGACCCACGGCAATGCGGTGACCGACAATCACGTCCACGCTGTCAGCCGTGTCTTCCCGCAGGCGGTCGGCGTCTGGGTCGGCCAGAGTTACGGCAATCGGCTGGCCCACAACCACATTCACGACCTGACCTACAGCGGCATCTCGGTCGGCTGGACGTGGGGCTACGGCAAGACGCTCGCGCGCGACAACGTCATCGAACACAACCACGTCCACCACATCGGCCAGGGACTGCTCAGCGACATGGCTGGCATCTACACGCTCGGCGTGCAGCCCGGGACCGTCATCCGCATGAATATCTTCCACGACATCGAGGCGTTCCACTACGGCGGCTGGGGCATCTACTTCGACGAGGGCACTACCCACGTCGTCGCCGAGAAGAACCTCGTTTACCGCACGACGCACGGCGGCTTCCATCAGCACTACGGCAAGGAGAACATCGTCCGCAACAACGTCTTCGCCTTCGGCCGCGACGCCCAGGTGCAGCGGACGCGGCTCGAGGATCACAGGAGCTTCACGTTCGAGCGCAACATCGTTTACTGGGACAGGGGCAACCTGCTGGCGGGGCGGTGGGACAAGCTGAACGTGGTTTTCGAGAGCAACTGTTACTGGCGCGCAGATGGGAAGGAGCCGCGCTTCGGCAAGCTGACGTGGGAGCAGTGGCGGGCGCAGGGGCAGGACCGCAACTCGATCGTCGCCGACCCACTGTTCGCCAACCCGGCGAAGAACGATTACCGGCTGCGGCCCGGTTCGCCCGCGCTGAAGGTGGGGTATGTGCCGCCGGACTGGTCGCGCGTCGGACCGCGCAAGGACCGCCCTCTTTCCTCGCCTGCAACAAAGGGGGTAGAATGAAACTTGCGCCGCAACGAGACTCGCACCCAGAGGGATAGTCCCCGTGATTTGGCCCGTCGTCCGTTCGACCCTCGAAACCGCCGCGCGCCGGCCAGTCCTGGATCTGTCCGCCGCGGAATGGCACGCCCGACTCGAGGAGCGTGACGAGCCGGCGATGCGCGCTCGCCAGGTGCGCCGCTGGATCCTGCAGGCGGGAGCCGAGTCGTGCGACCAGATGACGGACCTGCCGCGCGCCCTGCGTGCGGAACTCGCGACCCACTTCGCGCCGCTGGCGACCGCGATTGTCCGCCACCTGACCGCCGCCGACGACACCCACAAGCTGCTGGTGCGCCTCCCCGATGGGCACCTCATCGAGTGCGTGCTGATCCAGGAAGAGGGCCGGCGCACCGCCTGCGTCAGCACCCAGGTCGGCTGCGCGATGGGCTGCGCCTTCTGCGCCAGCGGGCTGAACGGGGTGGAGCGCAACCTCACCGCGACCGAGATCCTCGAACAGGTGATCCGGCTGCGCAACCTGCCCGGACCGGGTGGGGCGGCCGGGCAGCCCGGGCGGCCGTTACGGCTGACGCACGTCGTCGTCATGGGTATGGGCGAGCCGCTGGCGAACCTCGACAACCTGCTCGCGGCCCTCGACGTCGCCACCGCGAAGGACGGACTCGGCCTCGGCGCACGCCACATCACCATCTCGACGGTCGGGCTGCCGGCGAAGATGCAGCGCCTGGCGGACCTGGGCAAGCAGTACCACCTGGCGGTGTCGCTGCACGCGCCCAACGACGCGCTGCGCTCGCAGATCGTGGCGACGAACCCGAAGACCGGGCTGGGGCCGATCCTCGAGGCGGCCGACTACTTCCACCAGCAGACCAGGCGACAGGTAACGTTCGAGTACGTCCTGCTGCGCGGCATCAACGACCGGGCCGAGCACGCCGGGGAGCTGGCGAACCTGCTGCGCGGCCGCCACGCACATGTGAACCTGATCCCGTTCAACGACGTCGCGGGGCTGCCGTACCGGCGGCCGACGCAGGAGGCGCTGGCGGCGTTCGTGGCGGCCCTGCGCGGGCGCGGCGTCAGCGTCAAGGTGCGTAAGCGCAAGGGATCGGAGATCGACGCGGCCTGCGGCCAGCTGCGCCGCCAGGCGCTGGAGGAAGTCAAGGAGTAATGTCAAGCCCACGGGTAGCGCCCTGTGAGGGAAGTCTCCAGTGCTTCGCCCACGGGACGTGACCCGTGGGCTTTGGGGCAGCTGGGGGCAACGGCCGACCGGAACCCCTCCCGGCGGCGGCGGTTTAATTTCGTGGAGGGGCCAACTCCTCGACCAGCCGAGGGTGCCGGGGCGGTGAGCGGCGAGACCAGCGGACAACTGGCCCTCCGGGATCCGGACATCCGCGTGATGCTGCGCGTCCGCGACGACGACCCGGCCGCGTTCGCGGAGCTGGTCGAGCTGTACCAGCACCGGCTCGTCACCGTCATGCAGCACCTCGTCGGCAACAAGGACGAGGCAGAGGATCTGGCCCAGGAGGTCTTCCTGCGCGTCTACCGGGTGCGCAAGAAGTACCGGCCGCGCGCCAAGTTCTCCACCTGGCTGTTTACCATCGCCAACAACCTGGCCCTGAACGCCCTGCGGGCACGCCAGCGCAAGCCGGTCGTCTCGCTCGACGTCCGCGATTCCGGCCCGCTCGGCCCGCGCCCGGCCGAGCAGCTGGTCCGCGACCGGGAAGGCCAGCCCGGCGCCCGGCTGCAACAACAGGAGCTGGCCGCCGTCGTCCGGCTGGCCCTCGAAGGGCTCAACGAGCGGCAGCGCATGGCGGTCGTGCTGAACAAGTTCGAGGACATGAACTACGCCGAGATCGCCGAGGTGATGGAGCTGAGCACCAAGGCGGTCAAGTCGCTGCTCAGCCGAGCCAGGGAGAACCTGCGCGACGCCCTCAGACAATACGTCTTCATGGACGGCGAGCCCCTGCCCGCGGGGCCGGAACCCGAGAGCGAGGAGTAGGCACGCGGCAGGGGGCTGCCCGCCCCGCGAGAGGCACATGCCATGGCGCACCTGAGCGACGAGGACCGCACGAACCTGTCCGCCTTCCTCGACGGCGAGCTGGACGAGGAGATCGCGCACGCCCTGGAGGCGCGGCTCCTCAAGGATCCGCAGGCTCGGGCCGAGGCCGACGCCCTGCGCCGTACCTGGGAGTTGCTCGACTATCTGCCCCGGACGGAGGCCTCGACGAGCTTCACCCACCGCACGCTCGAGCGCCTCGCCGTTCAGAGTACGTCGCGGCCGACCCTGACGGCCTATGGACGGCTGCCGTGGTGGGTGCGCGCGGCCGGGTGGGCGGCCGTCGTCGTCCTCGCCGCCGGCGGGGGGCTGACGGCCGCTCACCTGCTCTTCCCGCGCCCAGCGCACCAGGTCGAGGGGCCGGAGTTCGAGGCCCGCGTCGCGCGCGACCTGCGGGTCATCGAGAACCTGCGGCTCTACGAACACGTCGATGACCTCGAATTCCTCCGCGCCCTGGAACACCCGGATCTGTTCGGCGACGACGACGCGGGGTGGTGAAGGGAGCCCGCCATGAGTCGGTTCTGGCTCGCGCTGACGCTGGCCCTGGTGGTTGCCGCAACCGCCCCCCTGGCGGCCGTCCCCGACCCGCCCGGGGCTGCCCCGCCCGACGCCCCCGCCGTGCGCCTCGCCGCGCTGCGCGCGAAAGACCCGGCCCTGTACGCCCACCGCATGCGGGACGCCCGCGCCTTCTTCGCCCTGCCGGCGGAAGAGCAGGACCGGCTGCGCCAGTTCGACCGCGACCTCCACCAGGAGCCCAGCTCCGCCCAGGCGAACCTCAAGCACATCCTCGCGCGCTACGCCGACTGGCTCGACCGCCTGCCCCCGGACGACCGCCGACAGGTCGTCGAGGCGCCCGACCGCTTCGCCCGGCTCGGGAAGATCCGCCTGCTGCGCGAGGAGCAGTGGGTGCGCCGGCAACCGAAGCGTGTGCGGCACCAGCTGGCCAACCTCAGGACGGTGCGCCCGGCCCTGCGGCTGGCGCCGGCCGTTCTCGCGCCGCAAACCGCCTTCGCCTTCGCCTTCGCCGCCGGCCCGCTGCTGGCGCCGGGGACCGGAGCCCGCGACCTCGCCATTGCTCGCCTTCGTCAGGAGGAGCGGAAGCGCCGCCAGGCGTGGCAGATCGCTCTGCGGCTGTGGACCGACCTGAAGGAGGGCAAGGCGATGCCGGCCCGGGTCGCCGATCTGTCCGAGGCCGCGCGGAAGTTCGTCAGCGAGTACCTGCTGCCGATGCTGTCCCAGGACGAGCGCGAGCGGCTGGAGAAGGCCGAGGGCGCCTGGCCGCAGTTCCCCCAGGCGCTGGTCGAGATCGCCGACCGCCACCCGGTTGCGCTTCCCGGTCCGCATGGGCCGACGACGTTCAAGCAGCTGCCGACCGACCTGCAGGCGCGGCTCCTCAAGGCGACCGCCAAGGGGCCGAAAGCCGAGCAGAACTTCCGCAACCTGCTGAAGAAGGCGGAGGGCCGCTGGCCCGGGTTTGCGCTGGCGGTGACCGACTTCGCGGCCCGGCGCAGCATCACGATGCCCAACGAGTTGTGGCCGAGCCGACTGCGCGACCTGTCCCCGCCGGTGCAGCGGTTCCTCCGCGAGAAGCTTCTGCCGAGCCTGGACGGGGGAGAGAAGAAGTTGCTGCGCGACAAGGAGGGCAAGTGGCCCGAATATCCGCAAACGATCCAGGAATTGGCGGTGCGCCACTACCTCAAGGTGCCGTGGCTGACCCTGCCGGGGCGGTCGGAGGAGTGGGACGCCTACCGCTTCAAACGGCAGAGCGCCATCGAGAGGGTTCCCCAGGGTGCCCCGGCGGACCGGGTAGCGCTGCCCCGAATTCCGACCGAGCCCGACCGTTTGGCGCACCGCGCGGGCCAGTACGCGGTACGCCGTACTCCGTACTCGGTACTGGACACCTCGTGCTGCATCTCCTCGACGCAGTTGCCGCCGAGGGGAATCTCAGCAAGGATGGCGCCGTTTTCGCGTTTTTCGCACCGCCGGCCGACCCAGACGCTTGACCGTGGCATGCGGGGATGAAACAATAACCAATCGGTCACGCAACCATGCCTGCGAACCGAGGAGGTGGCCATGGTCCGTAAAGCCCTGGTCGTTGAGGACGAAGAGGACACCAGCCAGATCCTCGCGGAATACCTGCGCCGCTGGGGGTTCGAGCCGACGGTCCTGAACGAAGGTCAGTCCGCCGTGCCGTGGGTCCGCCAGCACCATCCGGAGGTAATCCTCCTCGACCTGCTGTTGCCCGGGGTGGACGGCTTTTCCATCTGCGAGAGTCTGAAACTGGACCGGGAAACGAACCTCATCCCGATCATCATGATTACCGCCCTGACTGGCCACGAGGAGCGGGTGCGCGGCCTGCAGGTCGGGGCGAACCGTTACCTGACCAAGCCATTCAGTGGCCCGGAACTGAGCAAGGCGATTTACGACGCATTCGCGTGGCGCGAGGAGGTCGAGAAGCGCGGGACCGAGGGCGAGATTCACTTCCACTTGCAAAGCGATACCGCGTACCTCGACGAGTTGAACGCCATGCTGTCCGCGCTGTTCCTGTTCAGCGGACTGGCGGAGTCGCACGTTCGCCAGCTGACCACGGCGGTGCGCGAACTGTGTACCAACGCGATCGAGTGGGGCCACCAGAAGCAGGTGGACCGGATCGTCGATGTCACGTACCAGATCGACGCCGAGAAGATCGCGATCATCATCCGCGACGACGGCCCCGGGTTCGACCCGCGCAACCTGCCGCACGCCGCCCAGGAGGACGATCCGGTCGCGCACATGATGGTGCGCGAGACGCTCGGCCTGCGCGAGGGCGGCTTCGGCATCCTCATGTCGCGCGGCCTGGTCGATGACCTGCAATACAACGAGAGGGGCAACGTGGTCCGCCTGATCAAGTACTTCCCGACGCCGATCCCCGCCCTTGAGGGCGACAAGACCAACGGCCAGGGAGCGGCCTCGTGACCCGTCGCTGCTGCCTGGTCCTGGTGGTGCTGGTGGCGATCACCTCCGGCTGCGGCCGACGAGCGGACCAGATCGTGGTGTACTGCGCCCTCGACCGGGAGTTCAGCGAGGACATCCTGAACGACTTCACCCGGGCGACCCGACTCGGCGTGGTGCCGCACTTCGACACGGAGGCGAACAAGGCCGTCGGGCTGTACGAGAACCTCGTTCGCGAGGCGCGTCAACCGCGCTGCGACGTCCACTGGAACAACGAGATCCTTGCGACCATCCGGTTGCAGCGCCAGGGGCTGCTGGAGCCGCACGACAGCCCCGCAGCCGCCCCCTACCCGGCCGCGTGGAAGGCGCCCGACCATACCTGGCATGCCTTCGCCGCCCGCGCCCGCGTCCTGCTCCTCAACACCGACCTGATGGCGAAGCTGGGCGTCCCGCGGGCCGAGTGGCCGACGAGCCTGCTCGACCTGACGAAGCCGCGCTGGAAGGGGCAGGTGGCGATGGCCAAGCCGATGGCTGGCACCTCCGCAACGCAGGCCGCGTGCCTGTTCCAGGCGTGGGGCGCGGCGAAGGCGAAGCAGTTCTACCGCGATCTGAAGGCGAACGACGTGCAGATCGTGCCCGGCAACAAGCAGGTCGCCGTCGGCGTCGGCCGGGGGCAGTTCGCGATCGGCCTGACCGACACGGACGACGCGGTCGCCGAGGTGGACGCGAAACGGCCGGTGACGCTGGTCTTCCCGGACCGCGACGCGCCGGAGGGCAGCGAGCTGGGCACGCTGTTCATCCCGAACACGGTGGCGGTCATCAAGGGGTGCCCGAACCCGGCCGGAGCGCGCAAGCTGGTCGATTATCTGCTCGGCCCCGCGGTCGAGGCGAAACTGGCCGAGTCGGCGAGCCGGCAGCTGCCGCTCAACCCGCAGGTGAAGGCGAAGCTGCCGCCGGCAATCGAGGCCGGACGCACCGCCCAGCCGCTGGCGGTCGATTTCGCGAAGGCGGCCGACCAGTGGGACGCGGCGCAAACGTTCCTGCGCGCGGAGTTCGGCGGGCGCTAAGGCGAGCGGCAGCTGTACTTCGCCCCTCTCCCACAAGGGGAGA
>JADLBT010000067.1 GCA_020847555.1 Gemmataceae bacterium
CAGGTCACTCTGGACGAGCTGCGGCCGACGCCCGAGCCCGGGGTCGAACTCCAGGGTACGGGGGCCGCCCTCGACCAACTCCCCCGGCCCCGGCGTGTGGACGGGCCGCGGGCGTTGCTGCCCGAGCCCCCTGCCCGGCAGCCTGGCGACGATTCGTTCGACGAGATCAAGACCGTTCCGGCGACCTGGCCCCTTCACGACTGAAGCACCCGCCTTCCGTCCGTTTCCGCAACGAGGTTTCCGTGGATCCGTCCCCCGCCGGCCCCGGCGGCCCGCCCGTCCGCCCGCAGGGACCGCCGGCCTGGCCTCCCCCCGACGAGGGGGTCGAACAGGCACTGCTCGCCGCCTACCGGGACGGTTCCTGGGGCCGGTATCACGGCGGACACGTCGAGCGCCTGGAACAGGCGCTGTGCGCCTACCACGGGGTCGAGTTTGCGCTGACGTGCGGCAGCGGGACGTTCGCTGTCGAGCTGGCTCTGCGGGCGCTGAAGGTCGGTCCGGGCGACGAGGTGGTGCTGGCCGCTTACGACTACCCCGGCAACTTCCTCGGCGTTCACGCCCTCGGCGCGCGGCCGGTGCTGGTGGACGTGGCGCCGGGAAACTGGAACCTCGCTCCGGAGCCCCTCGCCGGCGCGATCGGGCCTGCAACCCGGGCCATCGTGGCGTCGCACCTGCACGGCGGCATCGTTCCGATGCGGGAGGTGATGGACCTGGCGCGGGCGCGTGGCATCGCCGTCGTGGAGGACGCCGCTCAGGCACCCGGGGCAGGGGTCCAGGGGCGACGGGCAGGCACCTGGGGCGACGTGGGCGTGTTGAGTTTCGGCGGCTCGAAGCTCCTCACGGCGGGCCGCGGGGGTGCGCTGCTGACCGACCGGGCCGACGTCCACCAGCGCGCCCGGACGTGGCTGCTCCGGGGCAACGTCGTCTGTCCGCTCGCCGAACTGCAGGCGGCGGTGTTGTTGCCCCAGCTCGCCCGCCTCGATGCGCGCCACAAGTACCGCGGCCGCAGCGTGCGCCGGCTGACCGAGGCGCTGGGATCGGACGTCGGGCTCGAGCTATTCCACAACGAGGCGGGCGACAGCGACCCGGCGTATTACAAGGTGGGGTTCCGGTTCGACGCCGGCAGGTTCGGCCTGCCGCGCGCGCGCTTCGTGGCCGCCCTGCGCGGGGAAGGCATCGCGTTCGACGAGGGGTTCCGCGCCCTGCACGTCGGGCGCTCGCCGAAACGCCTGCGGCAGGCCGGCGACCTCACCGAGGCCGAGCGCGCCCACGCGGGGGTTGTGGTTCTGCATCACCCTGTACTGCTGGGCGAGCCGGCTGACGTGGCCCAGGTCGCCGAGGCGGTGCGCAAGGTGTACCGCTGGGCGAACACAGCTGGCGTGCGGTAGGGGCGCCGAGTTGGGTTGTGCTTTCCCTCCTCTACCCTGGTGGGAGAGAGGGAGAAGGAGGCGTGGCCGACCACCTACAGCTTCCGCTTCCGCGGCGCGTTGCGCTTGCGCCGGCTCGGCGGCTGTTTGCGGACCCAGTGCAAAAACGCGCTCAGCTCCGGGGCTGCCCGCAGCTGGTCGAGGGTCGGGTACAATTTCGCCAGCGTCTCGTTGGTGTAGGTGGCGTGGATCATGCTGTGACACTGCGAGCAGAGCAGCTCCACGTCGTCCTGGTCGCCGCCCTTCTCGCGCGGCAGGCAGTGGTGCTTCGTCAGGTGCCGTCGGTCGAACGGGCGGCCGCACAGGCCACAGCTTTCGGGCGTGTCGTTCACGGTTCACCTTTAAGACTTTGAGACAACGCACCTTCCCCCGGCCCCCTCCCCGCCACGGAGAGAGGGGCGGGGGGGAGGGGTTTGGTCCGGTAGTCCTTATAATGTGAGGGTGTTTCGTCCCGTTAGCAAGCCCGCGCTCGCACAGGAGACGTCGATGCTTACCGTTCTCGCGTGCCTCGCGCTCGGGGGAAACCCGGGCGCCGCCGACCAGCAGAAACAGGAGGCGCCGCACCTCAAGAATATCCGACAGCTGACGCACGACTTCGTTCGCGCCGGCGAGGGCTACTTCTCCCCGGACGCCAGGCAGATCATCTTCCAGGCGGAGGAGAGGAGCACCGGCAACCCGTTCTACCAGATCTTCATCATGGATTTGGCGACCGGGAAGTACCGGCGGGTCAGCCCTGGCGTCGGGAAGACGACGTGCGCCTATTTCCACCCGACCGAGAAGAAAATCATCTTCGCCAGCACCCACCTCGACCCGGACGCGCGCAAGCACTACGCGCCCGAGTATCAGCAGCGAGAGGAGGACCGCAAGCAGAAGAAGCGGCGCCGGTACATCTGGGACTTCGACCCGCACTTCGACATCTTCGCGGCCAACCCGGACGGCACCGGGTTGAAGCGGCTCACCGACGCTGCAGGGTACGACGCCGAGGGCTCGTACTCGTCCGACGGCAAGCGGATCGTCTTCTGCTCCAACCGCAGCGGCAAGGGGAACCTCGAGCTGTACATCATGGACGCGGACGGCACGAACGTGCGCCAGCTCACGAAGGCGCCGGGGTGTTACAACGGCGGGCCGTTCTTCTCACCCGACGGCAAGCGGGTGATCTTTCGCAGCGACCGGAAGAAGAAGGACCACCTCCAGCTGTACGTCATCAACGCCGACGGCACCGGCGAGAAGGCACTGACCGACGACACGGACTGGGTGTTCTGGGCGCCGTACTGGTATCGGGACAGCAAGCACATCATCTACACCGCCGCCGACCACGGCAACCCGCTCGCCCGCCCTAATTACGACCTCTACTGGATGAATATCGAGACGGGGAAAAAGGTTCGGCTGACGTCCGCACCGGGCGCGGACGTGCTCCCGGTGTTCAGCCCCGACGGCACGCGGCTGATGTGGACCTCGACGCGCGACGGCCGCCAGCCGGCGCAGCTTTATATCGCGGACTTCGCGCCTCCCGCGGACGAGTAGACCGGCACCTGTCGGGGGGCGAGTTGCGGGCCGTTGGCTCCTCGACCGCCGGGAGCCAGCTGCTTCTCCGCCCTCCGACGCCTTCCCGCCTCGGCGTCTGCGCGAGAACCTCTCCCCCGGCCCTCACTCCGGTTGACGGTTTTTTCCCCCTCCGCTACCCTGAAGCAGTCCGTGCGTCCACCGAGACCGTCCGCGACTCGCACCGCGCTCCTGCAAGGCAGAACATGAGCGAATACATCCTGACCGTCGAGCGCCTCAGCAAGGCGTACAACAAGCGCGAAGTCCTGAAAAACATGACGCTGGCCTTCTTCTTCGGGGCGAAGATCGGCGTCATCGGCAGCAACGGCACCGGCAAGAGCACCCTGCTGCGCATCGTGGCCGGCGTCGATCGGGACTACCTTGGTACGGTCCGCCACGCCCCCGGCATCAGCATCGGCTACGTCCCGCAGGAGCCGCGCCTCACGGAGGACAGGGACGTGCGCGGCAACCTCGAAGAGGCGGTCGCGAGCACCCGCGCTCTGCTCGTCCGCAACGAGGAGATCGGCAACGCGATGGCGACCGCGTCGGCGGACGAACTCGATGCCCTGATGGAGGAAATGTCGAAGGTCCAGGACGCCATCGAGGCGGCCGACGCCTGGGAGCTGGACCGCCACCTGGAGATCGCCGCCGACGCCATGCGCCTGCCGCCGTGGGATGCCATGCCGGCCACCCTGTCCGGCGGCGAGCGGCGGCGCGTCGCGCTGTGCAAGACGCTCTTGCAGCGGCCCGACCTGCTCCTGCTCGACGAACCGACGAACCACCTCGACGCCGAGTCGGTCGCGTGGCTGGAGCACTACCTCGACCGCTACACCGGGACCGTCATCGCCGTCACCCACGACCGCTACTTCCTCGACAACGCGGCCGAGTGGATCCTCGAACTCGATCGCGGCGCGTACTACCCGTGGAAGGGCAACTACTCGTCGTGGCTGGAGCAGAAGCAGGCCCGCCTGGCGGTCGAGGAGAAGCAGGAATCCGCCCGCCGCAAGCAGCTGCAGCGCGAGGCCGAGTGGGCAAAGATGGCGCCGCGGGCGCGCGTCGCCAAGAGCAAGGCGCGCCTGTCCGCCTACGAGTCGCTGGCGGCGCAGGAGTACGAGGAGCGCGAGGACGAACTGGTTCTGCAGATCCCGCCGGGACCGCACCTCGGCAACGTCGTCGTCCGGGCCGAACACGTCCGCAAGGGCTACGGCGACAACCTTCTCATGGAGGATCTGAACTTCGACTTACCGCGCGGCGGGATCGTCGGCGTCATCGGCCCGAACGGGGCCGGAAAGACGACGCTGTTCCGCATGATCGTCGGTCAGGAAAAGCCGGACGGCGGCGAGTTGCGCGTCGGCGACACGGTGCTGGCGGCGCACGTCGATCAGAACCGCGACGCGCTCGACGGCGGCAAGACGGTGTTCGAGGAGATCACCGGCGGCACCGACTACATGATGCTCGGCAAGCGCAAGGTGGCGTCGCGCGGGTACGTGGCGCGGTTCAACTTCAAGGGCGCCGACCAGCAGCGGCGCGTCAGCGAGCTGTCCGGCGGGGAGCGTAACCGCGTCCACCTGGCGAAACTGCTGCGCCGCGGCGGTAACCTGCTGCTGCTCGACGAACCGACCAATGACCTCGACGTTGATACCCTGCGGGCGCTGGAGGAGGCGCTGCTGAGCTTCGGCGGATGTGCGGTGGTGATCAGCCACGATCGGTGGTTCCTGGATCGCGTCGCGACGCACATCCTCGCGTTCGAGGGCGACAGCAAGACGATCTGGTGTGAGGGCAACTATCAGACCTACGAGGCGCAGCGCAAGCAGCGCCTCGGCGAGGAGGCGGACCAACCGCACCGGCTGAAGTACAAGAAGTTGACGCGCTGACAGCGAACCCCCCCAGCCCGGCGCGCCAGCGCCGGGCACTGCACGCGGCCGGCGCTGGCGCTCCGGGCTGGTGGGGCGCGGCTTTGGGGTGCTGGCAGGCTGACGTGTCGATGTCGAGAGGAAGCGACCCAGCATGATGGAACTTCGCCAGGTCACGAAGACCTACCAGCAGGGCCGCCGCGAAGTGCAGGCGGTGCGCGGCGTCAATCTGCGCATCGAGGCGGGCGAGTTCGTGTCGATCATGGGGCCGAGCGGGTCCGGCAAATCGACCCTGATGCACCTCCTCGGGGCGCTCGACGTGCCGACGTTCGGCGAGGTACTGTTCCAGGACCGCCCGCTGCACACCTTGCCCGACCGCGAGCTGTCGCAGCTGCGCCGCACCCGCATCGGCTTCGTCTTCCAGTTCTTCAACCTGATCCCCACCCTGACGGCGGTCGAGAACGTGGCCCTGCCGCTGTTCCTCGCCGGGCAGCGGCGCAACCGGGCTCTGAAACCGGCCCACGCCAGCTTGCAGTTCGTCGGGATGGCGCACCGCGCCGATCACTTTCCCGACGAGCTGTCCGGCGGCGAGATGCAGCGCGTCGCCGTCGCCCGCGCCCTCGTCATCGAGCCCGAGGCGGTGTTGTGCGACGAGCCGACCGGCAACCTCGACTCGGCCAACAGCGCCGAGATCCTGCGCCTGCTGCGCAGCCTGCCGGAGTCCGGCAGGCGCTCGGTCGTGATGGTCACCCACGACGCCCAGGCGGCGAGTTACGGCGACCGCATCGTCCACATCCGCGACGGGCGCGTCGCTTCCGAGGAGACTGTGCCTGTCCGGGGGCCAGCGGCCCAGGAAGAAACACAGCTCAGATAAAGCCCACGGGTCGCGTCCCGTGGGCGGCGCGCTGGGAACCTGGCCCCCGGGACGCGACCCGTGGGCTTTCGCAATCTTCTCTCCCATGCCATCGGTCTACACCACTCTGAGCCTGCGCTACCTGCGCCGGCGGCGCGGGCGCACCATCCTGATCGTCCTCAGCATCGCCGCCGGGGTGAGCATGCTGGTGGCGACGCGCGCCCTCAACCAGGCGATGGCCCAGGCCGCCGTCAGCGCCGCCAACCCCCTGGCGGGCGTCGCGGACCTGCTCGTCGGCAATGGCGAGGCCCCCGTCGCGAAGGCGCTCGCCGCCGAGTTGGAGAAGGTCGAGGGTGTCCGCGCTGCCCGCCCGCGCGTCTTCGAGAACGTCAAGCTGCCCGACCTGGGCAACCGTCCGGCCCTCCTCGTCGGCCTCGACCTGCTCGCCGAGAGCAAGCAGACGTCCCCCCCGGGCTGGCAGGTGGACATCGACGCGAGGACCGAGCGCCGCTTCCGCGTCGCGGCGGCGTCGCTCTGGGGGCCGCCGCCAGCGATCGTCGGCAAGGCACTCGACGCTGACCTCGCGGGTAAGGGCGAGGAGATGCGCGTGCTGGGGCGTGGGCGCAAGGAAGCGGCCCGGCTGCGCCGCGTCGGCGCCATCAGCGCGAGCGGGGCGGCGGCGGCCCTGGGTGGGAGTGTCGTGGTTCTGAACCTGCCGGACGCCTGCCGGGTGGCCGGGCTCCGGCCGGGCATGGTATCGCGCATCGACATCACCCTCGCGCGCGGGGCGGACCCGGATACGGTGCGGCGGCGGGTGGCGTACCTCCTCGCCGGGCGGGCGCAGGCGCGCACCCCGGAGGAGCAGGATCGGGCCGTGCAGAACGTCATGGCGGGCATGCAGGTCGCGCTGCAGATGTGCGGCATCGCGGCGCTGGTGATCGGCCTGTTCCTGGTGTACAACGCCCTGTCGGTCAACGTCACCGAGCGCCGCCACGAGATCGGCATGCTGCGGAGCATCGGGGCCAGTCGGGTGCAGATCTGGCGGTTGTTTGCGGGCGAGGCGGCCCTGCTCGGGCTGGCCGGGTCGCTGCTGGGTCTGCCGCTGGGGCTGGGGTTGGCGCACCTGGGGCTGGCGCCGATGCAGGACATCCTCGGCGAGATCTTCGGCGGCGTCGAGGGGGCGGCGGTGCGCCTGAGTCCCGAACTGCTATTCGCGGCCCTCGGCGCCGGGGTGGTCACCGCGGTCGCGGCCGCGCTGGTGCCGGCCTGTCTGGCCGCGCGCGCCCGGCCGGCCGAGGCGGTGCGGCGCATCCCCCAGGCGCCGAGCTGGCGCTTCCGCATCGCCCAGGCGCTGGCGAGCGGGCTGGCGCTGGCGCTTGGCGTGGGGGCGATCGCGCTGCGCGAGGTGCTGCCGGCGCGCTTCGGCATGTACGGGGGGCTGGCGCTGGTGGTCGTCGGCACCCTCATCGCGACGCCGCTGCTCACGGCGCTGCTGGCGCGGCTGCTGCAGCCGGTGGCGCGGCGCTTCCTCGGCATCGAGGCGCGGCTCGCAGCCGACAACCTGGTGCGGGCGCCCGGCCGGACCGGGCTGGTGATCGCGGCGCTGGCGGCCGGCGTCGCCCTGGTGGTGCAGACGGCCGGCATCATCCTGAGCAACCGCATCGCCCTGCGCGACTGGGTACGTCAGTACCTCGCAGCGGAGCTGTTCGTCACCTCCGGCAGCCCGGTTAGCGCGAGCGGGCAGGGCGAGCCGATGGATCTACGGCTCGGCGCGGAGATCCGCGCCGTGCCCGGCGTGCGGACGGCCCTGCCGCTTCGTCTCTGCAAGCACTACTTCCGCGACACGCAGATCCTGCTGAGTATCTTCGAGGCCCGCGACTACTACGAGATGGACCGCGACCGGGATCCGCCGGTGGCGAGCGTCGAGCCGTACCGGCGGCTGGCGGAACGGCCCGACGGGACCATCGTGTCGGAGAACTTCAGCCTGCTGCACGGCATCGACGTCGGCGACACCATCACCCTGTCGAGTCCGCGCGGGCCGGTGACGCTGGCGGTGGTCGGCAAGATCGTCGATTACTCGTGGAATCATGGGTGCATCGCGATCAACCGCAAGCTCTACGTGGATCACTGGGACGATGACCGGGCGGACGTGTTCGACGTGTACCTCCAGCCGGGCGCCGACAGCCGCGCGGTGCAGGAGGCGATCCTGAAACAGTCCGGCGCCGCCCACGGGCTGTTCGTGCTGACGCGCGGCGAGCTGCAGGCGCACATCGACGGCATGATTGACCGTCTGTATGCGATCGCGATTGCGCAGCAGGTGGTGGTGGTGCTCGTCGCGGCGATGGGGGTGGTGACGGCCCTGCTGATTTCGGTGCTCCAGCGCAAGCGCGAGCTGGGGTTGCTGCGGGCGGTCGGGGCGTCGAAGCAGCAGGTGGTACGGTCGGTGGTGGCCGAGGCGTCGCTGATGGGCCTGATCGGGACGGCGATCGGGCTGCTCGTGGGGGTGCCGCTGCAGTGGTACGCGCTGCGTGTCGTCATCCTGGAGGAGACGGGGTACTCGTTCCCGGTACATGTGCCGTGGGTGGCGGCGCTGGCGATCGCGGCCGTGTCGCTGCTGACGGCGCGGCTGGCCGGGCTAGGGCCGGCCCTTTACGCCGTGCGGCAGCGAATCCCCGAGGCCGTGGCGCTGGAGTGAGCGTAAGCGAGGTGGGGGCGTTGTCCCTCGCTTACGCTTCAGGCTCGGACGACGCCCGGCGCGCGGGCGGCGCAAGCCGCTGGCAGATGGCCTGCAGGGCCGTCGCGCCGCGCTGCAGCGTCTCCAGCGGGGGCAGCGGGATCTGCAGCACTGGCTGGCCGGTCCGGGTGTCCGTCCCGACGAACGGCGCCAGGGACGCGGCCGCCTGCTGGCCGTTCGCCGCCGGAGCGCCTGGCGGCGCCGCGCACAGCGCCGCCAGCGCTTCGAGGAATTGCACGCCGGCCTGCAGCACCGCCTGCAGCGACACGGTACTCGCCTCCGGCGCGGGCGCGGCGGGCGACGGGGCAGGCGGACGCGGCTCCTCGTCGCTGACGAAGTCGCGCACCGTCTCCAGGAACTGCTGCTGGCCCAACGCCTCGAACGCCACCTCGTCGCTCGTCCCGGTGAACAGCCCCTCGAACAGCCTCCGCTTCTGCTCCAGGGTGCGCAGCACGCGCTCCTCGATGGTCCCGCGCGCGATCAGGTTGATCACCTGCACCGGCCGGTGCTGGCCCATGCGATGCACGCGCGCGATGCGCTGCTCCAGCACGGCCGGGTTCCACGGCAGGTCGAGGTTGATCACGGTGTCGGCCGCCTGCAGGTTCAGCCCCGTCCCGCCCGCGTCGGTGCTCAGGAACACGCGGCACGCCGGGTCGGCGCGGAACCGCTCCAGCAGCGCCCGCCGATTCTTCCCCGGCACCCCACCGTGCAGCACCGTGTGGCCGACCTGCAACCGCTCGACCACCTCCGCCGCCTTGCGCAGCATCAGCTCCCACTGGCTGAACACGACCACCTTGTGCGGCCCTTCGATCGCGAGGTCGTGCAGTCGCTCCGCCAGCTCGTCCAGCTTCGGCGAGACGTTCGTCTGCTTGTCGTACAGGAAGGTGCTGTCGCAGAGCATCCGCATGTTGGCGATGCAGCACAGGATGCGGCGCCGGTCCACCTCCGTCAGGTACTTCTTCGCGACCAGCCGGGCGAGCGTCGTCTGCTGGTCGGCATACGGCCCGCGCTGGGCGTCAGTCAACTCGACGTAGACGATGCTCTCGGTGCGCTCGGGCAGCTCGGTGAGCACCTGTGCCCGCGTGCGCCGCAGCAAAATCGGTTCGAGCTTGCCGCGGATCTTCTCCAGGTTGCGGTAGGCGATCACCTTGCCCTGCTCGTCGAGGACGCGATGCTCGTGCAGGAACTGGAACGCCGGACCGAGGCGGCGATCGTCCACGAACTGCACGATGCTGTAGAGTTCTTCGAGCTTGTTCTCCAGCGGCGTGCCGGTGAGGACGACGGCGTAGCGGCTGCGCAGCTTCTTGACGGCACGCGACACCTTCGCCTCCCAGTTCTTGATGCGCTGGGCCTCGTCCAGGACGATCAGGTCGGGGTGCCAGGCGTTCAGCTCGTCCAGGTCGCGCAGCACCTGCTCGTAGTTGATCAGCCGGTAGAACGTCGGCTCGGTGTACTGCACCTTGCGGGCCTGGCTGCCGCCCTCGATCACCTGCACCGGCCGGTCGGTGAACTTGCGGATCTCGCTCTCCCACTGGTACTTGACCGACGCCGGCGCGACCACCAGCACGCGCTCGACGCCACGCTCCCGGGCGAGGATTTCGGCCGCGGCCAGCGTCTGGGTGGTCTTGCCGAGCCCCATGTCGTCGCCGAGGATGCAGCGGCCGCGGTAGGCGGCGAACAGCGCGCCGCGCATCTGGTATCGATAGAGCGGCACCTTCAGCAGGTCGAGGTTCAGCTGCCCGCGGTCGAGCTGCTCGACCAGCTCCTTCTCGCGCTGGGCCATTTCGCGGCGCTCGACCTCGCGCTCCATGAACTCCATCGCGTCGGAGAAGATCGTCACCTGCTCCGGGACCGTTTCGACGGCCGCGATCAGCTCGTGGTAGCGGTCGCCCGCCTTCCAGCGGCCCGACGGGTCGAAGAACTTCTCGGCCAGCGCCCGGAGCGTGTCGGAGTGGCGCGGTGGGAGGTGGAGGACCGGGCACAGCTGCTCACCGTACTGGAGTACGATCTCGGGGCGCGTGACGGTCGCCTTGCGCTGGCGCAACTGGACCGGGATCTCGGCGCGCAGGGCGGCGAGGACGGCCTCGATGTGCTTGCATGTGCCGAGGGTATTGGTCTTGAAGTCGGGGCACGCGCACAGGTTGTCGCCGACGTCGAAGCCGCGGATGCTGACCCGATACTGCCCGCCGCTGGCCGGGTTGCTGACCAGGTAGTCGCTGAAGACGCGGTTGCGGCCGAGGTTGCGGATCGCGAACTTGCCCTCGACGCCGCGCTGGCGGCGGATGTCGATCTGTTCTTCGCGGAGCACTGCTGGCCCTCACCTCGTGCGAACGGCGCCGAACCATTTTCCCGGTCGTGTATCATACCAGGCATACGCCTCGCTCGACATGCCGCCGAGCGCTGGCGGTCCTGCGGGGGGCCGTTTTCGCCCTGGCTCGCGTTTGCCCGCCGCTTTACAATGAAGGGAAAGGAGGGCCAGACACCCACGTGACTCTCGACACCACTCGCGACGAACTAACGGTCCGCCTGGAACGTGCCATCCTGGTCAGTGTTGCCCTGCCGGAACGCCCCTGGATCGGCACCGACCCCCTGGAGGAACTCCAGGGTCTCGCCACCACCGCCGGCGCCATCATTGTCGGCACCATGATTCAGAAGCGCCAGAAGGTCATCCCCGGCACCTACATCGGCAAGGGCAAACTCGAGGAGCTGCAGCAGCTCGTCAAGGCTCAGGATGCCGACGTCGTCATCTTCGACAACGACCTGACGCCCGCGCAGGTCCGCAACCTGGAGAAGACGACCGGCGTCAAGGTGCTCGACCGGAGTGAGCTGATCCTCGACATCTTCGCCACCCGAGCCCGCTCGACCGAGGCCCGCCTGCAGGGCGAGCTGGCCCAGCTCGAGTACGCCCTGCCGCGTCTCCGGCAGATGTGGACCCACCTGTCGCGTTACACCGCCGGCATCGGCGTGCGCGGCCCGGGTGAAACGCAGCTGGAAGAAGACCGCCGCCTGGTCGATGCGCGCATCCGCGACCTGAAAAATCGTCTCGTCGAGGTGCAGGCGCGCAAGGAGCGCGAGGTGCGCAGCCGCCGCGAGGAGCACACCGTCTCGCTCGTCGGCTATACCAACGCCGGCAAGAGTACGCTGATGAACGCCCTCACCGGGGCCGGCGTCTACGTCGAGGACAAGCTGTTCTCGACCCTCGACACGCGCACCCGGCAGTGGCGGTTGCAGGACTGGGGCCGCGTCCTCCTCAGCGACACGGTCGGCTTCATCCGCGAGTTGCCGCACCACCTGATCGCGTCCTTCAAGGCGACCCTGGAGGAGGCGCGGCAGGCGCGGCTGCTGCTGCACGTCGTGGACGCGAGCAACCCGACCGCCGAGGAGCAGATCCAGGCGGTCAACACCGTCCTCGCCGAGCTGGGCTGCGCCGACAAGCCGACGCTGCTGGTGCTGAACAAGATCGACCGCGTAACGGACCGTTCGTACCTGGACGTGCTGCAGCAGAACCACAAGCGCGCGGTGGCCGTGAGCGCCGCGACCGGACAGGGGCTGGACGAGCTGCGCGAAGCGGTCATTGAGATGCTCAGCGCCGAGTTCGCGAACGTCGAGGTGGACGTCGATGCGGGCCACGGGCGGGTGCTGGCCTACCTGGCGGCCCACGCGGAGATTTATCGCCAGGAATACGCCGACAACCGAGTGGTCCTGCGCTGCCACCTGCCGCGTCACCTCATCCACCACATCCGCGAGCCGGACGTGCGCTTCCGGCTGCTGACCGAGAACGACGAACCCGCTTCCAGCGACGGTCAGGCAGAGGGGTAGCGGCTGGTCGTGAGCTACGGCTTCCCCTTGTCCCGGTCGCGCTCTTCCATGGCGCGCTTTTTCGCCCGCATCAGGCGGCTCGCGAAATCGCCCGCCTCGTCCGCCGCGGGCTGCGCCTGCGGCGCCGGCCGCGGTTCGGGACGCGGCGCCGGCCGCGGTTCGTCGGCGGACGGCGGTGGGGCCGAGGTCGGCCCCCCTTCGCCCTCGAAGCGCCTGGCCGCCCTGTCCTTCTCCAGCGTTTCGCCCAGCTGTACCTTGCGGCTCTGCAGGCGGTCGAGGAACTCCGGCGCGCGCTCCGCGGGCGCCTGCCCGCGCAGGTGCGCCCACGCCGCCTGGGCCGTCCCCGCCAGTTTCAGGGGGTCCAGAGCGATGCGCCGCACCGCCACGTCGAAGAACAGCCCCACGCCCGTCAGCAGCACCAGCCAGAACCAGATCGACTGCAGCGACCGCGTCCGCACTGCCGCCGGCCGGAACACCTCGCCCGACTCCGCCACCTGCCGCAGCGCCGCCGCCTCGTCCGGATAGATCTTGCCGCCGGTCATCTCGGCCAGCCGTACCAGCAGCCCGGTGTTGCTCTCCATCTCGGCGAACTCCGGCGAGTACGGGATCGACACCCCGCCGCGCGCCGCGTCCACCACCTCAGCGACGGTCGTCTTCTGGCCGTCCTTTCCGACCACCGTCTTCCTGCGCGACGCCTGGACGTGGATGAAGTACGAGCCGACGTCCTCCGCCCGCACCTCCGCCTCGTAGACGCCTACCCCCTTCTGGGTGAACTGCAACTCCGGGAGCCGGCCGTCGGCGCCCTTGAGGGACGGCGACGTGATCCCGCCGCGCAGGTCCAGGTCGGTGATCGGCCGGCCGTCCTTGTCGCGGGTGTGGACCGTCACCTTCACCTTCCCGTCGCGTACCTCGGTCGTCAGCGTCAGATTCTTGCCCGTCTCGACGGCGCGCAGCGACCAATCGACGACCTGCTCCCAGAACTTCGCGTGCATCGGCGTGCTCGCCCAGTCGAGATCCCACGCCGTCGGATCCTTCGCCCGCGCGTCGCTGGTGAACGCGACCGCCTTGCCCAGCCCGTAGTGCCAGTACGCCAGGATCGGGAACGTCTCCTTCTTCTCGTGCTTGACGATCGGCACGCGCACCAGCGGCCCCGGCCGGGGCGTCGTGCGCACGAACCCGTGCAGCCGCTCCAGGTTCTCCGGCATCCCCTCGGTCGGCCCCGCGCGCTCGACCAGCGTCGGCACGAACGGCTTGTCGTGGATGAAGCTCTTGCTGATCAGGCGCGTTTCCTTGATGTAGATCGCGGGCAGCTGCTTCGGATCCTTGACGTAATACGACCGGCCGCCGGTCGCGTCGGCCGTCTTCTTCATGCGCGCCACCTCCGCCTGGCCGTGCGAGGTAATGCAGACGGTTGTGCAGGTGATCCGCGCCGCCTTGATCGCGGCCAGCGTCTTCATCGGCGGCTGCCAGTGGTCGCCGTCGCTGATGAAAATGATGTGCTTGGTCCCGAGGTTGTGTTTCGGATCGGACAGGGCCGCGAGCGCCATCTTCAGCGACGGATCGGCGTCCGGCATGTCGCCGGGGCTCATCGTGTCGAGCAGGCGGTGCAGCCGCAGCCGGTTGGCGCCGACCTGCTGAAACGGGATGTGCCAGCTGTGGCCCTGATTCTTGCCCTGGCCGTCCCAGTTGTAGTGCAGCACGCCGACCATGTCCATCGGCGCCAGCTTCTCGATCGCAAGCTGGGCGATCTTCTTCTGCCACATGTTCCCCTCGGCGATTTCCGAGGCGTGCATGATGAGCACCAGTCCGCTTTTGCCCTCGACCTCCATCGAGCGCAGGTCGCACGTCACCGGCAGCGCCTTCTCGACCTCCGTCCCCTGCCACCCGCCGGCCCCGTATCCCTGCGGGCCGCCGATCATCACCAGCCCGCTGCCCTGGTCGTGGACGGCCGCGCGGATCACCTTCTGCTGCCCGTCGGTCAGCGTCTCGGCCGGGATGTTCGCCAGGATGAGGGTGTCGAAGCGCGTCAGGAACTGGGTCAGCTGCGTCGGCTCCTGCGGCAGCTGCCCGGGCAGGACGGCCAGCACACGCAGGCTCGACCTGGTCTTCTGCAGCCGTTCGACGAGCAGTCGGTGCTCGCCGGCCTTGCCCTCTACCAGCAGAATCGCGCGCTGGCCGCGCGCGATCACGCTCGCGCTGGCCCGGTTGTTCTCGACCCGGTCGGCGACCAGCCCCTCGCGTACCACCTTCCCGGCCCCGTCCTCGACGCGCAGCGGGACGAACTTGGCCTCGTAGGTGTACGCCTCCTTCTTGCTCGGCGGTTGCTGGAAGTAGAACGCGGTCAGCCCCTGGCGGACGCGCACCTCGGTTTCGAGGATCGGCTCGTCCTCGAACACCGGCTCATCTCCCTCTCCATCTCCCCCCTTGCGGATGGCCATACTCTTCTTGAGGAGCTTCAAGTTGCCGACCACCACGCCCGGGTTGAAGCTGCGGATGACGATGCGGATCGGCAGGCGCGACTCCTCCTCGGTCACCGCCGGCACCTCGATGCGCTCGACGAGTACCTCGTCCTGGTTGCGACGCCCGGCGGCGATTGGGACCACGTCGATCTCAACGCCGTTTTGCCTGGCGATGAGCGCGACCTCCTCCGCCTTGCCCAGGTTTTCGTTGCCGTCGCTGATCAGAACGATGCGGCGAGCGCTGCCTTCGGGGAACGACGCCAGCGCGAGCTTGAGGGCGCCGGCGATATCGGTGTAGGTCTTCTCGACCTCGCTCTCAACCTTCTTGAGGTTGAAGCGCGGCACGCTGGCCGGCGGCAACTCCAGGCGCGGCCACCGGCCGAAGACGATCAACCCGCTGCCGTCGCGCGTGTGCTTCGGACCGCGCTTCGCGACCGCATCGTTGATGAACCGGAGCAGGCGTTGCTCGCGCAGATCCTTGCCCCCGCCGTCGCCCTCGAACTCGGGTGGGATGCTGAGCGAGCGGTCCCAGACGAACAGAACCGTGACGGCCTCGTGACTGCGGCGCAGGTGGACCTCGGCGAGCGCCAGGGTGAGGAAGACAACGAGCAGACAGCGCAGGGTGATGGCGACCCAGCGCCGGACCGGCCCCAGCCCCGATAGCGACCGGAAACCGAGCGCGACGACCACCGGCACCAGCAGGAGCAGCAGCAGCCAGCCCGGCTCGGCGATGCCGACGTGCCCGCTGCCGAACACGCCGGCCACCCCGGCACACAGGTCGCGCAGCACCGCGCCCGCGGGGGCCGCCGTCATCCCTCCGAGCGCGACCAGGGCAGCGGCGCCGGCGGCGTACCCGAGGGTCGCGGACCAGTAAGCGTTGAGGAACAGAGTAAGCACGAGCCCCAGCACGGCGAGCAGGGTGGCGGTGGCAAGGACCACCCCGACGATGCTGTCCGGGAAGGCGAGCGCGCCGGCGCTCATCAGGCCGCACGCCGCACAGCCCAGCCAGGGCCGCCGGTCAATCAGCGCGGTGAGGAACAGGCCGGCCGGAACGACCGCCAGGGCCGCGATCAGGAGAGCGCCGCGCCACCCGGTCCCGGCCTCATTCTCATCCGGGGCGAACAGCGCGACGAGGACCAGGATGGCCCAGAGCCCGAAGGTGGCAGTGGCAATCGCGCCGGGGAGCGGGCTGGGCTCGTCCTCATGCCGCCGCGAGCGCAGAAACGGGGCCAGCGCCGCAACCCCAAACAGGGCGGCCGTCCAGAGGCGCACGGTCAACTCGGAGGCGTAGAGGTGATCCATGAGTGGCCCATCCTGCGGCGGCGAGTGCCCCGATCTCACGGGTCAGAAGGCGATGCGCTGGACCCGGTCGTTCTCGCTGTCGATTACATGAACGCGGCCGCGGCTGTCCACGGCCAGCGCCCACGGGCTCCCCAGGCGCCCCGGCTCCCGTCCGGGGCCGCCCCAGCAGCCCTTCGGCTCGCCTCCGGGCGTGAACTTCTGCACCCGGTTGTTGCCGTACTCGACGACGTACAGGTATTTCCCGTCCGGCGCAAAGGCCAGGTCATACGGATACGACAGCTGCCCCGGCTCGCGGCCGGCCTGGCCCCATACGGCCACCCGTTCGCCGTCGCGCGTGAACACCTGGATGCGGTGGTTGCAGGCGTCGGCGACGTAGAGGTTGCCGTCCGGCCCGAGCGCCAGGGCGCGGATGCGGGCGAACTGGCCCGGCTCGGTGCCCGGTTCGCCCCAGCACTTCACGAACCGCCCGGCAGCGTCCAGCTTCGTGATGCGCTGGTTCTCGCCGAACTCCGCGACGTAATAGAACCCGTCGCGGTCCTGGACGGCGTCGCTGACGTACCCGAGTTGGCCCGCGGCGGTCCCGGCCTTGCCGCCAATGGTCCGCAGCCGTTTGCCTTCGGGTGAGTAGATGCGCAGGGCGTGGTAGTGCGAATCGCTGACGAGCAGGTTGCCGTCGCGGTCGATGCTCAGCCCGCTCGGGCGGCCGTTGCTGAAGTCCGGGGTGGTCCAGGTCTGGCCGAGGTGCTTGCCGTCGCGGTCGAAGACCTGAATGCGAGCGGTCCAGTCCACGAGGTAAAGGCGGTCCTGCGCGTCGATGGCGGCGGCGCGCGGCTTGACCAGCTGGCCGTCCTGCACGCCGCGCCGGCCCCACATGAGTTCCGGCTGGGCGCTTGTACTGCCGCAGCCCGCCGCGAGCGCCACGAGCAGGATGAGCGGCCGGCATGGCCGGCGCGACGGGTGGGCCATGACGACGTTACCCCCGGTGCCCCGAACGCCTGTTGACTCCACCTCAGGCTAACAGGTCGGTGTCAGGTTTGCCAGTGGATAGGAGGGACGGGAAGGGAGGGCCGAGGTCGCCGCGCCAGTTCCACGTCGCACGTCCGGTTCCTGGCGTTCCTGTTCCATTCCACCACAACAAGCGCACCGCAGTCGTAGTTGAGGGGTTGACGCAGTCCTTCACGGAAGACTTCCCACACCAGATTGTCTATGTTGTCGTCTCCCCCGTAACTACGCCAGAGCACATGGTGGACCTGCCAGCCAGCGTCCAAGTGAGACTTTCCTCCGCCGGTGAAACCCCGGTCGGCGAAGAAGACCCCTCTCCGTTCCAGGCGGGGCGAGTATTTTATGGAGTAGATGGATTGGCAAAAGGCAAGGTTACCACCTTCACCCAGGATGGCAAGCAAGAACCGCGCGATTGGTCTGTTGCTGTTGTGTCACGCTGGCGCCAGGGTGGGTCGGCAGTGCAATTCGCGAGTGGACTGCGCCCCTCCGAACCGC
Source organism: Gemmataceae bacterium (assembly GCA_020847555.1). The sequence goes on from JADLBT010000067.1 coordinate 17,487, forward strand.
TGTAATACGGGCATGCCCGCATTCCGGACCGCCCTCCTCACGCCTTCGACAGGGAGTTGAACCATGCTGCTCAGCACGGCGGGGCGCTGGCGGTTGCCCGGACCGCTGACGCCGTTCAGCGCCATCGACCTGCTGGAACGCATCCGGCACGAGGAGCTGGTGCGGGCCATTCGTGCTCTGGAGCGGCGCTACTTCACGGCCAGCAACGGCAACGAGGCCGCCCACGGCCACGCGGATCTGCGGACGATCGCCGAGGGCTGGCTGCGGTAGGCGGACGGCGGCGCGCCTGGCCTCCGGTGAGACCGCGCGTCAGACGGTTCGAGTGATGTCCCTGATCGGAAAGGACTGATTGATGCGACGCTATCTTCTCGTGCCGGCCGCCCTGGCGGCGCTGTCGGCGATCGGTGCCAACTGGATGCAGTTCCGCGGGCCAGGGGGGCTGGGGAGCAGCCCCGAGAAAGGGCTGCCGACGACCTGGTCCTCCCAGGAGAACATCGTTTGGCGGACACAGCTGCCCGGGCCGGGGACGTCGAGCCCGGTCGTGGTCGGCAAGCGCGTCTACCTGACGTGCTACACCGGCTACGGCGTCGAGCCGGGCCAGGGCGACATGGCGAACCTGATGCGGCTGCTCGTATGCGTCGATCGCCCCACCGGCAAGATCCTGTGGACGCGGGACTTCAAGCCCCTGTTGCCCGAGTCGAGGTACGTGGGCGGCAACAACACCCAGCACGGCTACAGCTCCAGCACCCTCGCCAGCGACGGGAAGCGCCTGTACGCCTTCTTCGGCAAGTCGGGTGTCTACTGCCTCGACCTGGACGGCAAGGAGATCTGGCGCGCCAGCGTCGGCACGAAAACGAACGGGTGGGGCTCGTCCAACTCGCCGGTTCTTTTCAAGAACCTGGTCATTATCAACGCCAGCATCGAGAGCGGCTCCCTGGTCGCGCTGGATCGGGACAGCGGCAAGGAGGTGTGGCGCGCCGACGGCATCCGGTCGTCGTGGAACACGCCGGTGCTGGTGGACGTGCCGAAGACCGGGCCGGAACTGGTGCTCAACGAGTCGAGCGCGGTCATCGCGTTCGATCCGGCCACCGGCAAGGAACTGTGGCGCGTCACCGGGTTCAACGGGTACGTGTGTCCGAGCGTGGTGGCCCACAAGGACGTGGTCTACGTCGTCCGCGGCGGGGCGCTGGCGATCCGGGCCGGCGGGCGCGGCGATGTCACCAACTCGCACGTCCTGTGGCGCACCAAGGGCTCGTCCCTGGTCGCCTCGCCGGTGTACCACGACGGCCACCTCTACTGGGCCGCCGGGAACGCCTTCTGCCTGGACGCGGCCACGGGCAAGGACGTGTACCGCAACCGCCTCGGCGGGAACTACTACGCCTCCGGCCTGGTCGCCGACGGCAAGATCTACTATGTGTCGCGCTTCGACGGCACGTTCGTCGTCCCGGCCGAGCCGAAGTTCAAGGTGCTCGCCCACAACAAGTTTGCGGACGACCCCAGCCGCACCAACGCCAGCCCGATCGCGGACGAGGGGCACATCCTCATGCGGACCGACCGCTACCTGTACTGCATTGGGAAGAAGTGAGGACCGCGCAAACCCGCCCGCAACCGCCTTGCCGGTCCCGGCAAGGCGGTTGCGCCCTGGGACCGGCTGGCTACTCGCCGGCCCCGAGCTGGACCAGGAACGCGAGCTGTTCCAGCTGGACGGTCAGGTCCACCGCGACCAGGCTGACGTGCGACGGCAGCCGCAGCACGACCGGAGCGAAGTTCAGCACACCGCGGATGCCGGCGGCCACGAGGGCGTCGGCAACGAGTTGGGCGGCCTCTGCGGGAACGGTGAGGATCCCGAGTTCGGCCCCGGTGGCAGCGATGACCGCCGGCATCTGCTCGGGCGAGTGGATCTCCAGGTCATCGACCCGCTGGCCAACCTTCCCGGCGTCCGTGTCGAACAGGGCGACGATGCGAAATCCCTGCTGCCGGAACCCGCGGTAGCGCAGCAGCGCGCGGGCAAGGTTGCCGACGCCGACGACGACTACCCTCCACTCGCGGTCGATGCCGAGCTTGCGGCGCAGGGCTGCTATCACCTCCTGGGTCGGGTAGCCGACGCCGGGGTGGCCGAGGTTGCCGAGGTAGGCGAGATCCTTGCGGACCTGGGCGTCAGTGATGCCGAGAGCCTCGCCGAGCTGGCTGCTGGAGACGGTCCGCACGCCCGTGTGGTGGAACTGTTCGAGGTGGCGCAGGTAGAGGCTGAACCGGGCGACACTGGCCCGGGACAGGCGCGGCTCGCCGTTGGCGGCACCGCCGGGCGTCTCGGGGGAAGGATCCGCTTTCGCCATGCTCCGCTTTGCAAACCTCCGTTCCCGCCGCTCCCCCCCGCTTACTGGAGTCTAGCCGCCTCCGCGCACCCGGTCAAGCTGACCGGCCGCGCCTGTGCAAGGCATTGGAACTACCGGACCAAACTCCTATCCGAGCCCGCAGCGCCAGCGCGGGACGAGACACCACCCCGCGCTGGCGCTGCGGGCTCGGACAGAATGACCGCCACGGTGTCTGGTCCGATATCGCTTGGCGAACTGCTCCGGGGAGGAGAGGGGCAAGATGGGCGCCGGAGCGGCGTGCGGGGTTGTCCGGCGCCCGGCAGCTGCGTAATTCATTTCTGGGCTCGGGAGTGCCCCCGGGCCGACAGAGCTACCCCGCGCTTTCCCCGGAGGATACGTCACATGCTTGCCCGGTTTCTGGCCGCCCTTGCGGTCCTCGGCCTGTTCGCCCTGCCGGCCCCCGCGCAGACGAAGCCGGCGGGCAAGAAGCGACCGAACATTCTGTTCATCATGAGCGACGATCACGCCCGCGCTGCCATCGGCGCCTACGGGTCGTGGCTGGGCAAGGCCGCCAGGACGCCGAACCTCGACAGGCTTGCGAAGCAGGGCGTGCGCTTCACCAACGCCCTGGTCACGAACTCGATCTGCACGCCGAGCCGGGCCGCCATCCTCACCGGCCAGTACAGTCACAAGAACGGCGTCTACACCCTCGCCGACCCGATCGACCCGCTGCGCCAGCACATCGCCCACCTGCTCCGCGCCCTGGGCTACCAGACTGCCATCTTCGGCAAGTGGCACCTCCACACCGACCCGACCGGGTTCGATTACTGGCGCATCCTGCCGGGGCAGGGCGTCTACCACAACCCCCGCCTGTACGGCCCGGGCGAACCGAAGAAGAAGGCGCGCGAGTACACCGGGAAGTACTCGACCGACGTCATCGCCGGCCTGTCGATCGAGTGGCTCAAGAAGCGCGACAAGGACAAACCGTTCCTCCTCTTCTGCCACTTCAAGGCGCCGCACCGGCCGTGGGATCCGGCGAACCGCTTTGCGGACCTGTTCAAGGGCGCGAAGATCCCCGAGCCGCCGACCCTGCTCGACGACCTCAAGGGCCGGGCCAAGCAGGTGCAGGACACGCGGCTGACGGTCGGCGAACACATGAACATGCGCGATCTGCAAACGCCGATCCCCAAGGGCATGTCGCGCGAGGAGCTGCGGCGCTGGGCGTACCAGCTTTACATGAAGCGCTACCTGGCGTGCGTGGCGGCGGTGGATGAGAACGTCGGCCGGCTGCTCGCGTTCCTCGACAGCGAGGGGCTGGCTGAAAATACGATCGTCATCTATACGTCGGACCAGGGCTTCTTCCTCGGCGAGCACGGCTTCTACGACAAGCGGCTGATGTACGAGCCGTGCCTGACGACCCCGCTCATCGTCCGGTGGCCGGGCCACACGAAGGCGGGAACCGTCAACCAGGACATGGTCCTGAACATCGACCACGCGCCGACGTTCCTCGACCTCGCCGCCGCGCCGGCCGCGAAGGAGATGCAGGGTAAGAGCTACAAGGCGCTGCTGGAGGGCAAGACGCCGCCGGACTGGCGCACGTCGATGTACTACCGCTACTGGATGCACCTGGACGGCTCGCACAACGTTCCGGCATGCTACGGCGTGCGCACGAAGCGGTACACGCTGATCCACTACTACGGCAAGGGGTTGAACATGAAGGGAGCAAAGAACCTCGACCGGGAGCCGGAGTGGGAGCTGTTCGACCGCGAGCAGGATCCGCAGCAGGTGCGCAACCTCTACAACGATCCGGGCCACGCGGCGGTGGTGCGCGAGCTGAAGGCCGAGCTGGCGCGGCTGCGCAAGGAACTGGGCGACGAGCGGTAATGGGCCGCGCCTACCAGCCCGGAGCGTCAGCGCGGGCCGAGGCTCTCCCCCGCGCTGACGCTTCGGGCTCGGCCGGCGCCGGGAGGCGCGCCGACGTAGTACGGGCTCTGCGGATCCTCCGGGTCGAGGGACGCGGACCCGGTTGGGGCGCCGCTCATCACCAGGGCGAACACCGCCGGGAGAATGAACAGCGTCGTCACAGTCGCGGCCAGCAGCCCGCCGATCACCGCCCGGCCGAGCGGCGCCATCTGGTCGCCGCTCTCGCCCAGGCCCAGCGCCATCGGCACCATGCCAGCGGTCATCGCCGCGCTCGTCATCAGGATGGCCCGGGCGCGGCTCCGCGCCCCCTCGGCCCCCGCGGTCCGGGCGTCGCCGCCCCGCTCGCGCCGGGACTTCTCCGCGAACGTGACGAGCAGGATCGCGTTCGCGACCGCCACGCCGACCGCCATGATCGCCCCCATGAACGACTGCAGGTTGAGCGTCGTCCCGGTCGCCACGAGGGCGAGGATCACCCCCACCAGGACGGCCGGCATCGACGCCAGTGCGACCAGGGCCAGGCGCAACGACTGGAAGTAGGCCGTCAGCAGCAGGAGGATCGCCGCCACCGCCAGCGCCAGCCCCAGCGCCAGCCCGCGGAACATCTCCTCCATCGGCGTCACCTGCCCGCGCACGTCGATCTGCAGGCCGGCGGGCGGGTCCGACAGCCGCGCGGGGTCGTGGACGACCTGCTTGCCGATCTCGTTCCGCCACGCCTCTTTCCCGTTCGCGTCGGTGAACGGGGACCACAGGGACCGATTGGCGGCGGTGACGGCGCGGCCGATCTGGGCGGCCACGCGGCCCAGATCTTCCCCCTCGATGTTCGCCGTCATGCTCACCAGACGCCGCATGTTGTAGCGCGCGTACTCGCCCGGCATCGTACCCTCGCGCACCGTGGCGACGTCGCGCAGCAGCCGCTGGGTATTGCCGACTCGCTTCACCGGCACCGTCTCCAGCCCACGCACGGATGTCATCAGCGCCTGCGGGATCTCCACCTGTACCTGGTAGCCGATGCCGCTCGCCGGGTCGCGCCAGTAGTTCGGCACGACGAACCGGCTCGACGATGTGGCCGCCACCACCGACTGCGCCACGTCCCTGGCCGTCACCTTGCTGAACGCCGCCTTCTCGCGGTCGATGTGGACCTCGACGGTCGGATAGTCCAGCGCCTGGGCGAACTGCAGGTCGCGCAGCGACGGGACGCGCTCCAGTTCGCGCCGCAGCCGCTCGGCGTAGGCCCGGTTGTCGGCCAGCTTCGGCCCGCTCACGACCACCTCGACCGGCGTGGGCGAGCCGAAGCTCATCACGTCGTTGATGATGTCGGCCGGCTCGAACGACAGGCGCAGGTCGGGCACGCGCGCGGCGATGCGCGATGCCGGCACGCCCTCGGACCGCCACTTCTGCGCCACCCACTCGCGCAGGTGGTCCGGCAGCCGGTCGCGCAGCGCGCGCTTGAAGTCCTCCGCCAGCACGGCCCCCCGCTTCAGCGACACGCGCACGACGGCCTCTTCCGGCCCGCCCGTCCACAGGTAGACGCTGTTGATCGGGTAGCTCGACGGCACCACGCCGACGTACCCGAGGGAGATCAGGACGTTCTCCGGCCCGGCCTCCTTCTTGATGAACTCCAGCGCCTCCCGGACGATCGACTCAGTCTGCTCAATGCGCGTCCCGGTCGGCGCCCGCAGCCGAAACTGGAACTGCCCGGTATCGACGCGCGGGAAGATCTCCGTCCCCAGTTCCCGCCCGAGGAAGAAGATCGCCGCGCCGGCCGCGGCGAGGTACACCGGCACCACGGCCCAGCGCCACCTCGCGGTTAACCCCAGCAAGGTGCGGAACCCCTCGCCGAGCCAGCCGGGCGCGGCGTGCTGGGCGAGGGCGTGCCGGTGGTGGCGCCGCAGCAGCCAGACCGAGAGCACCGGCACCAGCGTGCTCGACAGGACGTAGGACGAGATCATCGCGAACCCGACCGCCAGCGACAGCGGCACGAACAGCGCCTGGGCTGCTCCCTGCATGAAGAACGACGGCAGGAACACCGCCACGATGCACAGCATCGCCAGCAGGCGCGGGACCGCCGTCTCGGCGTTGCCGCGCCGGACCGCCACCGGCACCGAGTCGGTGTGCTCCATCTGCGTGTGGATGTTCTCGACCTCGACCGTCGCCTCATCGACCAGGATGCCGACCGCCAGCGCCAGCCCGCCGAGCGTCATCAGGTTGACCGACTGCCCGGTCAGCGCCAGCGCCACCACCGATCCAATGAGCGCCAGCGGGATGTTCAAAACGACGACAATGACGCTGCGCCAGTCGCGCAGGAACAGCAGCACCATCAGCCCGGTGAGCAGCGCGCCGAGGAGCGCCTCGACCAGCACGTTCTGGATCGCCCCGGTGACGTGGGGCGACTGGTCGAACTCGAAGCTGACCTTGATGTCGTCCGGCAGGACCGCCTGCATCCTCGGCAGGTTCGCCTTGATGGCGTTGACGACCGACAGGGTGGACGCCTCGGCCCGCCTGGTGGCGAGGATGTAGACGGCTCGCTTGCCGTTGACCAGGGCGTACCCGGTCGGGAAATCGGACGCATCCTCGATGACCGGCGCCACGTCGCGCAGGAACACCCGCCGGTCGCGGCCGTCCTCCCGGGACACACTCAGCGGGATGCCGCCCAGTTCCTCCGGCCTGACGACCATCGAGTTGACCGGCACCAGCGGCATCTGTTCCTGGATGCGGATCGACCCGGACGGGCTGATTGTGTTCCCGGCGACGAGCGCCTCGACCACGTCCTCGGGCGACACCTTGTAGGCGCGGAGCCGGTCCGGATCGACGCGCACGACGACGGTCCGCTGGTTGCCGCCGAACGGCGGTGGGGCTGATACGCCGGGGATACTGGCGAACATCGGCCGGACCTTGAACAGCGCCTGGTCCTGGATCTGGCCGATCGTTTTCGTCTCGCTCGACAGGACGAGGTAGCCGACCGGCACGCTGCCGGTGTCGAAGCGCATGATGAACGGTGGGACCGTGCCCGGCGGCATGAAGGCGCGCGACCGATTGACGTACCCGACCGTCTCGGCCATCGCCTGGGCCATGTCGGTGCCGGGGTGGAAGAACAGCTTCATCAGCGCGACGCCCTGAACGTTCTTCGATTCGACGTGGTGGATGCCGCTGATGTAAAGGAAGTGGTACTCGTAGTAGTTGGTCAGCAGCCCTTCCATCTGGGCCGGGTCCATGCCGCCGTAGGGCTGGCAGACGTAGACGACCGGGAGGTTCAGCTGCGGGAAGATGTCGATCTTCATCCGCGTCAGTGCCAGCGCCCCGCCCCCGACGAGGGCGGCCATCGCCACCAGGACCGTGACGGGGTGGCGGAGCGCGAAGGCAATCGGATTCATCGGACCGGACCTCGCGATGCAGCCTGAAGGGGTGCCAGGAAAGAAGCGGCCAGGAGGCATTGTAGAAGATTGCGCCGGCTGGCGGGGTCGCTTCGGCAAGACCGTTTAGCTGGGATATTCTCCCATTGACAATGGGAGAATATCCTCCCATCTTTCTGCGTCAGCGACTTTCGCATGCCTTGCCGAAGTTACTGATGTTCCCTGTCGTATCGTGCCGATCACATTTCCAGGCTTTGTCCGCGAGCGCATGCCGTCCCGGGGCGGCCGGTGTTCGCAGAGCAGCCCGGTTCGAGGAAAGGTGCCGCGGTCAAGGGAGGTGATCATGACGAGGATGCGCCGGGCCTGGGCTCGGGTTGCAGGCGGGCTTCTCGGAGCGGGGCTCGCCACGGCGGTGTTCGCCCAGGCTTCCGCGACCGATCGCCCGACCATCGAGAAGGCTCCGATGCCCCAGAAGTCCGCGACGGCCGAGAATCCCCTTCCCGGGCCGCCGCCGGGGACGATCCTTCAGCCAGGAGAAAACCCGATCGACCTCGGGACCGCCCTTCGGCTGGCCGGGGTCGAGAACCCCGAACTGCTCCTCGCCCGCGCGCGAATCGCCGAGGTCACAGCCCAGAGGCAGCTTGCCGTCGCCCAGCTGCTGCCGAACCTGAACGCGGGGACCAACTACGACCTCCACCGGGGGGCGCTGCAGCAATCGACCGGGAACATCCTGCAGGTTCACCGCGACGCTCTCTACGTGGGCCTCGGGGCAAACGCCATCGGGGCCGGGACGGTCGCCATCCCCGGCCTGAACTACAACCTCAACGTCGGGGCTGCGTGGTACGGCTACCTGGCGAGCCGCCAGCGCGTCGTGACCGCGAATGCTTCCGCGGCGGCCGTTCGCAATGACGTTTTGCTCCGCGTCTGCCTGGCCTACCTGGACCTGCTGCGCGGGGAAGGCCGGCAGGCGATCTCCCGGAAGAACCGGCAGGAGGCAGCCGAGATCGCACGGCTGACTGCCGAGTTTGCCCGGACCGGGCAGGGTCGGAAGGCGGACGCCGACCGGGCCACGGTGGAACTGAAGCGGCGCGACGCCGAGCTGACACAGGCCGAGGGCGAAACCCTGGCGGCGTCCGCTCGTCTCGCCCAGCTTCTCAACCTTGACCCATCTGTTCGCCTTCGCCCCATCGACGGTTGGGTCGTGCCGGCGCCGATCGTACCGGACCCGACGCCGCTGCCGGACCTCCTGGCCATCGCCCTGCTGCAGCGGCCGGAACTCGCCTCCCGGAGGTCGGAGGTCAGGACCGCGCTGTACGAACTATCCCTTGCGAGAGTGCTGCCGTTCGCGCCGAACGTCATCCTCGGGTTCAGCGCCGGCGGGTTCGGCGGCGGGAGCAATCTGGTCGCCGACCCGCCGGGGTTCATCGCTGGCGACGGGAGGCGGATCACGGCCCCGCGGTTCAGCAGCCTCGACAGCCGGACCGATCTCGACGTGGCCGTGTTCTGGACCTTCCGCAACATGGGCATCGGCAACCTCGCGCTGATCCGGGCGGCCGACAGCCGGGCGCGGCAGGCGCGGCTGCGTGAGCTGGAGACGCTGAACCTGGTGCGCGCCCAGGTGGCTGAAGCTTACGGCTGGGTGCAGACCCGGTTCCTCCAGATCGAGGCCGGCGAGTCGGCGGTCCGGGCCAGCCGGGACGCCTACGCCGGGGATCTGATCCGGATTCGCGGCGGACAGGGCTTGCCGCTCGAGGTGGTGGACAGCCTCCGGCTCCTCGGCCGATCGCGGTACGAGTACCTGGACTCCATCATCGAGTACAACCGGGTCCAGTTTCAGCTCTGGGTCGCGCTGGGGCAACCGCCGGCGAACTGCCTGGCTCGCCCGGTCCCGAGCGAGCTGGTCCCACCCCCGACGTCCAGCAACTGCCCGGAACCGACGCGCCTGCCGGCGCCGCAGGCTGGTCCGGCTCCGGCCCGGGTAATTCCGTGACGGCCGCCCGCCCTTGGACACCCGGCATTCAGGAGAACGGGAGACCCAGGTATGATTCGTCTGCGGACAGGAAGGAACGCTCGATGCGGGCGGTGGGCGGCCCTCGGCAGCGGCATCGCAACGATTCTGTTCGCCGGATTCGGCTGCACGGCGATCAACCCTCTCGCCCTTCAAGACCCCCGGCCGCCACACCCCGCCCACGCCCTGCTACACCCGCCGGTGGGCCATTCCCCACCAGATTCCCCAGCCGCTCCCGAAGTCGTCGCCGCCTCGGGGACATCTGCTGGAGAGCCGCTGACGCCGCCCGCACGGCTCTTGTCGCCGCAGGCCGATGCCACACCTGCGTGCCTCGTGCCGCCCGCCTCGGAAGAGCCGATTGACCTGGAGGCCGCGCTGCGCCTTGCCGGGGTAGACAACCCCACGATCAACCTGGCCCGCGAACAGATTCAGGAAGCGCTGGCCGGTCAGCTCGCCGCGCGCGTTCTCTTGATCCCGAGCGTCAACGTCGGGGGCAGCTTTCGGCTGCACCGCGGGGTGCTGCAAGATGACCCGGGCTTCCTGCGCTCGCCGCGCAGCCAGAGCCTGTACCTGGGGGCCGGGGCAGGGGCCGTCGGCGCCGGCACGGTCGCGATCCCGGGGGTGTGGCTGTTCGCCCACCTCGGCGACGCTCTGTATGAGCCCCTCGTGGCCCGGCAGCGCGTCGCGGTCGTCCAGGCCGATGCCCAGGCCGTGCGAAACGCCACCCTCCTGGAGGTCGCCGCCACTTACCTGGCGCTCGCCGGGGCTGAGGCGCGCTTGAATGTCCTGCGGCAGGCGGCGGCGGACGTGGCCGAAGTTGTTCGCGTGACGACGGCCTTCGCGAAGACCGGGCAGGGCAACCTGGCAGACGCCAGGCGGGCGACGGCGAACGGCGAGTTGATCCAACGTCAGGTCCGCGAGGCGGAAGGGATGGTCGCGGCCGCGTCAGCCCGGTTGGCCCGTCTGCTTACCCTCGATCCGTCCTCCCGACTCCGCACCCCGGGCGGGTTCATCCAGCCGTTCCGACTCGTCGCCGAGGATACCGATCTCGAATCGCTGGTATCGGCCGCCGTCCAGTCCCGCCCCGACCTGAGCGCGCGCGCCACGGCCATCGAGGGGGCGAGGCTGCAGGTTGGCCAGGAGTGGACCCGGCCGTGGATCCCGCTGCTGTCCGTCGGCTACAGCGCCAGCGGGTTCGGCGGGGGGAGCAATGAGGTGGCCGAGAACTTTGGTCCGCTGAAAGGCCGGTCCGACCTCGTGGTAATGGCGGTCTGGAACGTTCAGAACCTGGGGGTGGGCAACTGCGCGCGGGTTCGCCAGGCGCGGGCGGTCGTCGGTCAGGCCGTGGCGGGGTACGCGGCCGTGCTGAACCAGGTTCGGCGAGAAGTTGCCGAGGCCCAGGCCGCGGCGAAAACCGCCGTCAGGCAGATCGAGGTAGCGCAGGCCGCGCTGGCTCCTGCGGAGGAGGGCTTCCGGCTCGAAACCGAGCGGATTCGCCTCGGTCAGGGCCGGCCGATCGAGGCTCTCGACAGCCTGCAGCAGTTGCTCGGCGCACGGCAGGAATGGATCCGCGCCGTCATCGCGTTCGACACTGCTCAGTTCCAGCTGTGGGTTGCGCTCGGGAGCACGCCGTAGGGCGCAGCGGGTCGGACGGCTCCCTACGCCGGCTGGGTTCCCGGGGCTCCCTCCGCACCGCCCCGCGGCTGAGATCCCGACGGTTCCCACCCGGGCTCACCCGGAAGGGGCCGCAACTCCTTTTCAAACTTGTTCGGGACGAGCAGCGAGTAGATGCAGGGGACAACAAAAAGGGTCGTCAGGAGTCCGGCGATGAGCCCGCCGAGGACCGCCCGGCCGAGCGGAACGTTCGCCTCGCTGCCGCGGCTCAGCCCCAGCGACATGGGGAGCAGCGCAAAGAACGTCGCCAGCGCCGTCATCACCACCGGCCGCACCCGCACCGCCGCCGCCCGCAGGATCGCCGCCGTCGGAGAGAGACGGTCGGTCTTCCGCACGTTTTCCGCGAAATCGATCAGCAACACCGTGTTGGACACCACGATGCCGATCATGAAAATGACACCCAGGAGCGACTGCACGGTCAGCGCGGTGCCGGTGAAGTACAGCACCAGCACGACGCCGACCACGCCAACCGGGACCGCCGACAGAACCACGAGCGGCGTCAGGTACGAGCGGAACAGAGCGACCATCAGGAAGTAGACCAGCAATACCGCGCCGACCATCCCGAACGCCTGGAAACGGAACGTGTCCTGCATCTTCTGATATTCGCCGGCCAGGACGATGCGTGCCCCCTCCATCACGGTGCCGGGGGCTGTCTCGGGGTCGAACGCCGCCCAGCCGCCGTCCGGCCGTTCCTTGCCGTACTTCGCCACGACGCGGGTGACGTCGTCGGCGACGTGGCCGAGATCCCGCCCATGCACGCCCATCGTCAGGTCCATCGTCGCCTGGAGGTTGGTGTGGTTGATCTCGGCCGGCACCTCGACGCGCGGCAGCGGCACCTTCACCAGATTCCGCAGTGGAATCGGTCGCTTCTGCCCCAGTCCGGTGATCGGGATGTCGAGCAGTGTCTCGATTGATGCGATGTCGGCCTCCGGATACTGCACGCCGACGTAGTACTGGTTGGAACTCTTCGGATCGATCCAGAAGTTCCTCTTGTTGAACTGGACGCTGGAGTTGAACGCGGCCACGACGTTCTGCATCACGTCTGCCTGGTTCAGACCCAGAGCGGCCGCCTTCGCCTGGTCGATTTCCAGGACGTATTGCGGATAGTTGAGGCGCTGGATGATGCGTGCATCCACCACGCCGTCAAGCCACTTGACATCGGCCATGATCTGCTCGGCTACCTTGCGAGCCTTCTTCATGTTCTTGGCCGTGATGCGGACGTTGAGCGGGCTCGACTTGCCCTCGTTCATCGCCGAGCGGATCATGCCGCCCGCGTCGAAGGCGAACTCCAGGTCGCCGAAGCGCGAGTCGGCGGCGAATCCCTGGCGCAGGGTGTGGACGCACTCCTGCGCGGACTGCGCGCGCTCGGGCTTGAGCTGGACCTTGATGACCGCGTCCATCGGGCCAGCGTTGGGCGTGTACGCCGCCGACCAGTTGGCCGTGAGCCCCGTCTCGCTAATCACCAGCTCCAGATCCCCGCCGAGCCTGTCCTTGACAAACTGCTCCACCTCGGCGACCCGCGCTTCCGTCTCCTCGACGCGGGTGCCGGTCGGCGCCCGGACAAAAATCTCGAACGCGCCGGCGTCCACTTCCGGGAAGAACTCGCGGCGCAGGTCCGGGCCGAAGACGATCACGACCCCGGCGAGGGCCGCGAACGCTCCGCCGATCACCAGGCCGCGCGCGCCGACGGCCAGCGCGAGCAGCCGGGTGTAGCCGCCGATCGCATAGTCGATCGCGTTCTCCCATTTCTCGAACAGGCGCCCGAGCGGCCCCTTCGGCGGCGCGTTCTCGTGGTCGTTTTTGTGCTCGTAGTCGAATGTGTGCGACTCGATCGGCTTGTGCCCATGCCCACGCAGCCAGGCCGCGCACCGCGGCGGCACGAACATCTGTGACAGCACGAAGGCGATCCCCATGGCAAAGGCCACGGCGAGAAACAACGGGCGGAACAGAAAGGCTCCGAGCCCCGGCATCAGGGTGAGCGGCAGGAGCACCAGGAGCGTACACAGGCTGGCCGCCAGGGCCGGCATCCCCACCTCCTTCGCCCCGAGGAACGCGGCTTCCTCCGGGTGTGCGCCGAGTCCCAGGTGGCGGTGGGTGTTCTCCAGCACGACGATCGCGCTATCGACCAGGGGGCCGATGGCGAGGGCCAGTCCCGCCAGGGTCATCAAGTTGATCGATTGCCCGACCCCGTACAGGCCGCCAATCGTTCCGAAGACGGCGACCGGGATGGTCAGGCTGGCGATCAGCGTCATCCGCCACTCGCCGAGGAACACGAGGATCACCAGCGAGCACAAAACGGCCCCGAGGATGCCCTCCTCCACCAAGCTCTCGATCGCCTTGCGAACGTACACCGACTGGTCCATGACCAGTTTGAGATCGACGTCCGGAGTCGTGAGCCGTTCCTTCATGTCCGGCAGGTTGTTCCGCAGGGTATCGACCACGGCCAGCGTGCTGTACCCCGACTGGCGGTAGACGGGGATGTACACCTGCCGGCGGCCGTCCACGCGGACGATGTTCGTCTGGATGGCGGCCGCGTCCTTGATGTCGGCGACTTCCTTGAGCAACACGGTCCGGCCGGCCGCGTCGGTCTTGATCGGCAGGTCGGCCATGCGCGCCACGGAGTCGTACATCGCGTTCGACTCCAGCGTGTACTCGAACTTGCCGAAGCGCGCGCCTCCCGCGGGGATGAAGACGTTGAAGCGGTCCAGAGCGTGCATCACGTCGGTCGGAGCCAGTCCATGCGCCTGGAGGCGGTCGCGGTCGAGGTATGCCAGGATGGTCCGAATCTTGCCGCCATACACCACCGGCGCGTTGGCGCCGCGGGACGCCATGATCATCATCCGGACCTGATAGCGAGCGGTGTCGTACAGGACCGACTCGCCCTGCGTCTTGCTGTTCAGCGCGACCAGGCAGACCGGCGTGGACGACGTCGGGTCATACGGGAGGATGACCGGCGGCAGCGTCCCCGGCGGCAGCGTCGGGATCTCGGTCGTCGCCAGCGAGTTCACCTGTGTCAGCGCGCCGGACGGATCGATGTCGTCGGCGAAGAAATTGCGAATGATGCTGACGCCGAGGAGGGACCGCGACTCCTGCCGGATCATGCCGGCCGCCTGCCCGGTGCCGCGCTCCATGCGGGCGGTGATGCTGGACTCCACGTTCGTCGCCGCCATCCCGTTGTAGAACGTCAGCGCCTGGACGGCCGGGCTGCGGTACACGGGGAGAATGTCGGACGGAATCGCCGCGAGCGCCACGGCCCCGACGAGCAGGATGGTCATCGTCAGGACGGTCACAGCCCTGGGGTTGCGGAGCGAGAAGCGGATCAAGCCGTTCATGAGGCAATGTCTCGCGGCAAACCCACGGTCCGGCGCGCCGGACCGCGGGTGGATGGTGGGAATTGAGGAACGTGTCAGAGGGTCGGGGGAAGGGGGTTCTCGCACCAACTCTCAGTGCCCCGTCCTGACCTCTTTCGCCTCGGTCATCGCGACGGCGGCGCCATCGGTTACCGGACCCGCGGCGCGGATGATCAGGCGGTCGGAAGGGGCCAGCCCGGAGAGCACCTCGACCTCGGACCCGTTGTCGGATCCGTACTGGACCGGCACGATGCGCGCCTTGCCGTCGTGGACCACCCGGACCGACGCCTTCCCGTCCGCCGCCTTTCCGACGAGCGCGCCGGACGGGATGCGCAGCGACTTCGGTGAACCGGGCTGCAGGGTGATGGTGACGCGGCCGAACATCCCGCGACGAAGCTTGCCGTCGGGGTTCTTGAGATGCACCTCGGTCCGCATCATGCGGGTGTGCGGATCCTCGGCCGCGGCCAACCGGGACACGGCGACTTTCTCGTCGCCGCGTGTCTTGAACACGATGCCCGGCAAGGCGTCCACCTCGACGATGGCCGGATCGCCGCATTCGACGTAAGGGACGTCCCGTTCCGGCACCTGAATCACCACCCGCATCTTGTCCGTCCGCTCCACGGCGAGCACCGGGATACGTTCCCCGCCAGAGTCGGCCGACCGGATGAAGTCGCCGGGGTGGAAGTTTCGTTTGGTCACGACGCCCGTGTACGGCGAGCGGATGACGGCGTAATCGAGAAAGACCTGCGACTTCTCGAGCCTGGCCCGGGCGCTTTCCACCTCCGCCTCGGCGTACCGGAGGTCAGCCTGGGCCTGTTTGATGCGGGCTCGCGCGGCCGCCTCCTTCTGCCGGGCCGCGCCGACCGATTCGCCAGCGGCGGACTCGGCGGCGAGGGACGCCTGGTAGTGATCCTCCTGCTCGTCCGCGAGCTTGGCGTCGATCGCCATGCGCGCGACCAACTCATTGATTCGATTCCGCTGTTTCTCGCGGTACGCCCGGTACGAGGCCTTGCTTTTCTGCTCGGCCTGGGCCAGCGCGACGACCGCCGTGGCCGCGCCAAGGTCCGCCTCGGCGGTGACGATCGCGGCCTTCATCTGGTCCACCCGCGCCGTTGCCCGCGCGAGGTCGGCGGTATCCGCTTTCACCTGCTTTTCGTACTCCGGGACCGCGATCCGGGCGAGCACTTGCTTCTCCTGCACCAGATCCCCGATATCGACGTTTTGTTCGATCAGGAACCCGGACACCTTGGTGTAGAGGTCGGCGTCCTGGAACGGCTCCACTGTGCCCGGCTGCTGGCAGAGCCGCGCGATCCCGCCCGCGGAAGGAGCCATGACCTCGACCGCGACGGCCGCCGGTTTCGCCCCCCCCGCCTGCTGGCCCAAAGGGGAGTCGCCGGGGGCAGTCCCTCCGCGAAAGACCGCATACCAGCCGGTGCTGACCACCGCCGCCAGTACCAGAAGAGCCATCCCCCACCGACCCCATTTCCCGCCCGGACGCGTCTTCAGCTGCATCTCGGATGCCCTCGAGCCATTCTCCGCGGTGGAGTGGTTCAGACGGAACACGGTAAGAAGCGACAGCCCTGCCTAAGCAAATCGAGGGCCGGACCGGCCAGCCGGCTCCGATTGCCCCACATGTCATTACGGATGAACATGTTGCGCGAGACAACTCAATTGCTGGCGGGCGCCCGGACCTTTCTCCCGACTGGGCGGTCCTGGGGAGCGACTCCCAGAATTTGGGAGGCACTCCCAGGCGCCGATGTGGGATAAGATCCTGAGCGGGTTGCGGGCCTGGCCGTCAGTCATCCACAGTTTCGGCGTTGTCGAGCGCGCCTTTATCCGGATGGATTTTCAGGTCGCGGAGCTTGTTCCGGAGCGTTTTCCGATCGATCCCAAGTCGGTCGCAGGTGTTGCCGAGGTGTCCTCGGTTGTGCCGCAGAACCCGGGTAATCAGCACGCGCTCGACGGCCCCGACGACCCGATCATACATCTCCTTCTCGCCTGCCGCCAGCATTCTGTCAATAATGTCGAGGATATCAAATTCGGGCGCACGCGCCGCGGCCGACTGAGGCGGCGGCGGTGGTGCTGCGCTGGCGTCGAGGAACCCCGGCGGCAGAAACTCCGCCAGGATGGTCCCCCCAGCGGTCCGGAGGGCCGCCTCCTTGACCGCACCGCGCAGTTCCCGAACGTTGCCGGGCCAGGAATGCCGGCGAAAGATGTCCAGAACCTCCGGCGCGAAACTGTACACGTCCCGCCCGGCCTCCCGCGCGAACTGGATCAGGAAGTGATGGGCGAGTTCGGCGATGTCCTCGGCGCGGTCGCGAAGGGGCGGCACGCGGATTGTAATCTCCTTCAAGCGGTAATACAGGTCGCTCCGGAAGCGCCCCGTGGCGATGAGGTTTTCCAGGTTGTGGTTCGTCGCGGCCAGGACGCGGACGCGCGTCCGGATCGGCTTGCGGCCGCCAACGCGCTCGAACGTCTGGTCCTGGAGGAAGCGGAGAACCTTCGCCTGAACAGCTGCCGGCATATCGCCGATCTCGTCGAGAAAGAGGGTTCCGCCGTCCGCCTGCTCGAAGCGGCCGATCCGCCGCCGTCCCGCGCCGGTGAACGCGCCGGGCTCGTACCCGAACAGTTCGCTCTCGACCAGCCCTTCCGGAATGGCGGCGCAGTTGATCGCCAGGAACGGGAAGTCGGCCCGCTTGCTGTGCTGATAGATGGCCCGCGCGACCAGTTCCTTGCCGGTCCCGCTCTCGCCGAGAATCAGCACCGTCACGTCGAGTGGGGCGACCCGGCCGATCTGCTTGCAAATCTCCCGGACGAGCGGCGAGCGGCCGACGATCCGGTCCGTCGGCGGGTCGTCCGGAAGGGCGGCCGTCTCGTGCATCAGGCGGGCGGCCTCGAACGCCCGCTCCAGCAGGGCGCTCATCTGTTCGAGGTCGAACGGCTTGCCGAGGTAATCGAACGCCCCCCGCTTCATCGCCTCGATTGCCGTCTCGGTCGTCCCGCGGGCGGTCAAGAAGATGACCGGCCGCCGGGGGTCGGTCGTCCGGATCTGGTCAAACAGGTCGAGCCCCGAACCGTCCGGCAACTGGAGGTCCAGCACGATCACGTCCGGGCGGTCGTTCTCGACCCGCCGCAACGCCTCGGCGACCGTTCCCGCCGTCGTCACCTCGACCGCGCCGGTCCCGAACACCCAGTGGAACGACTGGCAGATGAGCGGTTCGTCGTCAACGACCAGGAGCTTCGGCATACGAGTCCTCCGCGGCCGGCAGAGTGAGGGTGAAGCAGGCCCCGCCGCCCGCCCGGTCGGCCGCGGTCAGGGATCCCCCGTGCTCGCGCGCGACCTGCTGCGCGACCGTCAGCCCGAGCCCGGTCCCGCCGGGCTTGGTGGTCGTGAAAGGAGTGAAGAGCCGGTCCGCCACCGCCTGGTCGATCCCCGCTCCGGTGTCGCTGACCACAACCCGGATCGTTCCGCCCGGTCCGGCCGCGGCGGACACACTGACCTCACCGCCGCACGGCGTCGCGTCAATCGCGTTGAACACGAGGTTGGTCAGCAGCGAAAGGAACTGGTCCCGGTCGATCGTGGCGCGGAGCGGTGCCGGCGGCGACCCGAGCCGGACGGTGACGGCTTTCGTCTCGGCGCGGCTTTGCGCGACGGCCACGGCGACGGCGACCACTTCGCGGACGTCCTGCGGGTGGCGGTCCGGCGGCGTCGCCACGGCGAAGTCCATCAGCCCTTGCACGGTCCGCTCGATCCGGGCCACCTCCTGGAGGAGCAGGTGCAATCGATCCTCGGTCAGCGGCGTCCGGTTGTGGGTCCGGCCGGCGGCCTGGAGCAGGAGTTTGACGCCCGTGAGCGGGTTGCGGATCTCGTGGGCGACGCCGGCCGCCAGCTGCCCGACAGCCGCGAGTTGTTCGGCCCGGAGCAGATCCCGCTCCTGCTCCTGCAACCGGCGACACACCGCACTCACCCGCCCCACGACCCGATCGAGTTGCTCGTCCAGATTCCCGAAGTGAGGGGGGCCTTGAACGGTCATGGCGCCGACCTCCTGGTCCAGATGGGCCTGGACGGCCTGGACCCGGACGGACAGTTGCGCCACCCGGCGGTTGAGCGCCCGGGCGGTCGCGTACCCGCTCAGCAGGCCGGCCAGGATGCCGGCGAACCCGAGGCAGAGCAGCACCCCTCCGGCCCAGGCGGTCTGGGCCTCGCTGCGCTCCAGGCTGTCCATCATCCGCTCGCGCTGGCGGTCCGCCAACTCGCGGCACGGGATCAACAGATCTTCCATGTGGTGAGCGTCCGACCAGCGAGCCAGGTCGCCGATCGGTCCGGTAGAAGGGTGGAGCCGGTCGAGTCTGAGGCTGTCCCTGTATACCGCATAATCGCGTGCAATTTTGCCAGCCAGCTCTTTGCCCGCGGGGGTGACGGCCGTTCGCTGGACCGCGTCCAGCGCGGCGTCTACCTGGGCGAGGTCGGCGCGCACCACGTTCCAGCGACGGGGCGTTGTGTCGGCAACCAGGACCAGGGAGTGAACCCGCAGGTGGCGGAGTTGAACCTGCAGGTCGAGGGCGGCTTCCATCCCGGCCACGTTTTGCCGGACCGCCAGGGCGAGGTTCGCCTGGAGGTGGTTGATGTACCAGGAACCGGCCAGACACGCGACGGCGACCAGCACGCCGAACGCTACCAGGGGGCCGGAGTAGCAGCTGAGAAGAAAGCGCCTCATTGGTCCACTTCACCTCCGCGCGAACGGCGTGCCCTGCCTTCCTCTGGCATAACATCAAGGTATCAGATCGGCCGAGGTTTTACGCCAATCTCGGTGGGGTGTCGCTGGCGAATGGCGGGACGTGCTGCCGCGGTCCCCGGAGCGGGGCACCGGAGGGGCCAGGAAGGGAAGAGGCGACTCGTTGCGGCTGCAGGGGGACAGGTGGGGCACCTGCGGGCGGTGTTCACCAACCCTGGCCCGGTCCGCCGGCCCGTTCGAGATGAGTGGGGCCGTCCCCTCGCGCCTCGGTCAGCACATGGTTGGCGGTCAGCCCCAGATTGCGCAGCTTCTGGCGCAGCGTCTTGCGGTCGATGCCGAGGATCTCGCTGGCCCGCAGCTGGTTGCCGTTCGTCTGCCCCAGCACGTCGGCCAGCAGCACCCGCTCGACCGCCATGATCACGCGGGCGTACAGGTCTGTTTCGCCCTCGCGCCGCAGCGACTCGATGAGCCCTTCCAGCCCCTGCTTCGCCTTGCCGTTGCTGGTCGCGGGCTCCGGACCGCGGACGGCCTCGGGGAGGTACTCGGGCAGAATGAGGTGGCCGCGCGTCCGCACCATCGCTTCCTTGACGACGCTCTGCAGCTCGCGCACGTTCCCCGGCCAGGCGTAGCTCTGCAGGCACACCAGCGCTTCCGGCGAGAAGCCGCGCAGGCTCACGCCGAGCTTGCGGTTATTCGTGAACAGAAAGTAATGCGCCAGCTCCGAAATGTCTTCCCGGCGGTCGCGCAGGGCCGGCACCTGGACGGTCGCCACCTTCAGCCGGTAGTACAGGTCGGCCCGGAAGCGGCCCTCGGCGACCAGCCGTTCCAGTTCCTGGTTGGTCGCCGCCAGTAGCCGCACGTCCGCCTGGATCGTCTCGGTCCCGCCGAGGCGCTCGAAACGCTGGTCCTGCAGGATGCGCAGCATCTTGGCCTGCACGGTCAGGGACATGTCGCCGATCTCGTCGCGGAACAGCGTCCCGCTGTGGCACTGCTCGAACTTGCCGATGCGCCGGCGCGTCGCCCCGGTGAACGCGCCCTGCTCATGGCCGAACAACTCGCTCTCCAGCAGCTGCTCGGGCAGGGCGGCACAGTTGATCGCCAGGAACGGCCGGTCGCTGCGCCGGCTGTACTGGTAGAGGGCGCGGGCGACCAGTTCCTTGCCGGTGCCGCTCTCGCCGCGAATGAGGACGTTCACGTTCTGCGGGGCGAGCAGGCCAATGACCTTGCACATCTCCTGCATCTGCGGACTGCGGCCGACGATGCGATCGTTCCCCTCGGCGGTCGGGAACAGAGACGGAGCCTGCATCAACTGGGCCGCGTCGAGGGCGCGCTCGAGCAGGGCGCTGAGGCGGTCGAGGTCCACTGGTTTGACCAGGTAGTCGAACGCCCCGTCCTTCATCGCCTCCAGGGCCGTCTCGGTCGTGCCGTGGGCGGTGATGAACAGCACCGGGCACCGGGAGTCGGTTTCTCGGATGGCCCGGAAGGCGTCCATCCCGGATCCGTCCGGCAGGTTCAGGTCCAGGACGACGACGGACGGTCGGACCGCCCGGAACGTCGCCACCCCCTCCGCCACCGTCGAGGCGATGACCACCTGGAACTGCTGCTTCGCCACCACCCGGCGGAACGAGTAGCACACCCCAGGCTCGTCGTCGATGATCAGCACCTTCGGCTGGTTCGGCATGGCTTCCCTCAGGTCAGGCGGGCAACTCCACCACGAACCGGGCTCCGCCCTCGGCCCGGTTCTCCGCGGACAGCTGTCCGCCGTGGTCCTCGATGATGCGCCGGGCCACGCTCAGACCCAGCCCGGTGCCGTTCGCCTTGGTGCTGGCGAACGGCACGAACAGCCGTTCCAGGATCTCGGGCGAGATCCCCCCGCCCGTGTCCTCGACCACCACGCGAATGCCGGCCGCCGAACAGCAGCGGACGCGGAGCTGGAGGTTGCCGCCCTGCGGCATCGCGTCCAGGGCGTTCAGCAGCAGGTTTACGAGGACCGACTTGAATTGTCCCGGATCGACGCGGGCGACGACCGGCTCGGGCGGCAGTTCGAGGCCACAGGTAACGCCAAGTTGCCGCCGCCGCGCCCGCGTCAGCTCGACCACCTGGCGGACGAGTTCACGCAGGTCGCACGCGGCCGGGTGCGGTCGCGGCGGGCGGGCGAAGTCGAGCATCCCCTGCACCGCCCCCTCGACCCGCTCGATCTCGGTATGCATCACGTGCAGGTCGTCCGAGGTTAGCGGCTCGTCCGGGTAGGCCCGGGCTGCCCCCTCGACCAGCCACTTCAGCGTCGTCAGCGGGTTGCGGATTTCGTGCGCGATGCCGCTCGCCAGCCGGCCGACCATCGCCAGCTGCTCGGACCGAATGATCTCGCGCTGCTGGGCCTGGAGCCGCTCGACAAGCGAGCGCACGCGCTCGACGAGGAAGTTCAGGTGCGTGTGCAGGCTGTCCAGCCCTTCGCCGACCTGCAGGTCGATGACGCTCACCTCCGGGGCGACGTGCGAGTGGACGTCCTCGACGCGAACGCGCAGCCGGGCGATCGACCGGCCGAGCACGCGGTGGATGCTGTACCCGCAGATAAGCCCGCCGAGCGGCCCGATCCCGCCGAGGACGAACAGAGCCAGCTGGATCCAGTCCGCCGAGGCCGTGCTCTCGGTCAGCGCCCGCGCCATTCGTTCCTCGTTTGCATCGAGGAGTTGGCGGCACGGGCCGACGACGTGCTGGACAGGATGTTGCTCGAGCCAGCGCAACACGCCGTCGGGACCCGGCGGCCGTTCCGTGACGTCGTTGAGTTCCTCGCGGTAGCGCCGGTAGCCCGTCTCGATCTGATCCAGCAGGGGCCGTTGGCCTGGGGGGTGGAGAGTGCTGACCCGCTGCAGGGCGGTATCGAACAGCTGGTGATCGACGCGGATCGACTCCTGGTGCTTGGCGGTCGGCTGGAGCAGCTGGAGCAGGCTGTCGAACTGAAGTTGGCGAACGGCGACCTCCATGTCGTGGGCGGCGCGGAGGCCGGCGTCGTGGCGGTGAATGCTCCGGAGCAAGTTGGCCTGCAGGGAGTGGATGGCCCACAGGCTGACGGCGCAGGTGCCGATCAGCACCAGGCCGAGGAGCAGGGCCGGGGAGTTGACAAGGAGCAGCAGGCGACGGTTCATTAATCCACCTCAGCGAGTCGCGGACACTCCGGCAGAACGACCAGGGCGGCGGAGCCGTTGGCAGACGGAAGCGGGCGAGCGACGTCAGTGTTTGTCGGCCCAGGTGTGGGGCATATCGGAGGGTCGCACACCAGCCGGGGTGGGAAGGAACAGGAGGTTTCCTGCCCTCCAGACCCACGAAACTACCTGGAGCACCTTCCCGTCCCCGAGGGGTCCAGGCGGGAACGGGCTGGAGAAGGTGACAACTCAATGTCTATTCTCAGCTTATGTTCGCCGCCAGGAAAGTACAACCCCACCCCGCTCAGGCCGTCCCCGCCGGCTCCGCCAGGGCCGCCGGCCCCTCCCCGGGACAAACCGTAACATGGTCCATCAGGGCCGTAACGGCCTGACGGCGGCGCTGGAGTCCGTGCAGCAGGGCCAGGACTGCGTCGGCCGCGACCGGCCGGGCCAGCAGCTCGACGCGAACCAGTCCGTGCCTGACTGCGGTACTTTCAAACGCTTCATGCGGCGGCTTCCCGGAGCAGTACGAGCAGATGTAGCCCTCCACACCGGCCGCCCGTGCCTGGTCGATGATCCACTTCTCCAGCGACTCGTCGATCACCAGCGTGACCCGCAGCATCTGCCCCGAACCCAGTGCGACCGCCATGACTTCCCCCTCTCTCCGTTCCGAAAAAGGCGAGCCCTCGCGTCGGCGCGGCGGGGATGGCTTACCCCGCCGCGCCGACGCGGTCGCTCAAACAACGGGCCAGGTACTCGAGACCAGCTTGGCCACTTCAATGTAAACCGGGATCCCGATGGTCACGTTGTAACTGAACGTCAGGCCCAGCGACGCCGCCAGGGGCAACGTCGGGCTCGCCTCGGGGATCGCCAGCCGCTGCACGGCCGGGACGGCGATGTACGACGACGCCCCGCACAGGACGGCGAACAGGGTGTACGTGCCGAGTTCCAGCGGTTGGCCGATGGCGTGGCTGTACAGGTGCGCGACGATGATACCGATGGTGGCGAACACGTTCGGAGCGAGCAGGCCGAAGGCGATGAACCGCCACCCGGCGCGGCGCAGGTCGCGCAGGCGCGTGCAGGCCGTGATGCCCATCTCGAGCAGGAACAGGCACAGCACCCCGTGGAACAGGGCGACGAACACCTGGTCGCCGTCCTCGACCACCTTCGCCCCCTGCAACCGGGCCAGGAAGCCGATAAAGATGCCGCCGAAGAGGAGGAACAGGCCGGGATTGAGGAACACCTCGTGCAGCACCTTCGGGTTGAGGAAGCCGCGCTGCCGGCTGTGCCCGTGCGGCGCGTGGTGCCGCCCGTGGTGGCCGTGGCCGTCGTGGCCGTGACCGTTGCCGTTGCCGTTCGTCTGGCCGTCGCCGTCCGGCAGGCTGTGGCCGCCCCGGGTGTGGGCTGCCGCGGCCCGGGCCGCTACCCTGGCCACGGCGACGGTCGCGCCCTCGACTTCCTGCTCGTAGACCGTGGCAGTGCCCACCGTCACCTCTTCCAGGATGCCTTCCTGCTGCCCGACGGCCGCCGGCGCCTCGTACCCCTCCTCGCCGGGCATGTTGCCGTCCCGGTCCATGCCGTGGTGCCGCAGCAGCGATACGAGGAACAGCGCCACCAGACAGCCGGGAACCTCCATGACCGCCAGCATGACCGGCATGTACGGGGCGTAGGCGATGCCGATCACGGTCAGGACGCCCAGGCACGTCACAAACGTCCCGGCCGAGTCGGACCCGTAGTACCCCGCCACGGTTGCGGCATCGACCTTGCGCAGCTGAGTCAATTTGCGCAGGACGACGTAGGCCAGCAGGCCGATCGCAAAGTTGGTGAGGAAGCCGACGACCATGAACCCGGCGGCCTCGGCGAGGACGACCCCGTTCACCTCGGCCAGCTTCTCCCCGCCGTGCCAGCCGATGGCGATGAGCAGGTAGATGGTGATCGCCTGATACAGCGCCTTGGGGAACTCGAACTTGATCCGCAGCAGCGGGATGGCAAACCCGAGGTAGAAGAACAGCAGCAGCGGCTTGAACAGGTTGTGCGTGAAGTTCACCCAGAAATCGTGCAGGATATGTTCCATGAGACCACTCCAGAGACAGACGGCAAAGGGGTTTGCCTCCGAGCCGTTTGAGGCGTGCGGAGGACGGTAGGTTGGCGAGGGACCGCGGGCGACGCGCCACGCGGGCTGCAGAGTTTCCCACGCTCCCTTCGATGAGCAGGCTTCAGTTGCGCTCGACGGGCAGGGGCCGGTCGAGGTCGTACAGGTGCGGGCGGCGTGCGGGGACGGGCTCCTTCCTGGGCCGGTTCGTGAGAGCCAGAATGGCGATCGCGAGCAGCAGGAGCAGAATGCCCGACACGGCGGCCTGCACGATCAGCAGGATGGTTTGGCGTGGGGTGGGGGTCGCGCTGGCCTCGGGGTAGCGGCAGACGAGGTCGAGGAGCTTGGCAGCGAGCAGCCCTCCGAGGAGCACAACGGCCCCGCGGAGTCCGGCCGCGCGCTGGTGGGGTGGGGGTTCTGGTCGTGGCGGTTCGGTCATCAGTCGTTCCTCTCTACGACGGTCGGTGCGGCATCTGGTCCGCTCCTCTGAACACGTCTTTCCCGTATTGCACGGCTGATGCCGAGAGTCTTCTGCGCCACGGATGT
This sequence comes from Gemmataceae bacterium, assembly GCA_020847555.1. The sequence continues at coordinate 42,624 of JADLBT010000067.1, forward strand.
CGTCGCAACCTGCTGTCCACTCAAGAAATAAAACCACAGACCTGTTGGCACGAGTCGCGGCGCGGGCGGATTGGGCCAACCGGGCTGATGACAATCTCCTCCGGGAGGGGTGAAGTTCCCCACGACCGGAGCCGGGGCGAACGCAAAGGGGCCGAGCTGTTCGTCAGCTCGGCCCCGAGGAGATTGGTCGCGATCGTGGCGCGTCTCAGTGCGCGGCATCCCGCCTTCCGTCCCCGTTTCCGTTCCCGTTCCCATTGGATGCAGCCGCGCGATGGGCCTGCGCCGTCACGGTGGCCAGCACGCCCTCGTGGGTGGGTTGCGGACGCGGACGCGGCAGGCGATCGAGCGGCGCGTGCGCCAGCGGGCGAAGGATCTCCGCCATCTGCAGAGCGAGCGAGCGGAAGTCCTTCGGGTTCGCCGGGGCGTGGGCTAGCTGGACGTTCTCGTCGGTGGCGGGGGCCAGGGGATTGTTCGGCATGCAGACCTTGTGGTTGTGAAGGTTGTACACGCCGTACAACACCTCGACCTCCCACCGGCCGGAAAGCTCCAGCTCCTGTCGCAACGCGAAGGCGGCCTGGGCCGCGTTGAGGCAGACGGCGGTCTCGATGAGCGCGTCCCGATATCCCGGCTGTTGCCGCGCCTCGACGCCCCACACCTCGTCGAGACCGTTGGCCGCCTCGCGCACCGCGATCAGGATTTTCTCCTGGATGGCGCGCAGCGCCGGCGTGACGGACCGCGACCAGAACTTCAGCGGGCGCAGGTACACGTCCACCGCGCCCGTCACGGCGCCGCAGCCGCTGTGGCCGAGGACGACCAGCACCTTGACGCTCTCGGTGAGCGCCTCGACGGCGAAATCCACGCTGCCGAGGCAGACATCGCCGAGGACGTTGCCGGCCACGCGGATAACGAACAGATCGTTGAATCCCTGGCCGAACAGCATCTCGGTTGGCACGCGGGCGTCGCTGCAACCGACGACAACGGCGAACGGGGCCTGCTTGGGGATCCCGCCCTGTTTGCGTAACATCCCCACCTCCAGGCCGTTGCACTGGACGACGTAGCGCGGCTCCTCGCCGGTGGTCAGGGTGCTCGTCTGGCAGCACGCCATCCAGCGAGCGAACATCCGGTTGCCGTCCTCCAGCGTCTGTCGCGCGACCTCGGCGTCGGCCGGCGGCGGCTTGGTGCTGGGGTTCTTCGGATCGAAGCGGTAGACGTAATCGATCGTGTTCATGCGGTCGTCCCTCTGGGCGCCGGCGGCGGGTGGGCGAAGACCCCGACGGCTGGTTACTGGCGAGCGTGCTGGAGCGCTTCCTGGACACACTCCCGGATCAGGTTGGCAATGTGGCAGAGCATCGCGGGGGTGAGCAGCAGCCGGACAGTCAGGTCGGCGGGCTGGCCACGAACCCCGTACAGGATCACGTCGCGGATCTCGAACGGCGTCAGGTCGGCCGGCTGAATGTGCAGCGTCCGCAACAGGTGAATGTGGTCGTCGAGCAACTCCCGGTCCACGAGGATGCGCTCGAGGTGAGCGGCCAGTTCCCGAGGCAGGTGAGCCGGGCGGCTGGTTTGGCGGTTGATGGCGCAATCGACGAGGAGGTCTCGGGTGTTACGGTTCATCGGCTCCTCGTTTGCGTTGATCGGAACAGCGCGCGGGAAGAGTGCAAGCTCTGCGAAGGCCGGCGGGAAGATCTCCACCCTGCGACCTGGTTCCGGGAGGATCAAAGGACGTGGTCCCCCTTCGCAAGCGCGGTGCCGTGGGCGGCTGGCCGTTGGCGAATCGTCTTCGCGCGAGCGGACCAGACGCGATGCTCTCGACGAGCCGCAAGCGTAAGCGAAGGATTTACCAGCTGTTCCGTCGCTGACGTTTGCGGCTCGTTGGGATTTGGTCCGCTGGCTTCTGGCGGTCAAGGCGCGGGAGGATCGAACGCGCGGGGAGGAGAAAGGGAGCCGGTACGGCGGGGTCGGTTGGGGAAGAGATCCTCGCGCTGAAGACTCCCGCCCCAGTGGAAGCCGACCCAAACGGCGAGCCGGGCCGGTGTCGCAGGAGGATCCCTGGGATCCCGAGGGGAGTTGAGATCGGGCCGGTAGTTCTTGGCGTGCGGACCAAAGGCGAGCGGCGTGGCCGTTTGGTCCGCACGCGCCAGGGACGCGGGCGGGGTAAAGCGGGTGCCCGGAACGCGCTCAGCGCGGCAAGCCACTGCTGGGCACACTGCCAGGGTCCGGCGGGTGCGACGCTCCAACGCCCGCCGGGAGCGGGACCGCCGGGTACGCGACCGTCCCACCACACCCGGGGACGCCGCACGGGTGCGGCACGCACTTCGTCGTTGGGCAGTCCTCGGTCACGACGCGCTTCAGGAGTATCGTCTTCGTCCGCACCTTGCCGCAGTCGCAGCACCACCGGAACAGGCCGTGCAGGCAGCAGGCGGCGCTGCAGAACTCCTCCGTCTTGCAAGCGTATATGGTGTGCTTGACCTTCTTGACGTCCGGAACCCGCACGCAGGTCGTGGGCTGGCATCCCGGTCCGCAGTCCGGCGCCGCGGGGAAGTAACACGCGGAGGTGCCCGTGGTCCGCGCCCCTGTCTGGCCCCACCCCGGCGAAGCGGCCACCCCCGCCAGTACCAGGCCGGGGAGCACCAGCACTCCCAAACGGAACAACCTTCTCGGCATCGCCGTCTCCTTCCGGTCAGAAGTCGAACTGCATCCGCATACCCAGCGCATGCATGTCGCCATTGCTCACGCTGTTGAACCCGCCCCGGTGTTCCCACCCGTAGTTCCACTGCAGTTTCGCGTTCGGGTTGAGAATCCAGTTCAGGCCGACGGTCAGGTCGCCCAGGGTTCCGCCGTTGACCCCCCGGCTGTTCAGGTCCACCGAGCTGTAGCGAACCCCTACCTGCCAGGCACCAGTCCCGCGCAGCCAACCGTCGGGACCGGATACCAGGAAGAAGGGCGAGTTGGGTATCGGACGGTCCGGAGCGGCCGCCTTCCTGTCCCAGCGCGTGTGCTCGCCCGTCAGCCAGTACAGGGCCTGGACGTAGTACCCCTGGAAGAAGGTCGTCCCCACCGGCCCGGTGGCCGTCGTCAGGGTGTTCTGGTTCCAGCTCGCCTGCCACTCCGCCTGGACCGTGAGCGGACCCAGGTTCATGAAGAATTCCAGGCCCATCAGATCCTGGGCCGTCGCGTTGATGAAGCCGGTGTCGATCAGGACATTCACGAACGGAGTCAGCGGGGCCGGCGCGTTGCGCACCGAGGAGCGGACACGGAACCGCACCTGGTCGTCGATCGGGTCGCGGTGGCTTCCCGCCACGCCCAGGTGGACCATGCAGGCGCCGTCGTCCTCGTACCACGGCAGGGCCGTCAACCGGCCGGTGACCGCGTACTCCCCATCGCCCAGGCCGAACCCGTAGCCGTCGTAGGTATTCTTGAAGATGCCGACGGCCCACGTCATGCGGTCGTCGAAGAGCGCGTCGAACGCCATGATGCCCGGACTGAAGCCGTTGTTGAACGCCGTCGGGGTGAGGAAGTCGAACAGCGGCGACCGCTCCAGGAACGGCAGGAAGCGATAGCTCTCCAGGTGCTCCAGGCTGATCGGCTCCTTCTGGTTGCCGATCCGGATGTTGCCGATGATCGGCAGCTTGGTGAACGTGAGCCAGGCGTCGGTCGGACTGGGGGTGACGAACGTCAGCCCCTGCGTGGCCCGGCCAGCATCCGCCGGAGTGCCCGGCGGCGTAACGCCGTTGAAGAATTCCAGCTCGAACCGATAGTCGAGGACCTCCCACATGGAGCCCTCGGTCCGCAGCCGGCCGCGGCGGAGGTTGACGCCATCGTTGAAGGCGCCGACGCCGCGCGGCCCGAATTCGAGGTTGGAGTCGGCACTGTACAGCGCCAGGTCGTACTGCACGGTCCCGCCGATGTGCAAGGTGAAGTCCTTGTTGGGCGTCTCGAACCAGACGCCGTTCCGCCAGGTCGCGTTCATGTCGAGCTTGGTGCCGATGGCGTACCACGGCGGCGCCTCGGTTTTTTTCTTCTCCTCCGCGTCCTTCCTGGTTTTCTCGTCGTGCGCCTTGAGGGCCGCGTCAATCATCTTCTTCGCCTCGGCGGCGGTGATCGTCTTGTCGTCCATCTGGGCGGCCGGCGGCGCGGGCTGCCCGGTCGGGGGCTGCATCACGGCCCCCGACGGGACGCCGCCATCGTGGGACACCACGCTGCCGGGCACCGGCCCGCCGTCCGGTTGCCCGACAGGCTGGCCGGCCGGGGCCACTCCGGCTGGGGCTCCCTGGTAAGGCAGGGGCTGCGAGGCACCCTGGAATACCTGGGCGAGGGTGGAACCAGGCACGACCCCAACCAGCAAGCCAAGGGTCGTCAGTACCACCAGAAAGTAGTGCCCGGCGCGCACGCGCGGACGTACCCCCCCCTGGCGTGGAGGATGCTCCATGAGATGACTCCCATACCCGCGAACAGTGAAAGGTGACCCGCTCTCGATCGACGTGGACAGTGGAATGCGAAGGGGATAGCCCGTCTGGAATCAAAATGCAAGAGGAAGAGATCCTCATGCGGCGAGCGTTTGGGGATCCGGCCCGAAAAGGCCGCGGAGGCGCGCTCAATCGACATACGGATCGGCGCCGAGATCCTTGAGGATCTCCTGCCGCTGCTTCTCATACAGCATCAGGTCGAGCCGCTGCTTGTAGTGGCGCTTCTCGACGCGCCGCTGCGCCTTCATGAACAGCGGCTGGTAGCGGTCCCAGCTCGCGTTGCCGCCGCGCAGGCCGCGCTGCCGCAGCGCTTCCTGCTTGCGCGGCCCGAGCCCTTCGAGGAGTTCGTCGTCCAGCGCCAGGAAGAACTGGGCGCTGCCCGGGTCGCCCTGACGGCCGGCCCGGCCGGCGAGCTGCCGGTCGATGCGCCGCGCCTCGTGCCGCTCCGTGCCGAGCACGTGCAATCCGCCGGCGGCGATCACCTGCTTCTTCTCCTCCTTCATGTTCTCGCGCGCCTCGATCTCCTCGACCGTGTGCCGCCACTCGTCCGCCGGCACGTCGTTGCGCGAGGCGTACTTGCTCTTGAGCTGCGCCCAGGCCAGGAACTCCGCGTTGCCGCCAAGGATGATGTCGGTCCCGCGGCCGGCCATGTTGGTCGCGATCGTCACCACCCCGAGCCGCCCGGCCTGGGCGACGATCTCCGCCTCGCGGTCGGCGTTCTCCGGCTTGGCGTTGAGTACCTTGTGCGGGATGCCGGCCGCCGTCAGCCGCGTGCTCAGCTTCTCCGACTTCTCGACCGAGCGCGTCCCGACCAGCACCGGCCGCCCCTGGTGGTGCATTCGGGCGATCTCCTCGGCCGCGACGTCGAACTTCGCCTCCTCGGTCGGGAAGACGCGGTCGGGCAGCTGCTTGCGGATCACCAGCCGGTTCGTCGGCACCGGCACCACCCAGATCTTGTAGACGCGGCGGATCTCCCACCAGTTCTGGGCGGCCGTTCCGGTCATGCCGCACAGCCGCCCGTACAGCCGGAAGTACCGCTGGAACGTGATCTGGGCCGCGTGGTCCGACGCCTTGTTGATCGGCACCCGCTCCTTCGCCTCGACCGCCTGGTGCAGCCCCTCGCGCCAGTGCCGGTCCGGCATGCGCCGGCCGGTGAACTCGTCGATGATCACCACCTTGTTGTTCTCGATCAGGTAGTGCTGGTCGCGGCGGAAGCGGTGGTGCGCCTGGATGGCGCGCTCGACGTGCTCGTGCAGCTTGTCCATCGCGTGCGAGTGCTCGCCGAACGGCGGGTTCGAGTAGCGGACGACCTGCTTGCCCTCGTCCGTCAGCTCGACCTTCTGCTTCTTCTCGTCGATGGTGAAGTGGTCGTCGCGCTGCATGTCCCGCGCCAGGGCGTCGGCCCACAGGTAGACGACCTGCTCCTCCTCCGTCGCCAGGCGCGTCGCGGACGCGATGATAAGCGGGGTGCGGGCCTCGTCGATGAAGATGTTGTCGGCCTCGTCCACCAGGGCGAAGTGGTGCGGCCGTTGGACCTTCGGGTCGAGCGGCTGCTGGTACTGTCCCGGCACGCCGACCCACGGCGCCCAGAACGGCATGGCCCCGCTCCTGTCGCCGGCCACCTTCAGCCGGTCGCGCAGGAAGTCGAACCCAAACTCGCTGGCAGTGCCGTAGGTGAGGTCGCACCTGTACGCCTTGACCCGGTCCTGCTCACCCATCTGCTGTTGCAGGCAGCCGACCGTCAGCCCCAGGGCGGTGTAGATCGGTCCGCACCACTCGGCGTCGCGGCGGGCCAGGTAGTCGTTGACGGTGGTGACGTGCGCCCCCTTGCCGACCAGCGCGTTGAGGGTGGCCGGCAGGGTGGCGGTGAGCGTCTTGCCCTCGCCGGTCGCCAGCTCGCCCAGTCCCCCGCGGTGCATGACGACGCCGCCAGCGAGCTGCACGTCGTATGGGCGCAGCCCCAGGTGCCGCACCGAGGCGACGCACACCAGGCCGTACACCTCCGGCAGCAGATGATCGAGCGGCTCTCCGCCGCGCGCACGCCCTCGCAGGTGCAACCCCTTCTGGCGCACCTCCTCGTCGGACAGCTTGCTGAACTCGGCCTCGTGATAGCGGATGCGCGGGACCAGCAGGGCAGCCTGGGCGAGGCGGCGCCGGGCCGGGGTGCCGAAGAGGGCGCGGACGTGGTTCAGCCAGCGCATGCCGAGCCGCCGGCGCGGGGCGGGGCGGGTCGGTTCGGCGGCGGCGATGTCGGAACGGGCGTCCTGAGTGCTGGTGCTCAAGGCGGCACTTGACCTCGGTATAGTTGGCAGTTCCGGAACCGTTTCGGGGCCGGCGGGGCGCCTGACTCTTCTCTCGCCAGGGGAAGAGAAGAAGGACAGGCGCTGCCCCATCTGACAACCTACCAGAAGATCGCCCCGGGGCGAAGCATTTTTGCCGCCCGGCGCAAGAAAAAAAGCCGCCCGGCCCCTCTGAACCACCTCTCCCATGATCCAGAGCAAGCCAGACAGCTTTGCACCCCCTTTACGCAACGGGCGCGCCAATTCCGCGACGGACTCGTTGCGCGACCCTCGCAACGACGCAGGTTCTGCTCGGCACACCGCTTGGGTGATGTGAGGATTTTGCGAGTCCATCTCCCAGGTCGCGGCAGTCGTCCCACGCCGCCACGATTGCGGGCGATCGCTGCTTAAAGCGCGTGCGACGGGAGAGGGGTGTCAACCGGCGGGGATTTGCTCGACTCGTCCGTCCCGGCGGCCGAAGATACTCGGGGCTAATTGACGGGACTGGGTTGCGGCGCTACAATGCGTCAGGACTGAATCCCCGGATCAACCTGCCGAGGTGCAAGGTGGGCGTTCGCTTCTTCTCTCCGTGCCAGTTCTGCGGCTGTACCTCGGCGGTCGCCGGGTTGTGACGCCCGGGACAGGCACTCCGAACGCCCGTCCCTCCCCGCGACCGCCTGATGGCTTTCCCAACCTGCTCACCGTACACCCCACCACGGGCAGTGGCGCTGGCGCGGCCTGCGCGCCCATCGCCCGGCCCAGGGAGCTACCCGCATGTCCACGGACATTCGCCTGAAAGAAGGGCTGCCGGAAATCACCGAGGCTCTGGTCGCCACCTACACCGAGTGCAAGTACATCAATCACCTCGGCCATCGCCCCCTGCCCAGCCGCGAGGCCGTTGCCGACATCGTCGCCGACCTGCTCGACATCCTCTATCCCGGTTTCGTCCGCCGCCAGAACCTGCACATCGGGAACGTCGAGTATCACGTCGGCGACCTGATTGACGGACTGCACGACCAGCTGACCGAGCAGATCGGCCGGGCGCTGCGGCACGAGGCCCAGGCGAACGAGGCCAGGATCGATTTCGAGGCGATCGCCCAGCAGAAGGCAATCGGCCTGCTGCGCCGCCTGCCGGAGGTGCGTTACCTGCTGGAGCAGGACGTCCACTCGGCGTTCCTGGGCGACCCGGCCGCGAAGACGCACCACGAGATCGTCTTCTGCTACCCGGGACTGGAGGCCGTCACCGTCTACCGGATCGCCCACGAACTGGTGCTGCTCGGGGTGCCGCTGATCCCGCGCATCATGACCGAACTGGCCCACTCGCGCACCGGCATCGACATCCACCCCGGGGCGCGGATCGGCCCCGGCTTCTTCATCGACCACGGCACCGGCGTGGTGATCGGCGAGACGTGCGACATCGGCCGCAACGTCAAGCTCTACCAGGGCGTGACGCTGGGCGCGCTGAGCTTCCCGCGCGACGCGGCCGGCAACATCATCCGCGGCAAGAAGCGCCACCCGACGCTGGAGGACGAGGTGGTCGTCTACGCCAACGCGACGATCCTGGGTGGCGACACGGTGATCGGCCACCACGCCATCATCGGCTCGAACGTGTGGCTGACCCACAGCGTCGCGCCGCACACGATGGTTTCGCTGGAGAAGCCGTCGCTGCGCATGAAGGGTCCGGAGACGCAGGATCTCATCCCGAAGTACCAGATTTAACACGGAAGGCCGTTTCGCGCAAAGCCACAAAGAGCGCAAAAGAAGACCTCCTTTGCGCTCTTTGTGGTTTCGCGCGAAACCGTCTTACGCAAGGATGGCGCGAATCACCTCGCCGTGGACGTCGGTCAGGCGCATGTCGCGTCCGCCGAAGCGCACCGTCAGTCGGGTGTGATCGACGCCGAGCAGGTGCAGCATCGTCGCGTGCAGATCGTGGATCTCGACCCGACCGCTGACGACCTTGTAGCCCCACTCGTCCGTCTCGCCGTAACTCATCCCCCCCTTCACGCCGCCACCGGCCAGCCAGATGCTGAACCCGAACGGGTTGTGGTCGCGGCCGTCGCTGCCCTGGGCGAACGGGGTGCGTCCGAATTCGCCCGCCCAGACGACGAGCGTCGAGTCGAGCAACCCGCGTCCCTTGAGATCCCTGAGCAACGCCGCGATCGGCTGATCGACGGCGCGGGCGTTGTCCTCGTGGCCGCGGCGCAGATCCCGGTGCTGGTCCCAGCGATCGTGGCCGACGTTCGGGCAGGTCAGCTCGACGAAGCGGGCGCCGCGCTCGACCAGGCGGCGGGCGAGCAGACACTCGACGGCGAACGTGCGCGTCGGCGCGTGGGTCGAGTCCACGCCGTACAGGCGCCGGGTCGCCGGGCTCTCGTCGCGCAGCTCCACCAGTTCCGGAACGGCGGCCTGCATGCGGAACGCCGTCTCGTAGTTGGCGATGGCCGACTCGATCTCGTCCGCCTGGCCGGTGCGATCGCGGATACCGCGGTCGAGGCGGCGCAGCAGGTCGAGCTTGCCGCGCTGGCGGGCAGCGGTCGGCTCCAGCCGGCGGATGTTCGCGACTGGCGGGTCGGCTGGCCGGAACACCGACCCCTGGTAGGCGGCCGGCAGGAACCCGCTGTTGAAGTTGTCGAGGCCGCCGGGCGGGATCAGGCCGCCGTTGAGGACGATGAATCCGGGCAGGTTGCGGTTCTCGGTGCCGAGCCCGTAGCCGATCCACGACCCCATGCTCGGCCGCCCCTGGAGTCCGGAGCCGGTGTGCAGAAAGTAATTCGCACTGGTGTGTTCCGGAAAGCGCGACACCATCGAGCGGATCACGCACAGGTCATCGACGCACGCGGCGACGTGCGGAAACAGGTCGCTGACGGGCAGTCCGCTCTGACCGCGCCGGCGGAACCGCCACGGCGACGCCATGACGCGGCCGACGTTGTCGAACTGCGTCGGCTCGACCCGAAAGACGCCGCGCGGATCCTGGCCGTGGAAGCGTTCCAGCAGCGGCTTGGGGTCGAACGTATCGACCTGGCTCGGTCCGCCGTCCATGTAGAGAAAGATCACGTTGCGGGCGCGGGCCGGGTGGTGCAGCGCGCGCAGGTGCCCGGAGGACCGTTCGCCCTCCGAGTCGGCGCGCTCGGCGAGCAGGGCGGCCAGCGCCACCGCGCCGAAGCCGTTGGCGCAACGCAGGAGCATCTCGCGGCGGGTGGGGAAAGCACCTAACCCCCCCGACCCCCCTTCCCTCCAAGGGAAGGGGTGAGAAGAAGCGGCCCGGCGCCCGGACAATGACGGAGCGCTCGTGCCGTTCTGCTCCCCCTCTCCTCGCAGGGGAGAGGGCTGGGGGGAGGGGTTCTTCATGCTCATGGCAGGTAGATGAACTCCTTGGCGTTGAAGAGCACATGGGCGAGGTCCGCCCACGCCGCCTGCTCGTTCCGGGCGGCGCCGATCGACTGCGGTTGGCGGTCGAGGAACTCCAGGCACGCCCGGAGTTCCTCCGCGTCGGGCGGGCGGCCGAAGGCGCTGAGGTACATGCGCTCGACCCGGTCCGCGGACGTGCCGGGCGCGGCGAGGACACGCCGCGCCCACAGGCCGGCCTGCTGATGCACGAACGGGTCATTCAGCAGAATCCATGCCTGGGCGGGGACGTTGGAGACGGTGCGACGGCCGACGGTCGAGAACGGCGCCGGCGTGTCGAAGGCGAGCAGCAGCGCGGGCAGGAAGTTGCGGCGCACCGACAGGTACAGACTCCGTCGCCCGGCGCCGTCGAGCGGGCCGCTTTGCGGACGGCCACGGCCCTGCTGGAAGTCCGTCAGGTGGACCGGCACCGGCGGGCCGAACGGGCGTCGATCGAGACGGCCGGACACCGCCAGCATCGCATCGCGGATCGTCTCGCCCTCCAGGCGGCGCACGTTCTGCCGGTGCAGCAGCAGGTTCTGCGGGTCGGCCTGCGCCGCGCGCTCGTCGCCGCGCGACGCCATCCGGTAGGCGCGCGACAGGACGATGCGGCGTACCAGACGCTTGAGCGACCACCCGTCCCTGACGAAGGTGTCCGCGAGGCGGTCGAGCAACCCGGGGTGAGTCGGCGGTTCACCCAGTACGCCGAAGTTATCGACGCTGGCGACGATGCCGCGGCCGAACAGGTGGTGCCAGACGCGATTGACGATGACCCGCGCCACGAGGGGGTTGCGGGTCGGGTCGGTCAGCTGCCGCGCCAGTTCCAGGCGGCCGCTGCCCCTGGTCGTCCGCAGCGGTTCGGGTCCGGCGAGCGCTTCGAGGAAGCGGCGCGGCACCACCTCGCCGGGCGTCTTGTACGAACCGCGGAGGTAGACGTGCTCGTTCACACCGCTGCCGTCGAGCAGCGCCAGGGCGAGGCGCGATTCGGTGCGAATCCGCCCGACCAGCCGCGCCTGCTCCGCCAGCACCGGCCCGGCCGCCGCGGCGACGGTCTTGCCGGCGCCGCCCGCGAGGAATAGCTCCTGATGCCGGACCAGCCAGTCGGCCAGACGCGCCTGCTCGACGGCGTCGGCCGACCCGACGAGGCGATCCGCCCCAAACCGTTCGGCTACCCTCGCCAGCAGTTTCTGGTAGCCGGCCGCGAGCGCTTCGAGTGACATCACGCTGTCACTCGCGAGGAGGGATAGCAGAGCGCCGCTCGGGCGCTCGGACGAACCGGGCGTCCGCTCTCCCTGCACCACCAGCGCGACGGCGAAATCGGCCGTCCCGATGGGAGTGAACTCCAGGTGGACGCGGCGCCCCCTGTAGCGGGTCAGGTCGTGCTCGACCCACTGGAAGGCCGGGCCGGTCTGGACCGTCTGAAGCACCCGCCCGTGCAGCGGGCCAGCGATCATGACGTGGTGGTCCACGGCGGCGAAGATCTGCCCCGTGCCGCGGACGAGGGAAAACACCTTGCCGGCCCGCACCTCGAACGTGGGGGTGCGCAGGGTCCGACCCGAGCGCACCACCTTGCCCAGGCTCCCCGGATCCGTCTCTGTCCCGGGCGCGAGCTTCAGCCCGTCCCACGCCGGATCCTTCTCGGCAGCGGCGCGCGTGAAGACCCGCGCGATCGGTCGAGCCGGGTCGGTGCCCAGACGCACCTCGCCCGGCCGCACCGGACCGGGGCCGAACGCAAAGCCGTCCTGGATCCAGCCCTCGCGGCTCGGCGCGCCGTAGTCGATGACCACCTCGGTGCCGGTCAGTGCGGTATCGGCGTCGGCCTCGCGTCTGCGCCAGCCCTCGACCAGCGGCCGGAGCGCCTCGGCGACGCGCCCGGCCCGCGCGCTCGTCGCGTCCGACGCCACGCGCGCCCAGGCGTGCAGCGGGTCGTTCGCGTCGCGGGCGGCGGAGGCGAGGTGCGTCACCCAGCGCCGCAGCAACTCCGGGTCGAGTCCGCGGCGCCGCGCGACCGCGTCCGCGTTGGCGGCCCCGGCCTCCCGCGCCGCCAGCAGGTAATCATCCAGGCGATCGAGGACGGGTTGCATCGACCCCGCCACCGCCTTCTGAACGGCGGCGCGGCCGCGCGCGCGCGTCCGCCACAGGTCGGCGGCGACGCGCCGGTTGTGCTCGATCGAGTCGAAGCGCACCAGGCGGTAGCTGCTGCTCTCCAGGAACCCGCACAGGGCGTAGTAGTCCTTCGCCGCGAGCGCGTCGAACTTGTGGTCGTGGCAGCGGGCGCACGCCACCGTCAGCCCGAGGAACGTCTTGCCGAAGACGTCGAGCATGTTGTCGAAGCGGTCGGCCTTGTCCTGGCAGATGTCCACCGGCGAGTGGACCTGCTCGCCGAGGAACCAGAATCCGGTGCCGAGGACTGACTCGTTGAATCCCTCGATCGGGTGCAGTCGCGGCCGAGGCAGGAGGTCGCCGGCAACGTGTTCGGTCACGAACTGGTTGTACGGCACGTCGGCGTTGAAGGCGCGGAGGACGTAGTCGCGGTACTGCCAGGCGTTCGGGTTGGTGTAGTCGAACTCGTGGCCGCGCGACTCGGCGTAGCGGACGAGGTCGAGCCAGTGTCGCGCCCAGCGCTCGCCGAAGTGCGGGCTCGCCAGGTAACGCTCGACCTGCCGCGCGTAGGCATCGGGCGAGCGGTCGGCGACGAACGCGGCCACCTCGGCGGGCGCGGGCGGCAGGCCGGTCAGGTCGAACGCGAGGCGGCGGAGCAGAGTGCGGCGGTCGGCGGACCCGGCGGGCGTCAGGCCCTTCTCCTCCAATCGGGCGCGGAGGAAGCGATCGAGCGGGCCGAGCAACTCGCGGCCGTCCTGCACCGGCGGCGGCGCCGGCGGGCGGACCGGCTGCCACGCCCAGTGCTCCCGTTTGCGCCCTTGCAGGTCGAACCCGTCCGTAGCGCCGACGATCTTCGCACCGTCCTTCGGCCAGGGGGCGCCCATTTGGACCCACGCGGCCAGGTCGGCGATGAGCGCTGCTGGCAGCTTCGTCTTCGGCGGCATTTGCAGGTCGGTGTTACGGTAGGCGACCGCCTCGATCAGCCGGCTCTTGCCTGGATTCCCGGGGACGAGTGCCGGCCCGGTGTCACCGCCGCGGAGGATCGCCTCACGGCTGTCGAGGTGCAGTCCGCCGCGGACCTTCTTCGCCTGCTGCGAGTGGCACGAGTAGCAGTGCTCGACCAGGACCGGACGGATCTTCTTCTCGAAGAACTCCCGCGCCTCGGGGGTCGGGTCGGCCGCAGCCGCCAAGCCGTGCCAGCCCAGCAAGGCGAGCAGGGCAACTGCGGACGCGGTCGGCAGTACACGGCATCTTCTCATCACCCCGACAACCTCCAGTTCGGTTTTCGGAAAGCCCACGGGACGCCACCCGTGGGCTTGACCCATTCCATTCCTTGTTCCTGCACCGGCGGTCATTGTACTCCTGCCCGGTCGCACATGTCACGGACGTTTCCGGCCCAATTGACCGGCGGCGCCGGCGAACATACAGAAAGGAGCAGGCGGCCGGCCCGCCGCCCCGCGCGCCGGCGCGGCGAACATATCCATCGGTAGAAAGGCCAGGTGTGGCGATGATCTTCGGCAAGATCTGGCGAGCCATCAAGGCACAGTTCAACAAGCTCGCGAACTTCCTCTGGAAAGCCGACCCGGTCGCCCAGATGCAGTACGAGTACGACCGGGCGGTCGAGGAACTGCGGGGGGGGCGGCTCGGACTGGAGCAGTACCGGGCCCTCGTCGAGCGCGTCAGCCGGCAGGCCCAGGCGGACCAGGCCCACGTCAAGAACCTCGAGGCCCGCATCAAGGCGTACCTGCAGAAGGGCGACCGCGAGACCGCCGCGAAGTTCGCCATCGAGATGCAGAAGGCTCAGAAGAGCCTGCAGGAGAACGAAACCCAGCTGAAGATGCACGAGGAGGCGTACAACAACAATCTCACCAAGATCAAGCACGCCTCGGGCAAGCTCGCCGAGCTGAAGGGAAAGATCCAGAAGTACGACGCCGACCTGAAGATGAGCCGCGCCGAGGCCGAGCTGGCGCAGCTCGCCCACGACTTCAATTTCAACGTCACGACCGACTTCGGCCAGATCGAGCAGGTGGTACAGGACAAGATCAGCCTGAACCGGGCGAAGGCACGGGTGGCGGCGGATCTTTCCAGCGAGGGGCTCACCGAGATCAAGGTCGAGCAGGAGCTGGAGAAGGCGCAGGCGGAAGACGCGCTGCGCGACTTCGAGCGGCAGCTGGGCCTGGTGACGCCGGAAACGGCGAAGGTTCCGGAGGCGGCGAAGGAGATCGGGCCGGCCGCGAAGCAGAAGGAGACGGCGCGGTGACCGCGGTGCGAAGTGAGGAGGACCAAAGCCCACGGGTCGCGCCCCGTGGGTGAAGTGTCTGCGACTTCACCCACGGGGCGCGATCCGTGGGCTTTCCCAAAACCCCAGGGCACACCACCCTCCTGGAACCGGCAATAAGAGGATCCTGACATGGCAAAGAGCAAGAAGCGTCAGAGCTGGCTCGACGACAAGACCCAGGAACCGCTGATCGAGCAGTACGCCCGACAGCTCGAATCCTTCATGCAGACGATGGCCGACGGAGTCGTTGAGGAGAAGGAGATCAAGGACCAGGAGAAACGGCTGACGAAGCTGATGAAGGAACTGGAGCCGCAACTCGACGACGAGCTGCACGCCAGGGTGACGGAACTGCTGTGCGAGCTGACGGCCTACGACCTGATGCAGATGCTGCACTTGATGCAGCAGGCGCGGCCGGTGACCAAATTCCGGGGTTGAGGGCGCTCCTTCCTCGGACCCGATTCGGCGGTCCGTTGGCCCGACTCCTCTTTACAACTCGGCGGTTGGTCGGCAAGATGGGCTGTACGGGGAAGCCGGATGCCCCGGACCGGGGATCGAAACACCCCGCGCCAGCCCGCACAGACGGGTAACTTTTCGCCAATCCCCCTTGTTCCAGGAAGGTCGGGGGGTCTACGATTAGAGGTCGTGAGACAACCCGCACCGTCTCTCCGCCAGGGCGTGAGGCGGTGTGTTCGTTTCACGGGCCGGAAGATCTGGTCAGGCTGCGCCGCCGCCCCGTGACTGCCGGGTCCGTCCGGCAGGGCCGGGCGCCTTGATGAACCTGGCGGCGTGCTTGTTAACACGAGGATCCGGAGCTGAGGGCCAGCGTAATGGAACGAGTCCCGATGACGCGCGAGGGCTACGAGAAGCGCAAGGAGAAACTCGCGCAGCTGGAACGGGAGATGACGGAGATCACGCGCCGGGTCGCCGCCGCCCGCGAGATGGGCGACCTGAGCGAGAACGCGGAGTACCACGCGGCCCGCGAGGACCAGGGCATCAAGCAGGCCCAGATCAACGACATCAAGGACCAGCTCGGGCGGGCCGAGCTCGTCGATCCGAGCACCCTGTCGAATGACACCGTCGTCTTCGGCACCCGCGTCCGCGTCAAGGATCTCGACCTGGGCGAGGAGGAGAGCTTCGAGCTGGTCGGTCCCGGGCAGGAAGATTACGACAACAACAAGATCCTCACCACCAGCCCCATCGGTCAGGGCCTGCTCGGCAAGCGCGCCGGCGAGGTCGCCGAGATCCGCGTCCCGATGGGCGTCGTGCGTTTCGAGATCCTGGAGATCTCGTTCCCCTGACCCGCGCGGCGCGCGTTACCAACCCGCAGCGCCGGGCGCCTGCAAGCGCCCGGCGCCGGCGCTGCGGGTTGGTCCAGCGACCCCGGGACGCGGTTCCGCTGGCTCCTTGACACCCCGGACCAGCGCGGTAGCATTCAGGAAGGGCGGTCGTAATTCCGTCAAGTGGCTTTGCGTCCGAACGAGTATCCCCGTCATGTTCGACGCCCGGCTGAATAGCGTTCATCTCGAAGCACCGCGGCGTCAGGAGTTCCGCGCGGCGCGCGAGCAGCTGCTGGTAGCGCGCGGCGAGGAGACGATGGCGGCGGAGCGGCAGACGAGCCTCGCGCACGCCCCCCACGGGAACACTGCCATCCAGAACGTCCCCGGCCAGCCGTCCGCGACTGGGTGCCGGTACGTCCTCATGGACGCGGACTACATCTACCCCCTCAAGATCGGCCTCAACACGGTCGGCCGCATGCCGGACAACGATATCGTCGTTCCAGATGCGTATATCTCGCGGCGGCACTGCGCCATCCTGGTCCACCTGGACGACCGATGCGAGCTGCACGACGTCGCGTCGAAGAACGGAACCCTCCTCAACGGGCACCGCATCGCCGGACCCACCCACCTGAAATCCGGCGACGAGATCCGGATGTGCAACCGCACCCTCATCTTTCTCCATAAAGCCGACTCTCTCGAGGGCGCCCCCGGCGCCCAGTCGACGCACGTCGGGTAGGAGGCACTCCCACACCGACCTGAAGACCACGGGTGGCTTCTCCTTACAACCAGGAACCGCGAACGCGGCGGCCGGCCCCGGCCGATGACTCCCTGTCGGCGCGGGCCGTTGTACAATGGACGGATACGCCGTCACCGGCTCCCCCCTACCCGGGATCGCCGCATGCACCTCAAGACCACGTGCCCGCGCTGCCACACGACCTACCAGGTCGAACCGGCCCTGCGCGGCAAGCACATGCGCTGCCCCCGCCAGGAGTGCCGCTTCGTCTTTGAGATCCGCGACGCGGACGGCCCCGCCCCGCCCATCGCCCCGCCCACGCCGGCCCGGCACGTCACCGGCGGCGTGGGGGATCTGGTCCCTATCCTCCAGGCCGAGCAGGCCGACCCCGGGCCAGCCGCGAGCGAACCGCTGTCGGCCTCGCCCGAACCGAGCGGCCCGGTGATGAATCCGCCCCCGCCGCCGGTCCGCACGCGCGGCGCCGCCCCCCCTGCGACGCCGCGCAAGCCCGCGCCCCGTCCGCGGCCGCCCCAGCCTGCCCAGGTGGCCCCACCGTCAGCGGCCCCCGCGGCGGTCCGTACCCGCGGCGCCGTCCCACCCTCGCCTCCCAGCACGCCGGCCACCGCGCCCCTGGCCCCGCCCGCGACAACCCAGGAGCCGGCCCCCCCTGCGGCGCCGCCCCCGCCTCCCGAGCCGACCCCGCCGGAAGCGCTCTCGGACGAGGAGGCCCAGGCAATGCTGCGCGAGCTGGGGCTGGGAGACGGCGCCGCGGCGACCCCACCGGACGAACCGGCGCCGGCGGAAGCGGGCGCGGCCCCATTCGCCGTGGCCGACTGGCACGCGGGTCCGCCGCCACGCGGGGAGACGGTCGCCGAGGGACTGTCAGACCTGGCCGCCTACGCCTCCTCCGCAACACCCACCCCGGAACTCGACCCGGCGCCGCCGCGCCGCCGGCGCCGCTCCCTCGTCGGGATCGTCGTCCTGCTCGCGCTGCTGGGCGGGGCCGTGTGGGGCGGGTTGCAGATCGTGGCACGGCGCGAGGCCGGCAACGAGGCGGACCGCTACCAGCTGGCCGTCAAGCGCTTTCAGGAACGCAGCTACGCCGAGGCCGCGGAGCAGTTTCGCACCCTGGCGCGCGACTTCCCGCAGAGCCCGGACGAGGCGACGTATCGGTTCGTCGCCGAGTTGGCCGACGTCCTCGACCCGCTCCAGAGCGTGCAGGGGCCGGAGGAAATGAAGCGCAACGCCGAGCGGCTGCTGGCGTTCGTCGGCGAGTACAGGGGCGACCCGCGGCTGGCGAAGTACCACCCCGAGCTGCACGAGGGGTTCCGGCGTCTGGCGCGCGAGTTCCTGGCGCTGGCGGACCAGAAGCTCGACCGCGACCTGCTCCGCCAGGCGGCCGGGCTCTACGAGGTGGCGACGAAGTACAGGGACCAGCCGCCGCCGGCCGAGGATCTCAAGCGCGCCGAGGAACGGATCGCCGCCCACGAGCTGCAGGAGGCCACCGTCGCCGCCATCAAGCAGCGGCTGGAGGGCGGCCCTTCGGCCGTCTTTGTCCAGGAGGCGCGGGGGCTCGCCAGGCGGGCTGGGCTGGAAAAGCAGCCGGAGGTGAAGGCGCTGCTGGACCGCCTGCCAGCGGCGCACCGGGCCAGCGTCAAGTACACGGCCCTGGCGCCCGCTCCAGCGCGCGATGACCTCGTCGAGGAGAGTGCGCCCAGCCTGCTCGTCCTGCCGGCGCTGGAGGCCGGGGGCGGGAAGGC
Organism: Gemmataceae bacterium; assembly: GCA_020847555.1. Next base: position 60,904 of record JADLBT010000067.1, read on the forward strand.
GCGTCCCGGCCGCCGTCCGGTCCTCGCCCTGGCGCGCGGCGTCCTCTACGCCCTGGAGCCGGACAACGGCCAGGTCCGGTGGGCAGTCCGACTCGGCGCCGACACCGGCACGCCCCCGCTGTGGCTGCCGCGCGACGAGATCGCCCCCGACCGGGTGCTAGTCCTGTCGTCGGACAGCCAGGCTCTCGCCGCCCTCGACGCGGCCACGGGCGCCACCCGCTGGTGTCGCCGGCTGTCGGCCCCGTGCCTCGGCGCGCCGGTCGCGATCGACGGTCGCGCCTTCGTCCCGACCTACGGCGGGCGCGTCGAGGAGATCGACCTGGCCGGCGGCACCCTCGTCGGGTTCTACGATCTGGGGCAGCCGCTGTCGGCCGGCGGCGCCCATCAGCCCGGCACGCACCTGCTCTACCTGCCGGCTGACAGCTTCTGCGTCTACGTTCTCGACGTGGCGAAGCGGACGTGCGTGGCGGTCCTCTACTCCGGCCACCCGAGCGGGTCGGTGCGCGCCGCCCCCCTGGTGGTCGGCCGGCGCGGGGCGGCCCGGGCCGACGGGAAGGCCGCCGGGACCGATGGGTATCTCGTCCTCGGCCAGGCGGAGGGGCTAGGAGGTGTCCGGCTGCGCGTGTTCGCCCTCCCGGTCGCCGACGCCGACGCCGAGCCGGTGCAGCAGGAAGGGCCGCTGGCAGGGGCGCTGTGGTTTCCGCCGTGGTCGGACGGCGAGAAGCTGGCGGCGGTCACCGACGCGGGCGAGTTCGTCCTCTACGCCATCGAGCCGCGCGCCGACGGGTCGGGGCCGCTGTCCCTGCTCGGCCGTCAGCGGCTCGCCCTCTCCAGCCGGGGCCGGTCCGATTCGGCCCGTGCCCAGGTGATCCACGCCGACGGCAAGACGTTCTGGGCGCTGACCCACGGCGGCCTGTTTCGGCTCCGGTATGCCTTCACCCGCGCCGCCGGCCCGCGGCTGAACCCGGCCGGCCACGAGCTGCTCCGCCCCGGTTCGCCGCTGCACGCCGCGCAGGTCGAGACGGAGGAGGCCGGCGCGGTGTTCTACCTCGTGACGCAGTCGCCCGACGGGCTGGGGTGCCTGGCCACGGCGTTCGACGCCCACAGGGGCGAGTCGCGCTGGCAGCGACAGCTCGGCGTCGTGTGCCGCGGCCAGCCGGTCGCGATCGGCGAGCGCGTGCTGGCGCGCGACGTCGGCGGCGCACTGGTTCTGTTCGACCCGGCAGCTGTGGCTGGCGGCTGGGGCAGCGCCTGGCGTACGGGCGGGTATCGGGTGTCGGGTCGGCTCCTCGGCGACGGGGACTCGGCCCACCTGCTCGCGACTCCGGACGGGGCCGTCCTCGCCGTCGCGGCCCACCGGCGGGGGGCGGACCACGTCCTGACCGTGCGGACGTTCGCGCCGGGCAAGGAGTCCGGGCCGCCGCGCGCGTTCACCCTCCAGGCGTCGCTGGCCGGCACTCCGGCGGTCGTCGGCGACGCGCTGATCCTGCCGCTGAGCAACGGCGTCCTGGTGCGGCAGCCACTGGCCGGCGGCGCGGCGACGACAGGCCCCACCAACTGGCGTGCGCCGCACGCCGACGAGCAGGCGCCGGGGCACGTCGTCGCCCTCGGTCCGGATCAGTTCCTCGTCACGGACGGCAGCCGCGGGGTGTTGCGGATGCACCTGGACGGCAAGATGTGGGAAACCCGGGCCACGGCCGAGCTGTCGAACCGCATCGTGGCGCCGCCCGCGGTCCTCCCCGGCGGAGTCAGCGGCGGGCCGCGCGTCTGCGTGGCGGACAGCGCCGATACGGTGACACTGCTGGACGGCGAGAGCCTGCGCACCGTGCGGAGCTGGCCCTCGCTGAGCGGCCGGATCACGGCCGGGCCGTTCGTCCGCGGCAACGGCATCGGGTGCATCCTGGAAGGGCGGCGGCTGGTGTGGCTCGACCCGGACCGGGACCGCCCGCCCTGGCCGGCATACGAGTTCCAGGCCGACGTGGCGGGCGTCCCACAGCTCATCGACGGCGTGCTCGTCGCCGCCGACGAGCGCGGCCGGTTCCACGCCATCGACCCGGCGACGGGCCAGCTGGCGGGGCTGGGCTACACGGTGCAGGCGAGCGCCGCACCGACCGCCGCCCCGGTGCCGTTCGGACCCGACCGCCTGTTCGCCCCGCTGACCGACGGCACAATGCTGCTACTGCCGCGCCGGTGTCTGCGGCCCCCGCTGCTGGGGTTCCCCATCCTGCGCTGACCAACCCGGAGCGCCAGCGACGGGCGCGACAAGAACCCGGCGCTGACACTCCGGGCTGGTAGTGATCACGCTTATTCGAGACGCACCAGCAGGTCGCCTGCCTCGACCTGCGTGCCGGCCCGGACGAGCACCTCGGCGACCCGTCCCGCCACCTCGGCGTAGAGGGTCGTTTCCATTTTCATCGCCTCCAGCGTCACCAGCTTCTGGCCGGCCGCGATCTCCTCCCCCTCCGCGACCATCACGCGGGTGAGGAGCCCGGGCATCGACGCACTGACCTGCCGCGAGTCGTTCGGGTCGGCCTTGCGACGGGTGGTCGCCCCGGCCGACAGCGACCGATCCTCCACCAGCACCTCGCGCGGCTGGCCGTTCAGCTCGAAGAACACCAGCCGGCGTCCGTCCGCGTGCGGATCCCCGACCGCCAGAAACTTGACGATCAGCGTCTTGCCGGCCTCGATCTCGACGCTGATCTCCTCCCCCGCCTCCATCCCGTGGAAGAACGTCGGCGTCGGCAGGACGCTCGTGTCGGAGTACTTCGCCTGGTGGGCCGCGAGTTCGGGGAAGACGCGCGGATACAGGGCGTAGGTGATCGCCTCCCGCTCCGTCACGCGCCGGTGGAGCTGTTTCTCCAACTTCTTGCGCGTCCCGGCCAGGTCCGCCGGCGGCAGGCTCGACCCGGGCCGCCCGCGCAGTGGCTTGCGCCCGCGCAGCACCCGCTTCTGGAGATCCTTCGGGAACCCGCCGGGCGGCTGCCCCAGCTTGCCCTCGAAGAACTCGACCACCGACTCGGGGAACGCCAGCTCGCGCTTGCCGGACAGAACGTCGTCGGCCGTCAGGTTGTTGGCGACCATGAACAGCGCCATGTCGCCCACCACCTTCGACGTCGGCGTCACCTTGATGATGTCGCCGAACAGCCGGTTCACCTCGGCGTAGGCGCGGCAGACGTCGTGCCATCGACCCTCCAGGCCGACCGCGTTCGCCTGCTGGCGGAGGTTCGTCGCCTGCCCGCCCGGCATCTCGTGGCGGTACGTCTCGGCGCTGGCCGCGAGCATGCCGGTCTCGAACGGAGCGTAGTAGGTGCGCACCCGCTCCCAGTATTCGGCCGTCTCCTCCAGCGGTTCGTATGCCATGCCGGTGTCGCGCGGGTGGTGGCGGAGGCACTCGACCAGCGTGTTCAAACTCGGCTGGCTCGTCATCCCGGAAAACGGCCACATGGCCGCATCGACGACATCCACCCCGACCTCGGCCGCCATCAGCAGCGACCCGATCTGCCCGCCGGCGCTGTCGTGGGTATGGAAGTGGATCGGGATGCCGACCTCCTGCTTCAGCGCCCGCACCCGCGTGCGCGCGGCGAACGGCTTGCACAGTCCGGCCATGTCCTTGATGGCCAGCAGGTTGGCGCCGAGCCGCTCCAGCTCCTTCGCGAGATCGACGTAGTACGTCAGGTTGTACTTGGCTCTTTGCGGGTCGAGAATGTCGCCGGTATAGCAGATGGCTGGCTCGCACAGCATGCCGGCGTTGCGCACCGTCTCGATCGCCAGCCGCAGATTCGGCAGCCAGTTGAGGGCGTCGAAGATGCGGAAGAGATCGATGCCGGCCTGGGCCGCCTCCCTGGTGAACGCCTTGACAACGTTGTCGGGGTAGTTGGCGTACCCGACCGCGTTGTTGCCGCGCAGCAGCATCTGAAAGAGAATGTTCGGGACACGCTCGCGCAGCTCGCTGAGCCGCTGCCACGGATCCTCCTTGAGGAAGCGCATGGCGGTGTCGAACGTGGCCCCGCCCCACATCTCCAGAGAGAATAACTGGTGGTGGCGGGCGGCGTAGGTCGGCGCGATGCACCGCATGTCGTAGGTGCGCATGCGCGTCGCGAGCAGCGACTGGTGAGCGTCCCGGAACGTCGTGTCGGTGACGAGTACCCGCTCCTGCTCGAGCACCCACTGCGCGAACCGCTCCGGTCCCAGCTCCATGAACTTGTCGCGCGTGCCGGAAGGCACAATCCCTTGAAAGCCCACGGGCTGCATCACGTGGGGCAAGTCCTCGGCGCCTGGCCCACGGAACGCAGTCCGTGGGCTTTCCTCTGACCTCTGACCTTTGACCTCCGGGTGACCGTTGACGATCACCTCGCCGATGTACGTCAGCAACTTCGTCGCCCGGTCCTGGCGGTACGGCAGGTCGAACAGCTCCGGTTTCTCGTCGATGAAGCGCGTGGTGAAGCGCCCGGCCAGGAAGTCCGGGTGAGTGATGACGTTGAGCAGGAACGGGATGTTCGTCTTGACGCCGCGGACCCGGAATTCCTGCAAGCAGCGCTCCATCCGCCGGGCCGCGTCCACGAAGCGCAGCCCGTGCGCCGTCACCTTCACCAGCAGCGAGTCGTAGTACGGGGTGATGACCGCCCCGCCGAACGCCGTGCCGGCGTCGAGACGGATGCCCATACCGCTCGCCGACCGATAGGCGCTGAGGCGCCCGTAGTCGGGGGTGAACTTGTTCGCCGGATCCTCCGTCGTCACCCGGCACTGCAGGGCGTGGCCGTGCGTCGTCACCGCGTTCTGGTCGCCCAGGCCGATCTCCGCGTCGGACAGCGGCGACCCCTGGGCGATGAGGATCTGGCTCTTGACGAGGTCGTACCCGGTGACCGCCTCGGTGACGGTGTGCTCGACCTGGATGCGCGGGTTGACCTCGATGAAGTAGAATGCGCCGGTATCGGTGTCGAGGAGAAACTCGACGGTGCCGGCGTTGTCGAGCCCGGCGGCGCGGCCGACGGTGAGGGCGGCGTCGAGGATACCCTGGCGCGTCGGCGCGGGGAGGTTGAGGGCCGGCGCAATCTCGACCACCTTCTGATGGCGCCGCTGCAGCGAGCAGTCGCGCTCGAACAGGTGGACGAGGTTCCCGTGGCGGTCGCCGAGGAGCTGAACCTCGATGTGCCGGGGCCGCTCGATGAACTTCTCCAGGAAAACGTCCGGAACGCCAAACGCCGTGCCGGCCTCGCGCTGGGCCTGCTCAACCGCGTCCTCGAGCTGGTCGGCGGCACGCGCCACGCGCATGCCGCGGCCGCCGCCGCCCATGGACGCCTTGACGATGACCGGGTAGCCCAGCTGGCGGGCGAGCGCCTTCGCCTCGGCCGGGGCGCGCACCGGGGCGTCGCTGCCGGACAGGACCGGGACGCCGGCCTTCTGAGCCAGGCGACGGGCGGCCAGCTTGTCCCCGAGCTGTTCGAGCACCTCGACGCGCGGCCCGACGAAGATGATGCCGGCCTCGCGGCAGGCCCGAGCGAACGCCGGGTTCTCCGACAGAAAGCCGTACCCCGGGTGGATGCCATCGACGTCGTGCTCTCGGGCCAGGGCGATGATGCCCTCGATGTCGAGGTAGGGCCGCAGCGGTTCGCCCGGCTTGCCGACCCGATACGCCTCGTCGGCCTTGAACCGATGCAGGGCGAAGCGGTCCTCGTGGGCGTAGATGGCAATCGTGCGGATGCCGAGTTCGTGCGCCGAGCGGAAGACGCGGATGGCGATCTCGCTGCGGTTGGCGGCCAGCAGTCGGCGAATCGGCCGCACTGCCGGGGATCCCGGAAGGGGGAGAAGGGACGATCCGTCGAGCATGGGTGGCGGTCTCGTATTCCAGTGCGATCACCAGGCGGACAAAGGTATCGTAGGGAAGCGCGGGGGAAAAGCCATGACGCAACAAGGTCTGAGCCGACAGGCGCTTGCGTCGCTTTGCCCGCGGCATGGCGTATGCGGTACAATGAAGAAGATGGGCAGGGCTGGCGCCCGTCGGGGGGTCCGCCGGCTGCCTTGATTTGTCTTCTGGGCCACACTACAATGCTCACAGACCAGCTACTTTGCACCTTCACAACGTGAGACAACTTGCCGGTCTAACCCGCCGGCTCCCTGGTGGTTGCAGTGAGCGGGACGCCGCGAGCGCTCCCCCACGCGGAAGCGACGGGCGGCGTCACCTCTCCACCACCAGCGGACGGAGCCGTTTTCGGCAAGATGTTGAAGCCGCTTGCCACCGACGGAAAGCGCAGGCGCGGCGCCGGACCTCCGGTGCTTTCTCTCCGGGCTCTGAATCGCGAGCGGCTGGACGTAACGGCAACGCGACGGACCACTGACGTAAGACCCTTGGGCATACCCCGACTTGCTTCGCGGCCTGGCTCTCAGACTGCGGGCGGGGTGGGGACTGGCGGAGACGGCTGGAAATGTATGAACGTTTTACCGACCGAGCGCGCAAGGTGATGCAGCTCGCCAACCAGGAGGCGCAGCGCTTCAACCACGAGTACATCGGCACGGAGCACATCCTCCTTGGCCTGGTCAAGGAAGGCTCCGGCGTCGCCGCCAACGTGCTCAAGAACCTCGACATCGACCTGCGCAAGATTCGCCTGGAGGTCGAAAAGATTGTCCAGGCCGGGCCTGACATGGTCACCATGGGCAAGCTGCCCCAGACCCCGCGGGCCAAGAAGGTCATCGAGTATGCGATCGAAGAGGCGCGCAACCTGAACCATAACTATGTGGGCACGGAACACCTGCTGCTGGGTCTTCTGCGGGAGCAAGAGGGCGTGGCTGCCCAGGTTCTGATCAACCTTGGGCTGAAGCTGGAAGACGTGCGCGAGGAGGTACTGAACTTGCTTGGACATAACCCCGAATCGGGCGGCGAGGGCGGCGGGGAACGAACTGCTGCCAAGGGCAAGTCGAAGACTCCCGCCCTGGACAGCTTCGGCCGCGACCTGACCGAGCTGGCCCGCCAGAGCAAGCTCGACCCGGTCATCGGCCGGCAGAACGAGATCGAACGCGTCATCCAGGTTCTCAGCCGCCGCACCAAGAACAACCCGGTGCTGCTCGGCGAGGCCGGCGTCGGCAAGACCGCCATCGTCGAGGGGCTCGCCCAGCTCATCGTGGACAGCAACGTCCCCGAGCTGCTCCGCGACAAACGCATCGTCGTCCTCGATCTGGCCATGATGGTCGCCGGCACGAAGTACCGCGGCCAGTTCGAGGAACGTATCAAGGCCGTCATGAACGAGGTGCGCCGGGCCAAGAACACCATCCTGTTCATCGACGAGCTGCACACCCTGGTCGGCGCCGGCGGCGCGGAAGGGGCGATCGACGCGAGCAACGTCCTCAAGCCGGCCCTGGCGCGCGGCGAGATCCAGTGCATCGGCGCCACCACCCTCGACGAGTACCGCAAGTACATCGAGAAGGACGGCGCGCTGGAGCGCCGCTTCCAGCAGATCATCGTCAACCCGCCGTCGAAGGACGAGACGGTCGAGATCCTGCGCGGCCTGCGTGACCGCTACGAGGCGCACCATCGCGTCCAGATCAAGGACGAGGCGCTCGAGGCCGCCGTCGAGCTGTCCGACCGTTACATCAGCGGCCGGTGCCTGCCGGACAAGGCGATCGACGTGATCGACGAGTCGGGGGCGCGCGTCCGGCTCAAGGCGATGACCCGGCCGCCAGACCTGAAGGAACTGGACGCCCAGATCGAGCAGCTCAACCAGGAGAAGGAGGCGGCCGTCGCCGAGCAGGACTTCGAGAAGGCTGCCCACCTGCGCGACCAGGCCGACAAGCTCAAGAAGAAGAAGGAGACGATCACCAAGGAGTGGCGCGAGAAGTCCAAGGAGATCGACGGTGTTGTCGATGAGGAGGTGATCCGCGAGGTCGTCTCCAAGATGACGGGCGTGCCGCTCAAGCGGATCGACACGGACGAGACGCAGCGCCTGCTCCGGATGGAGGACGAGCTGCACAAGACAGTCATCAGCCAGCACGAGGCCATCTGCGCCATCGCCCGGGCGGTGCGCAAGAGCCGGGCCGGGCTGAAGGATCCCAAGCGGCCGATCGGGTCGTTCATCTTCGCCGGGCCGACCGGCGTCGGCAAGACGCTGCTCGCCAAGCGGCTGGCGCAGTTCATGTTCGGCGACGAGAACAACCTCGTGCAGCTGGACATGTCGGAGTACATGGAGAAGCACAACGTCAGCCGGCTGGTCGGCGCGCCGCCGGGCTACATCGGCTACGAGGAGGGCGGCCAGCTGACCGAGAAGATCCGCCGCAAACCGTACAGCGTGGTGCTGCTCGACGAGATCGAGAAGGCGCACCCGGACGTCTGGAACATGCTGCTGCAGATCATGGAGGAGGGCCGCCTGACCGACAACGTCGGCCGCATGATCGACTTCAAGAACACGATCCTGATCATGACCACGAACGTGGGCGCCGAGCAGATCGTGGGCAAGCAGCCGTTCGGCTTCACCCGCAAGGACGCCGAGGCGACCTACGAGAAGATGAAAGATACCCTCAAGCAGACGATGGAGGGGACGTTCCGGCCGGAGTTCCTCAACCGCGTCGATGATATCATCGTCTTCCGCAGTCTGACGAAGGAAGACCTCAAGCACATCATCGACATCGAGCTGGCGAAGGTGTCCAAGCGGCTGAAGGAGAAGAACCTGGCCCTGGTGCTGACGGACGAGGCGAAGGAGCTGCTGATCGAGAGGGGGACCAGCCTGGAGTTCGGGGCGCGGCCGCTGCGCCGGGCCATCGAGCATCTGCTGGAGGATCCGCTCGCCGAGAAACTGCTGCACGGCGAGTTCACCGGCAAGGACACGGTGACGGTCCGCGTCGTCGAGACGGACGGCGAGAAGAAGCTCGCCTTCGAGGCGACCACCGGCGCCACCCCGGAGCTGGCCGGGGCCGGCAAGGCGGGCGGCTGACCGCAAGCGGGTTGTGCGCAAAGACGCAAAGAGCGCGCCGGAGGTCTTCCTTCGCGCTCTTTGCGTCTTTGCGCGCAACCCGCTTGCGTTGCGCAGGGAGGGACACGCGGCGTAACGTGCGCGACTTCGCGGAACTCTCGCCGAGCGCGCAACGTCGAAGGGGATGTCGTGGGGGGGACAAATCCATCGGCCGGGACTTGACAGAGACCCCGGCCAGGGTCCACACTGGAACCAACGGCAGGCTCCGCTTCCAGATGCGTCGCGGACCTGGGGGGGGACCGGAATCAAAGGTAGGTGACTCGATGGCGAACCAGGGGATGAATCGACGGCACTTCCTCAAACATGTGGCGGGGTACTCGCTGATGGCGCTCCCCGCCCTCGAATTTGTCCGCACCATCCAGGCCAACGCTCAGACGTTGCGCCGCAACAACAAAAGTCTCATCATCCTGTGGATGGGCGGCGGCCCCGCCACGATTGACATCTGGGATCTCAAGCCGGGCCGGCCGACCGGCGGCGAGTTCCGGCCGATCCAGACGAGCGCGCCGGGCGTGCTGATCAGCGAACACATGCCGCGGACCGCCCAGCAGATGGACAAGCTGGCGATCATCCGCTCGCTGACCACGACCGAGGGCGACCACAACCGCGGCACGACGCTGATGCACACCGGCTACACGCCCAACCCCGCCATCGCGTTCCCGTCCATCGGCGCCGTGACGTCCCTCGAAGCCCCGAAGCTGTCCGGATACCAGGAGATCTCCCTGCCGACGTACATCTCCGTTGGCGGCGGGCGCGGGGCGGAGGGGCCTGGCTTCCTCGGCATGAACTACGCGCCGTTCACGGTCCAGAATCCCGGCACGCCGCCCGAGAACATCCGCGCTCCCAGCGGCCTGGGCCAGGGCGAACTCGAACAGATGGAGCGCGTCCGCCGGCGGCAGCGGTTGTTCTACGATCTGGAGGACCAGTTCATGGTCGGCCGGGCTCCGCACCTGGCGACCGAGAAGGAGCGGGCCACGTTCGCCGACGCCTCCAAGGCCCACCAGGACATCTACCGCAAGGGGTTTAGTCTGGTGGCATCGAAGGACGGCAAGGTGTTCGACCTCAAGAGCGAGCCGGCGCGGCTACAGGAGGACTACGGGGCGAACAACTTCGGCCGGGCGGCCCTGCTGGCGCGGCGGTTAGTCGAGGCAGGCGTCAGCGCCGTCGAGTTGAGCCTCGGCGGGTGGGACACCCACAACCAGACGTTCCAGGCCCACAGCCAGCGGCTGCAGCCGACCCTCGACCGGGCGATGGGGACGCTGGTGCGCGATCTGAACGACCGCGGCATGTGGCAGAACACGGTCCTGCTGTGGATGGGCGAGTTCGGGCGGACGCCGCGCATCAACCAGAACAACGGCCGCGATCACTGGGCGCGGTGCTGGTCGGTGGTGGTCGGCGGCGGCGCGATCCGCGGCGGTCAGGCTTACGGCGCGACCGACCAGGACGGCCTGGCGGTGGCGAACAACCCGGTGCGCGTCCCGGATCTGTTCGCAACGGTGTACCGGGCTCTCGGCATCGACCCAACGACGCAGGTCCGCGACCCGATCGGCCGCCCGTTCAACATCTCCGGCATCGGCGGCCGCCCCATCCTGGGGCTGGTGTAACTCTACCAGGCCCATACAGGCTTACTGCTGAGATCACTCTTAACAGGGGGGAGGGCCTTGGTTCTCCCCCCTGTTGTCATTGAAGGTGTGGAGGGTTCTTTCAAAGCCCGCGGGCCGCAGCCCGTGGGCTTTACACGCCCAGGGAGGAGGGGCGCGCCTCACTTCCCGGGCGCGGGGATCTCATTGAGCGTGTACGCCCCCGTCGGGTGAACGAGTGCCTCCCCCGCCGGGGAGCGCATCCCGGGCGCGCTGATCAGGTACACGCGCTCGCGCACCAGCGGCGCCGTCGTCAGTTCGACGCTGCGACCATCGGCGGCCAGTTCGACGCGCCGCACCGGCACCGCTGTCCGGTCCAGCTCGGGCGATCCATAAGCGCCAGTGTATTCGTAGCGATGGTGCTCCAGGTGGTACGACGCAGCGCGGCGGGCGGTTTCCGGCGCCACCGGCCGGGTAAAGACGAGGCGGAAGCCCTGCGGCCGGACGTGGATGGACTGGATCTCGAACGGCACCTCGCCGGTGAAGTCGATGCCGTACAGCGCCCCGCGGTCCGGCTGCGCCATCCACCCCGGCTCGGTGACGCTGCCGACGTACAGCCGCCCGGTCGGGGCGAAGGCCAATGTCAGCGGCCCGAGCAGGCCCTTGCCCCAGAACGGGAAGCAGGCGCCCTGATACTCGCCGTTCACCTTCTCCAGGTTCGCCCGCACGATCGCGCCGCCGTACATCAGCTCGGCCAGGAACACCTGCCCCGCGAATGGCCCGAACTTGCCGCCGGTGTGGTCGTGGGCCACGCCGTTGATCGAGCGCGCCCACGCATACGGCACCCAGACGGCTGCCTTGCCTGCGGGCTTCTTCGCGTGCTGCGGCTGGCCCGGGTTCGGGAACCCGTAAAACCGCCCCTCCGCGACGTGCGAGAGCTTGTTCGTCGCGACCCACTCGCCCTGGTTGTCGGTGAAGAAGATCGCGCCGTCCGGCCCGGCACACCAGCCCACCGGATTGCGCATCCCGAAGGCGATTTCGCGCGGTGGTTTGCCGGGCACCAGCCGCAGCGCCCCGCCCGACCCGGGCAGGTGGCGGTTGGCGTAGGGGGCGTAGCTGAGGACGAACGCGCCGGTCCGGTCGCGCGCCAGGCCATAGGCGTAGTCGTAGGTTTCGCCGACGCCGTGCGGCAGCGCCGCCACCCGGTCGAAGCGGTCGGCGCGGCCGTCGCCGTTGGTGTCCACGACCCGCGTCAGGTTGCGCCGGTGCAGCACATACAGGCCGTCGGCCTCGGCGAGCAGGGAGTACGCCTCCTCGAACAGCCCGCCGGTGTAATTCTCGAAGTGCGCCTTCGCGCCGGCGTCGGGGTCGCGGAGGACAAACAGCTCGCCCGTCTTCATCGACGCGACGAACACCCGGCCGTCACGCGGGTGGACGGCCACCGCCGACGGCATGACACGGTCCTCGCCGGTAGCCGTCTTCGGCCGCGGGTAGGCAACCGCTCGGTAGCCGGGGCGCTCGAGCGCGCCCTCGTGCTGGACCGCAGCGGTGAGAACCATGCGCTCCGGGGGTGGCGGGCGCCGGGCCGGCGGCAACTCGCAGGTGACGACGGCGGCAGCCCCCTTCCCATCGGGCGTCAGGGTGGCGCGGAACGCCTTGCCGTCGCGCTTGCCGAAGGCCTTGCCCGTCGTGGCCTGGACCGCAACCTCGGCCAGTCCGGCGGCCGGCCCCGTCACCTCGATAGCGCGGCCCCCGGGGATGCCGGTGACGTTCAGCTCGCGCAGCAACCGGCGCCGATCACCGACACGGACGAGGCGCAGCGCCTCGACGACCTCCACGGCCCCGGCAGAGAACTGGACCTTCCACCGGAGGCGCGCCCCGTCCCTGAGCCGGTCATAGCCGTGCAGCGTCCGCGCCGTCGCGTCCTCCGGCTTGCCCGCGCCGACCAGGCGCCACGGCGCCGCGTCAGTGAAGGGTCCGGTCGCTACGGTCCCCAACGCCGTGTAGGTCCGCAACCGCCCCTGCAGGTCGCGCAGGATTCGGCCGCCGGTAAAGATGGTGTGCGGCGCGCCGGCGCCGAGGTCATACACGATCAGATCGTGCGTGTCGTACAGCAGGGTGAGGCTCTCGACACTTTTTTCGGGTGGCACGCGCATCGGCACCTGCGCGACCAGCGGCCCCCCATCGTCGGGTAGCGTCACGACCAGTGGCGGCGGCGGCTTCGGACTGGGCGCCTTGCTGCCGAGCGCGAAGTAGCTCCACAGCGCGTCTTTCTGCTTGCCGGGGTCGCCGTCGAGGACCGACGGCAGCAGTGCGGGCTGACCGCGCTGGAAGATCGACGGCATGGGTGTGCCGGGGTGGAACCGGGCTGGATCTTCGAGGAAGCGCTCGAACCAGTCGCGGCGGATGCGGCCGGCGACCTTCGTCAGGTCGGTGGCGATGTTCCCCGGGTCCGTCGGCGCCAGCAGCTTGCCCTCCCAGACGTGACACGAGACGCACGCATATCCCTGAAAGCCGACCAGCAGCGGCCCGGTCGTCGGGCCGAGGGTTGGATCCTTCACCGGCGAGGCGGCGTCCCCCGAACCGGCCGGCAACTCGCCGTCGCCCTCGGCCAGCGCCTGCACGAGCGTCTCCGCCTCGTGGCCGAACGCCGGCATGCGGTAGGAGTAGCGCGGCGTGCGCAGCCCCGCGACGCCCTCGCGCACGGTGGTGAGGAGGTACGAGCGCAGGAACTTCTGGTGCGGGTACGTCAGGCGCGGCGTGCGCTGGGCCGGCAGGTGTTGCAGGAAGGCGCCGCCGAGCGTGCTGCTGGCGACTTCGAGGGGCGGCGGCCGGTCGCTGTCGCGCTGGTGGCAGCGGACGCAGCCAGCACGTTCGAGGAGTCGCTGCCGGGCCGTGAACGGCGACGGGTGCCGTTCGCGCGGCGCAACCTTCAGATAGGCCGCGAGCGCCGCGCGCTCCCTCGGCGCCAGCGTGAAGCGCGGCAGCGTCTTGCCGGAGAGGCAGCCACTTCCCTCGTCTCGCCGCTTCAGTGGGATGTCCGCTGGCGTGGTTGCGCCGAGGCCGGGGTGGCACTCGGCGCAGCGCTTCGCGCTCAGGAGTGCCGGCCCCGCGGCGGCCTGGTTCCGCACCCTGAGCCGGCGGACGACGGCGCTGATCTCGCCGGGCGTCGGAGGCTTGACTGCCGGCACGTCGGCGGACGGTTTCGACCACAGCAGCAGGTAGGCGGAGAGGTCGCGCCCGGTCTGTGGCGGGACGGGGATGCGCGGCATGCGCCCGTCGGGGTAGCGGCCGTGCGGGTTGCCGAGGAATGCCGTCAACTGCTCGGCGGACATCCGATCCCCCAGCCCGCGCAAGGGCGTGCGGTCAAGGTCGGCCTGCTGGGCGCGGGGCAGATCCGGGATCGGATGGCACGCCGCGCAGCCGAGGTTGAGGTACGCCAACCGGCCGGCGCGGTGATCGCCCGCCGGTTCCACCGCGGGCCGAGCGCTCCGCGTTCCCGCAAGGTGCTCCGCGATGAGCCAGCGCTCGGCAAAGCCAGTGCGGTCCGACGCGAACAGGGCCGGCATACGCGCGTCGGCGTGGACCTGCGCCGGATCAGCGAGCCAGCGCAGCACCCAGTCGCGCCCGAGGCGGTCGGCTGTGTCGGCCAGTGAAGGCCCCGGCGGCGGCTCGGTCACGCCGGGAAAGGCCGATGCATGGCACCGGGCACAGCCCAGCCGCCGGGCGAGTTTTTGGCCCTCGGCCGCCAACTCGTCGGCGCGGACGGTGGGCGGGAGATCTCTGCCGAGGTGCTTGAAGTGCCAGGGCGGGATCGGCTCGTGGGCGAACGTCGGCGCCTGCCACCAGAGCTGCAGCCGGGCCGGCACGTCCGGAA